>WQWC01000029.1 GCA_009785525.1 Oscillospiraceae bacterium | reverse complement strand
TCATACAGTTTTTTGCTGTCTTTTTCGCCGTACCGCCGCGCTAATTCACTAACAGGCGTTTCGCGGTTCATCTTCATCCCCGGCGTGGCTTTGTCGCGATAAGCTTTGATAATTGCGTCAACACCGTCGGTTTTCAAATTGCCCAACCTCCACCACTCAACAGGCTCGGCAATGTTAGGGTAAACATCATAACCGGCGTTTATTGATACACTTGGGAAATTGGCGTCCAAGTTAGAAGTCGAATCATCGCGCAACAATGAATCCAGCAAAACATGCTCCGGCTGGCCAAGCAGATCAATACCTTCTCTGCAAATATCAATCAACCCATCAGGAATTAGTGCTATATCACTTGCTTCAATGCGAACACTCTCCAGTTCGTATCCGTTGCCTTCGGGTGATATTCCGCCTATGAACACCTCGAACTTCTGCCCAATGGCTTCACAGCGTTTGTGCAGATCAAGTTCATATATCAGCCGCAGGAATCCGTCTAAATCGTCAAGACAGTGTTTCGTGACAAACAACTGCCATCGCGGGGCTATTCCGGCTTCAATCAGCCGCTCAGTCGCCAGCAGATTATCTCGGAACGCGCCAGACCGACGTGTGCCCCAGTCAGTGTTTCCCTCCATGCCGAAAAAGCTGATCTGACACACTTTCGGCTCAAGTTCCGCCGCCCATTTGGCATAGCTTTCGTCCCTTGCCAGCCGCCAGATTGACAGCAACTCAAATCGTTTCGCCTGTCCGGGGGAGGACAATTCCCCCTCAAGCCGCCAAAGTTCGCGATAGTCGTCGCGGAAATCCGGCTCCCGCCACCAGCTGAAAAAGCTCAGCTCACGTATGCCGTTGCCGTCCTCGTCGCGCCAGTTTTTGAATTGCCCGGCAATGTCGCGGAACTCGTCTACGGTCATATTTCCGTTTTTATGTCCGTCGAGCCAGCAGTGTCGGCAGCGATTCGGACACCCGGCCATATCGACCGCGACGCTGAGATAATCCATTATGGCACCATCGCCTTCGCCGCCGCATAGGCCGCCTCGCGCTTATACTCGCAATTCCAGCGATTGACACCTATGTAGTCAAAAACCTGTGCACCCGTGGCGCGGCAAAAGCGATCCAACTGATCTAAGCAACTGACCATTCCATTGCCGGATCCGCCCGGGGACGCGACAAGCAATACTTTCTTTCCCGCCAGAGCGCCGCCGCGTGAGCCGTCCATATCGAATTCGCACCGCCTAAATCTGTCGATAAATGCTTTCAAGCTCTCTGTGATCTCTCCCCAGTAGACAGGCGTGATTATGCAAATGGCATCTGCCGCTTTTACAAGTGCTTGCGCATCGTCGAATCCATCTGCACCGAAAGCACAGCGATTTTCATCCCGGCAGGAACCCCAGCCTGCTCCGCAGACGTGGCATCTTGGGATATCCTTCGTATTCAGCACCGTCACTTCCGCGCCACCATCGCGCGCACCGCGAATAACTTCGTCTTCCACACTTTTGCACAGCCCGTCAGTTTTCGGATTGCCTGATATGATTAAGTACTGCATAAAAATCCTCCCGTAATTTTAATCTGCACCGCAGGCGAATTCATTTCGCCGGAGATGCCAACGCTAATCCATCTTCTTTCAAAACCGCAGTTTTTAAAGAAAGAAAATATTCCTCCGCAAGAATGGCGTATACAGCTTCGTCAATCCATTCCTTATCAACACGCGCCCAGAATGCCTTGATATGCAAAGCTTCCCGGCGCATTTTGTTTCGTTCCATAATGCGATATGAGCTGTAATTCACAGCCGCGCACGGAGCGTAGATTCGTCGCAGTTTCAAATCTTCAAACCCATAACGTATCAACTCACCGGCGAGTTCCGTACCGTAACCGTTTTTCCAGTGATCCATATGCAGTATCCAGCCAAGCTCCGCTGTATCGTTATTTTTGTCTGGGTATATTCCGCAACTGCCGATGACTTTTCCGGATTCTTTCAGCACGATGGCGAAATCATAACCGGATTTTGTCCTTGCCAAAAATGCCCGCGTATCTTCTTCGCTGTTAGGACCCCGTGCCATATATCGTACGTTTGCCAGATTGCTGGCCCACGAGTGGACAGCTTCAAAATCATCCGGATTGAACGGCCGCAAGATCAGCCGTTCGGTTTCGAGTTTGTCAATCATAACGCCCCTCCAGCTCCAGCAGAAGCTTTTTTACCTCAAGCCCGCCGCCGTAGCCGGTCAGCGTTTTGTCCGCACCGATTACACGATGGCAGGGGATGAAAATGTTGATAGGGTTCTTGCCGTTCGCCGCGCCGACCGCTCTGCTGGCTTTCGGATTGCCTACCGCTTCCGCCTGCTCTTTATACGTTCTCGTTTGACCGTATGGAATCGTCAACAGCGCGTTCCACGCCTTCTTTTGAAAATCCGTCCCGGCGGGATTCAGCGGCAGGTCGAACTCCTGCCGCGTACCGGCAAAGTATTCCCGCAGCATTTCAATCGCGCGGGAGATGAGCGGAGTTTCTTGTTCCGTAGAATTTTCTATCGGCCGGAACATTACGTCTGTTATCGCACCGCCGGATTCCGCTATGTAGATTTTTCCGGCGGGGGAATCATATGTATATGAATATTTCATGTCGTCACCATCCTGTTGGGGAGATTATTAATCGCCCGTGTTGCTTGCCTGTGACTGCACCGCGTACGCCGCCTGCACCGCCCCTACGTGTTACAGCCGTTGAATAAACGCCGTCTTCTCGTCTGAACTGTATCCGGCTTTTTTGTAGAAATCCAGCGTACCAGGTTCTTTTGAACCTGTCATAAGCATGATTTTATAGCAGTTCTCCCGAACCGCGATCTCTTTTGCCGCCGATAGAACGCGCAATCCGTAACCGTGCCGCCGGTAATCCGGGTGAGTCACCACGTTTTCAATCAGCGCGTAAGGCCGCTGTCCGCGTGTAAGATTCCGCACAATGACAGCAACGCAGGAGCTTGCAAGAGTCTCCCCCACGTGGCCTAATAGTATATGATGGTTTTGGTCGTTTAATATCTCGGCCCACAAGTTTTCAAGTCCCGCGTCAATCGACGGAACCGGATTATCATGCAAATGTGTATACAGCCGCAACAAATCCGACAGGTCTCTGCGACCTGCTTCCCGGACATAAAAATCCTGTAGGGGCGGCATCCTGCCGTCCGCGGGCGATTGATAATCGCCCCTACTAAAACCCAAGATTCAGCCCGCCGGTGAGTTTTGACATCGTCTCGTTCGCGCTGGCGTCTGCGGTGCGCATGGCTTCGTTCACCGCCGCCATCACCAGGTCTTGCAGCATTTCGACATCTTCCGGATCAACAACGTCCTGCTCGATTGTGAGGCTGAGAAGCTCATGCTTGCCGTTCACCGTCGCCGTCACCGCGCCGCCGCCGGATTGCGCTTCATATGTCTTTTCCTCCAGCTCCTCCTGCATTTTCAGCATATCGGCCTGCATTTTCTGCGCCTGTTTAATCATGTTTTTGTTCATACCGCCGCCGCTGTAACCGCCGCCGCGAAATCCGCCTTTTGCCATTTATATCCGCTCCTTTTTATTCAAATTTTACTATACCAAATGCGCTTAAATCTTCAATATTATTGTCTTTTTTACTCGGCGCTTCGCCGCCCAATTGTGCGCGGATTGTCACTTCCCGCCCCAATACTTGCCGTGCCGCTTCTTTCAGCCGCTCGGAAAGCGCTTTTGACTCAATCGCGTTCATCGCGAACGGATTGCTTGCGCGTAAAATTATCTCGCCGTCTTGTATTGTTGGAGACACTTTCGTGCTGTCACTTAAAACCGCGTATGTCGGCGGGTCGTTTTTCAAAAGCGCCAGGATTCCCTGCCAGGATGCATCTCCGTCCTGGGATGCTTTCACTGGCATTTTCGGAGGATTCTCGGTTGCCACCGGTTCTGGAATTGATTCCGTCTCTACGACAGGTTGCGGGGATGCGGAAGGGATCGGATCTTTTGCCTTAACCGGTTGCGGCGCAGGAATTCCTCCGCCTTGCACCGCGGATTCAAGCCGCTCTATCCGGGACAACAGTGCGGCGGTTGAGTCAGACAGGCTCTCATTGCACATTCTGATAATGCACATTTCCACAGGCAGCTTGCCGCCGCTTCTCGTGAGGCCGGCAGACGCGTCACGTATCATCTCAAGGCAGTGAAAAACACGCTCCGCCGAAAGTTTTTCCGAAAGTCCGGCGAGTTCCGCCGCTGAAAATCCGCCGCCCAAAAGCGGGGAATTCGGCGAGAGTTTGTATACAAGCAAGTCGCGCATAAGCGCCGCGAGTTCACCCAGCAGCGACGACAAATCCCGCCCCCCGGTGTAGAGTCGCGTGAAAATCTCAAGCGCCGGTTCCAACACTCTGTCCGCTATCGCGTCGGCGATGCCGATGATCTCGGAACTCATCGCAAGTCCGACCGTATCCAACACGCAGGGCAGGTCAATAACAGACTCGGACGCGCATTGGTCCAGCAGAGATAACGCGTCTCTCATAGAACCGTCCGACAACATGGCAAGTTTCTCCGCCGCGTCTCCTGTGAGATTGAATCCCTCTTCATGTGCGACGAGGTTCAGTCGGTCGGCAATTGCCGTGCTTGAAAGGCGTTTGAACGAAAATCGCTGGCACCGGGATAAAATCGTCGCCGGGACTTTGTGCAATTCAGTCGTCGCCAGGATGAACATCAGGTGTTCCGGTGGTTCTTCAAGCAGTTTCAGCAAGGCGTTGAACGCGGCGATTGACAGCATATGCACTTCGTCTATGATATACACGCGCTTATATACCGCCGCCGGTGAATACACGGCCTCTTCCCGCAGTGCGCGGACATTGTCAACGCCGTTATTGGAGGCGGCATCCAGCTCCAGCACATCCAGAATCGAGCCGTTTTCAATGCCGATGCAGGATACGCATTCATTGCACGGGTCGCCGTCTTTGGGATTGCGGCAGTTCACCGCGCGGGAGAGGATTTTCGCGCATGACGTTTTACCCGTCCCCCGGGCACCGACAAAAAGATACGCATGCGAGAGACGGTGCGTTTCCACCTGCCGCTGCAGCGTCTGTGTGATATGTTCTTGTCCCGATACATCCGCAAACCTGCGCGGACGGTATTTTCTGTATAAAGCCTGATACACGTGAGTGGCCTCCGATGTGAAATTGTAATATTGTGGGGAACGCTTATTTCGTGTTGTGTTCCTCCAAATCTTCGCCAAGAGGAAAAGCCATTCTAAAGTCATTTATTATGCTGTGGTCTTTGCTGATAATTAAGGTCAAACTACTATCCCAAGGAACAATTTCAATATCAGCTAACGGATGTTGAATTGTAACAGGATTTTCCCAAAACCCAGTGTAACCATCTGCGTAAGGAAGTTTATATTTCAACACTTCCTCCAGGGTAATATTTTTATCAAATCCCGACAATACAGCCCATATCCATTGAAAATCATCCTTTTCAACTATAGCTGTCAATTCTTCACCACTAATCCAAATGTATGCATTATCGATAAACAAGTTATGAAAAGCTGTTTCAGCAACACCTTCAAAATCCGTAATAAGCCAATTATATTTATTTTGGACATTTTTTATTGAAGTAAAAATTGCCCTCAAGTATGTGTAATATTTTTCGCCCTTTTCAAGGATAACCCCTTTAACTTTGAACCACTCTCCAATGTCACAAAATATAAATTATCTGCACATAAAACAAAACACCCGCCGCCTGCGGGCGGCACCCTCTTTACTAAAGAGGGCAGGGACTATTGATTATGTGAGTCTGTATAATTTTGTATAATTACACAAACTTCATCGAAAGATGTGTCTATTTGAGTATTAGTAAACCTCATAACATGCAGCCCTAAGCTTTCAAATAAATCAGTACGTATACGATCATATTCCAAGCCGTCATCCGTAAAATGCTGGCTTCCATCAATTTCTATGACAAGTTTTTTTGAAGTACATAAAAAGTCAACAATGTAGTTATCTACTATTTTTTGTCTTGTAAAAGGACAAGGATGTTTACGCAAAAATTCATACCACAGCTTGTTTTCCTGCGGTGTTGCATTTCTCCGCAACTCACGCGCTCGCAGTTTGAATTTTTTATTATAAGGCAACATCATATTACCCCCGTCCCCAGCCCTCTTTAGTAAAGAGGGTGCCGCCCACAGGCGGCGGGTGTTTTGTCCTTCGCAAATCAAAAACGACGAAGCGGTAAGACTGCACACCGGCCTTTGAAAGTGTGATATGCCCGCTAGTTCTGACAGCCAGCTCGGAACCGGCACCCTCGCGGCACACGTAAGATTTCGCTTAATGCTGCTCGGTTCCCCGCCTGACATGGTTCACGAATTTACGTTGCGCGAGACCGGCTCGTCAACGCCGCTTATCAGATGCTGACAGCACATCACAAGTCCGAGAGCCGGGATTCATCCCTGCTGCAGCGGGTTGCAGGTAACAGGGCACCGCTAACTCCCCAACTAGTGCAGCCTTACCTCTTCATCGTTGAAAATAGTATACTACATCCCGCGCTTATTATCAACCATGAAAATTTATTGATGCCGCAATTGATATGTCAGCCTGTAGGTGCGAACATTGTTCATCGGTAAAACTCACAATGTTTAATTTAAAAAGGTGACGGGCGCATGTTGTGCGCCCCTGCCAGATACAGGCCATTGAAAATTTACTTTGACAGCACGTGAAAAATGTGTTAATATGCTTGCATTCCATGCGCTTAGTTTCGGGATACAGCCGGATGTTATCGGTTGCCTTTCCACCCGCTACTCAGGGCATAGGAGAATTGTAAAAAAGAAAGGAAAAATCATGATTACCAAAGACCAGAAAAACATAGTTATCGAGGACAATCGCACGCACGAGTCTGACACCGGTTCGCCGGAGGTGCAGATCGCCATTCTGACGGAGCGTATCCGTCAGCTGACAGAGCACCTGAAAGTACACAAGAAAGATAAACACAGTGAGCTTGGCCTGTTAAAAATGGTTGGTAAACGCCGCAGTCTGCTTGATTATCTGATGAAAAAGGATATCGAGCGCTACAGGGCGTGTATCGCAAAGCTCGGAATCAGGAAATAATACATGTAGGGCCGCCGTCCTCGGCGGCCCGTGATCCCTTTGTAGGGGCGGTCAATGGCCGTCCGTGGTGTTCCTGCGGACGCGCGATGTCCGCCCCTACAACAATCAACAGGAGCAGCAATCCCATAGCAGTTGAAAATTTGCCCGAAATCTCGGACATGTTTTCAAGTGCTAAGAGATTTGCCGCTCCGACAGGTATGCTTTTGAAAGGAGCAATCATTATGATTATCAGCAAAAGAGAATTTACGAACGAGAAGAAGTATACAATAGATTTCGCGGGCCGTACGCTTACGATGGAGACTGGAAAGCTTGCGGAACTTGCCGGTGCTGCTGTACTTGTCACATACGGCGAAACCACCGTACTTGTAACGGCCACTGCCTCGGCGCGGCCGAGAGATGGGATTGATTTCTTCCCGTTGTCAGTGGACTTTGAGGAGAAGCTATATGCCGTTGGCAGAATCCCGGGTGGATTCCTGCGGCGTGAGGCGCGCCCGTCTGAACGTGCAGTCCTCGCCGGTCGCATGATTGACAGGCCGATGCGCCCGTTATTCCCGGATGATTTGCGCAATGATGTTGTTATCTCCTGCACAATACTGGCTGTAGACCATGACTGCTCGCCGGAAATTGCCGCGATGGTCGGTGCGTCGGCGGCTGTGACTATCTCCGACATCCCGTTTAACGGACCCATAGGCGGCGCGTCGCTGGGATATAAAGACGGAAAGTTTTTTGTAAACCCCACCACGGCGGAGCGTGAGACGTCTGATATGTACTGCACAATCGCGGCAACGATGGAAAAAATCGTCATGCTGGAAGCCGCGGCGAATGAGGTCACGGAAGACGTGATGCTGGAAGGCATCAAAGTTGCGCATGACGCAATTCGCCCCGTGATTGAGCTTATCAATAAAATGAGGGCTGAAGTCGGCAAGCCGAAGTTTGAGTATGCGCAGGCATCGTTCAATGATGAGCTGTTCGCGAAAATTACGGATAAGTATCTAAATGACGTGAAACACTCAATGGACACCGACGACAAAAACATCCGTGAGGAGAGATACAATACCGTTGTTGAAAAGATGATCGCCGAGTTTGAAGCAGATTATCCAGAAATAACCGCCCAGCTTGAGGAAATAACATACAGGATTCAAAAGAAAGTAGTCAAAGCTTGGCTTTTGGAAGGAAAAAGGGTTGACGGCAGGGCGATGGACGAGCTGCGCCCGATGGCGGCGGAAGTAGGCCTGATACCGAAAGTTCACGGCTCCGGACTGTACACGCGCGGTCAGACGCAGGTGCTGTCAATAGCAACACTGGGGACGATCTCAGCCTCGCAGAAGCTTGACACAATCTATGAAGAAGAGTCGAAGCGCTATATGCACCACTACAACTTCCCGTCGTTCTCAGTAGGTGAGGCACGGGGATCGCGCTCCACTTCGAGACGTGAATACGGCCATGGCGCGCTTGCCGAAAAGGCGCTTGAGCCGGTTTTGCCGAGCGTTAATGAGTTTCCGTACGCTATCCGCGTAGTCTCAGAAGTTTTGTCGTCAAACGGCTCCACGTCTCAGGGGGCGATCTGCGGTTCCACCTTGGCGCTGATGGATGCCGGCGTGCCGATTAAAGCCCCGGTTGCCGGAATTTCTTGCGGTCTGATCTCCGATGGAGATGACTGGACGACATTTATTGACATCCAGGGTGTTGAAGATTTCCACGGCGAAATGGACTTTAAAGTCGGCGGTACGAAAAAAGGTATTACAGCTATCCAGATGGACCTGAAAAACGACGGACTGACAATGCCAATTATAGAATCGGCTCTTGCCTCCACACGTGAGGCGCGGATACAGATATTAGACGAAATAATGCTGCCGGTAATATCGGAGCCGAGATCAGAGCTGGCTCCGACCGCGCCGAAGATGATAGTTATGCAAATTCACCCCGATAAGATCAGGGAAGTCATCGGTTCAGGCGGCAAAGTTATACAGAAGCTCACAGCGGAAACCGGCGCGAAAATCGACATCGAGGACGATGGCAGCGTGTTCATTTCCTCAACCGATATCGAAGCGTGCCGCGCCGCCAAGAAGATGATTGACGATATCGTATTCGTCCCGGAAATCGGCAAGCTGTATTACGGCAAAGTCGTGCGGATTATCCCAATCGGTGCGTTTGTAGAGCTTGTGCCCGGCAAGGACGGGATGGTTCACATCTCAAAGCTTGAAAACCGCAGAGTTGAAAAGGTTGAGGACGTGCTGAATGAAGGCGACATGACCTGGGTAAAAGTCATGGAAATCGACGACCGTGGGCGCGTAAATCTCTCGCGCAGGGACGCGATAAAAGAGCGTCAGGAACAAGGATTGACGGATTAGAATATTCTCAAAGATTACAATCAAAAACCGGCTTGAAATCTAAATTTCAAGCCGGTTTTTATATCATAAGACGAAGGGTATAAAACGATTCTAACCAAATATGGCATTGATGATTACAGCTATAAATGCTACTCTGTATACGCAAGCGCTTGACAAAAAATAAAAGGTGGTTTAAAAATGAACAAGAACGATGCATGTTTAACGAAATGGGCTGTTGAGAAAATCGAGGCCGAATACCGTGACGATGTATGCCTTTTGCTTGAGCATAAGATGCTGAAACTTGAAAAAGACATGGAAGCCGCGGCTTTCAGTTTCTATATCCCCGCGACAAACAGGGCGAACGGCCTGGCGAGAACGTTCATCGTGGACGGCATAGGCTATGATTTATTCCCTATGTCATGGGAGCGTATTGAGCGCATGGCTGACGTCAAGGAATACAATACGACCTGTCTTGCAAACTCCGCAATCCTCTGGGCGCGAAGCGAAGAAGACAGACAAAGATTCACGAGCCTTCAAGCGCGATTACAGGCCAATATTCAAAACCCTCAGTATATGCTTGAACGCGCGAAAAAATGGTTTGACACGGTAAGGGAAATCTATCAGGACACCTTGTTTGAGGAAAAGCTGTACAAAGTGCGCGAAAATACCGGATATATCTGCGATTTGCTTGCTATCACGGTGGCTTTTGTCAATGGGCGCTATTTCAAGCATGGGCAAACAAATCAGCTGCAAGAACTGGCTGACATGACTAAAGTCCCCGTGGATTTCACGAAGCTGTACAGGGAAATTATCACGGAAGCATCCCCTGACAAACAAAAGCGCCTTTGCCATGAACTGATAAAAAACACGAAGATTTTTCTTGACGACCAGGAAAAACCTACTCCGAAAACAAGCGTCCAAGACTTTTTAGAACTTGCCGCTTGGTATCAGGAGCTAATTTATACATGGCGCAGGGTTTATCACTGGTGCGATGCGGGTGATCCTGTCAACGCTTATATCTGGTGCTGTAATCTGCAAAACGAGGTCAGTGATTGGGGCGCAAAATTCGGAATCACCGATGTTGATATCTTTGGCGCATTCAATGCGAATGACTTGGCTAGTTTCCGCAAGCGGGCTGAGTTCGTTGAACAAAAATTCAGACAGGCGATCAAAGAAAACGGCGTTGAGCTTGATGAATACGAAACCGTGGAAGATTTTTTAAAAGCGAATTGATAACCATCGGAGGTACGCAACATGAAATACAAAAACGCCTCCGACGTTCTGCCTGAAAATTTGCTGAAAGAAGTGCAGAAATATGCCGCCGGGGATACTTTGTACTTCCCAAAAGACAGGGAACGAAAAAAGTGGGGGGAGGCAAGCGGTTCGCGGGCGTATTTTCAGGAACGTAACGCGGAAATCAGAACGAAGTATTTGGAAAAGATGTCCATCGGGCATCTTGCGGATGAATACAATTTGTCGGTTGAAACCATCAGGAAGATCGTGTTCAAGTAGGAATGAGGCGCGTCAATACAGACGTGCCTCATTCTTGCAGCTTATAGCTTAATTGGGGGACACTTATTACATCATTTCATCAGCTTCAGCGCTGATATGAACCTCACCGCCGGATGAAAACGCGCTGCCGCCGAAGACATCGCGGAAAAACACGACAGGTACATAGACCACGCCGTCAATCGCAACCGAGGGTTGGTTAAGTGTAATAGTTTCGCCGTTGACTGTAAAATCCTCAGAGCCTACCGTGAACGAAATATCGCCGTTCAAGCCCTCCAGCATAACTACCAGGGGATATGCGTCCAACGTATATATTGAGTTCACGCCAAGGGCTGTCGCCACCGGCACAAGTGGGACATGGGTGGGGAAGATATCATCGCCGATGATTATGTGATCTACACCCGGCAAACCTTCGCCGTTGACAAAAATTGTGGGCCAAACATAATCCGGATCAAAATCCGCATCTAAGTCCGGTTCGTAATCCGTGTAAACATCGTCCGGGTCAATGTCTTGCGGCAGTGTGACGGGCTGTTCATAATTCGGGTAGTTCTCCTCCGGGAGTTGGTCATCGTTTGTGTTTGCCGCGCCGCACGCGGTTAGTAAAAGCATCGCGGCCGCAAGCGCAAAGAGCAGCGCTTTCTTTAAATTCTTCATAATCTGTACCTCGCATTTATATTTTTGAAAGCTTTCAAACAGTATGACGTAGTATTCCCATTATTTGTTCCAAAAATTATAAAATACATTCCAACAGTTTTTATACCGCGCCATACAGGGACGGCGCGGCACACGTATAATACCGCACCCATACGGCAACGCTAACAGCAAAAACCGGAGGTATACAACAAATGTGGACGATCAGAACCGACCTGGCGGTCGAAGCACGGGAAATATGGGCGGAATCTGCCGAGGCGCAGACGGAGCTGCCCGGCGTTATCGCGCGGGACAAAAATGTCGCCGGGTTTGATATAACCACCGTGCGGATAACGGACGAACAGGGCGCGCGGGAACTCAACAAACCGGTGGGGACATACATCACCGTGGAGCTGGATAGATTCATTAACCGCGAAGAGGGGGCGTTCAATGCCGGGAGCATTGCATTAGCGCAGGAGATTGAAGAACTTATTCAAATGGAGCCGGGGGATTCAGCTCTTGTTGTCGGCCTTGGCAACTCCGCGATTACAGCGGACGCCATCGGGCCGATGACTGCGCGGCATACGATGGTCACGCGCCACCTAGTGGATAAAATGCCGGAAGAGTTCGGTATGCTGCGCCGCGTGTCGGTGTTGGAATCCGGCGTGCTGGGGACTACAGGAATGGAATCAGCCGAGCTGATAAAAGCCGTGACAGAGCGCATCCGCCCCGACCGGGTGATTGTTGTGGACGCCCTCGCCTCCCGCAGATTCAAGCGAGTTTGCCGAACGGTCCAGCTCGCTGATACCGGAATCGTCCCCGGTTCCGGCGTCGGCAACGGCAGGATGGCGATTAATACCGAGACGCTTGGCATCCCCGTGACGGCAATCGGCGTGCCGACAGTGGTTGACGCGGGAACGCTCGCCGCCGACATCGCCGAAAAGGCAGGTTCCCGCGAGGTCAGCCGGCAGGACTTTGAAAACTACGGCGGCGACATGATAGTAACGCCGAAGGATATCGACACATCGGTGAATGATATCTCGAAGTTTATCGGCTATGCCTTGAATCTGGCGTTCCATCAGGGGATTACGGTGGATGATATCACGATGTTTCTGGGGTAGGGCATGGACAACAAACGGGCGCGAATTTCGCGCCCGTAGTTTGATTGTCAGCTCAACCCTCAGGAAACTGCCCCCCTGGGAAACGAGGGGTTGGACGGGGGATGGCGTCCCCTGCATTGGCCGTTCGGATTGACCATGTGCGACAAACACATCCTACCAAAGCGGTACGACCTCAAATCCCAACAACCCCAATTGCTCCACAATATCGGTAAACTCCTCGCCGCCCAATGACCTCATTACGTGCGATAACCCCACTGCCACAAAGAAAGTGGTCGGTTCTTCCGTCTCCCGCAACAGACGGGCAATAGCGTTGGCGTAATAGGTGGAGCGGTAGTTCATAATTATCTCTCTACTATAGATTCCGGCAGGGCTGTCGATTGTCGCTTCAACGGACGACGTGCGTGCAAACGCTTCGGCAATAGCCGAGATATCGTTGGATTCGTACATATCCGCCAGCTCGTCAAGCGATGCCTCGTCGCTGTTCATTATTTCCATCAGCATTTCCATCGGCGGCAAGAATTCCATAATTTGCTCCACCGCGACATCGATAGGCGGATTAAAAACTATATCCATCTGTTGCGCGACAGTCTCCAGGCCGATTACGGGGAGACCCCGTGCCAGGGCGATGTCCCGGACATATCCATCTACTGTCGTAATCATGTCTACATCTGACAGCAGAGATATAAATTCCAAAGCGATGGTGTAGACAAGAAGAACAGGATTCATGTTCCGCACATCTTCATAAGGAATTTCGTAGCTTGCGATGACGTATACAAGATGGTCATACGCCGCCTGCGGCAGGACGTCGGCCCAAGTCTGGCCATCAGAGAGAAACATCAACTCCTCCATCTCTGCTTCAAGCGCTCCCATGTCTGACATATCGAACTCAAGCGCAAAAACATCTGCCCGTGCCATAGCGTCTTCGACTATATCCGACAGCGGGAACCATTCCGGGCGGCTGCCGTGAAGCGTGCCGAATATATATGCAACATTATCGCCGTACTCCACACGGTGGATTGCTCCGTGGATGGCAAAGCCGACTGCCGGTTCAGGTTCGTCAGGCACAGGCACGTATTCTTCATCGGGTTCTTCCGGCTCATACAGATTCGGTTCCGTCGTATCAATAACTTCAACTTCCGGAATCGTTTCCTGTTCCGGCTCTGGCTTTGTCTCCGCTGCGCAGCCGACAAGCAGGAGTGCGGATAATACGACTAGCAGCAGTGAAAATATAAGGATTCGTTTTTTCATTTGGGATTACCTCTCTTTATTATTGCTTCCATGCAGGGTGGGGAAAACGTATAGTCAATCCTTGCCCTCTTTAGTAAAGAGGGTGCCGCCCGCAGGCGACAGGTGTTTTGTTGTCCCTATCAATGCTCAACATTCCCGCGATTCTCTGCCCGGACTTTCCATATTCCCTTTATATTCGTGTTTGGGTGTTTTAACAGCAGATTTATCAGAGACTCTTCAACCGTCGCCAGGAACACCCAGGAGATCAAGAAAATAAAATAAATGTTGACAACAATATGTTCGCCGAGGGTAAAGTATAATATCGGGGCTATGAACAAAAACAGTGCCGCCGCTTTGTTTGCCAATGTATGGGTGAACAAAACTTTTTTGTGCTTAACCAGACCGCTTATACTTGCAGACAGGATTTTAAACACCAATGCACCGATAACGACAAACCATAACCAGCCCCATACATGCATCGCAGGCATAAGCACAAAGATACCGACTACTATTAAAAGCATATCGGCAAAGGAGTCCAGTTCTGCCCCCAGCCTGGATTCGCCGTTGGGGATTTTCCTTGACAAACGTCCGTCAATCATGTCTGTGAAGCCTGCGATGCAATATATCACAAATGATAGAAGCCCCATCGGGGGGGCAATAAATATCAGCGCAACAGTCAGTGCGACCCGCGAGAGTGTAATTATGTTTGGTATGTATCTGAGTTTCATTATCTTTCTCTCCATCTCTTTTATGTGTGTTTAGTTGTGGGGATCTGCGTCCTGTGTTTGGGTTTCGATAACCGCTGGACGGGGAAAAACACCCGACTCTGCGGGTTCCCCGTCCAAAGCCCCCCCGCGCATGAAGGGGAAAGGGGGATGAACCCTACTCCGCCCCCGTTGCATAGCTGAATATCTCCGCCAAATCGATCGATTCGAACTCAGACGTAAATATCAAATCCAAACTATCGGCCCGGCTTATCAGGCCGGTTTCAAACAGGTTCATTGCCGTCGCCTCGCGCAGCGTGAGGTTCATTTGCAGCAGTCTCATAGGTACCGTGTCAAAGTTTATCGGCATGCGCATAATTATATGGTAGCCGAAGTAGGACTCTATGATCCCGCTGACCTCGCCTATTTCAAGGTTGCGGGTGCCGTAGTAAAACTCCGGCACCATGTCGCCGTACTGGAACAGGTATCCGCCCGGGAACTGGTGCACACCGCCGAGGTCGTCGCTCCAGGCAAACATAAGTTCAGCGAAGTACGCAACAAGATCCGTGCCGCTGTAGGCGTTCAGCCGGTCTATGAGATACTCTGCATGACCTAATGCAAGATCATCGTGGTTACGCAGGATGTGCATGGCCATTAAGTACCCGTCATCGGCGGTGAAAGTTTGCACGTCACCATCCGGCAGATTCCGCCCGCCGGGGCCGTACATGTGCATAATCAACGGCTCGGACAACATCGATGTTTTGGCCAGATACAGATAAAGTTCCCGGCTGTAGGCGCTGAAATGGTCCCAAAGCCACTGGTCGAACAGGGCGTCATCCCCGTCGTGACGTTCTAACGCATCCGTTATATCGGCGTCCAGCATGGCGAGAGTTTCATCGCTGAGCGTGACCCCGGCCTCACGTGCGCCGTATTCCAGCACACGGAACAGCAGGGCGCTCTGCACAGCTTCGTTCAGCACATCCTCGGCGTAGACAGACATAATGGTCGCCAAATCCAGATGCATATAGTGGTTGCGCAGACTCTCCACTATCATTCCGATGTGGAAGAACAACTCCCCCCAGGTGATCTCGAATTCATCGGCGCTTATCATAACAACGCCGGGACCGAAAGCGGAGAAAGCCTCGCCGTATTCCCCGCCGAAGTAGGTAGACGACATATCGGACTCGCCGGTCTGCGCGCAACCCGCGAAAGATATAAGTATTACGATGCAAAGCGCCGCGACAATAATCTTTTTCATTAGATATCTCCTGCTTTTTGTAGTGATCTACAGTATAACAGATGTCGGGGAGAAATGCTATGCAAAATTATGAATTTTGAGTACGCGTACCCTGCAAGGGTGTGGGTGAATTGCACTGATTTAAATTTGTTTCCCCCGCCGACGGGGAGGAAACAAGAAAAACTTCAGTGCGTTTTCCCACTACACCCTGTAAAACTTTCTTGAAAAACATACGGTGTTTTGTTAAAATAACAAATGTATTACTTATAAAATAACTATTGTAAGGAGTCGGCTATGGAAATACGTGTTGGGGTAATCATGGGCAGCACTTCGGACTGGAGCACAATGCAGCACGCTTGCCTTATATTGGAGGAGTTGGAGATTCCCTATGAAAAAAAAGTGGTATCCGCACATCGCACGCCGGATTATATGTTCACTTACGCAGAGGCCGCGGCAGGCCGCGGTCTTAAAGTTATCATCGCGGGAGCCAGCGGTGCGGCGCATCTCCCGGGAATGGTAGCCTCGAAGACAAATCTGCCAGTAATCGGCGTACCTGTGCAGTCTAAAACGCTGAACGGCCTTGACTCCCTGTTGTCAATCGTACAAATGCCGGGCGGCATACCGGTGGCAACGGTGGCAATCGGCACCGCCGGGGCGACAAACGCAGGATTGCTGGCAGCGCAGATTCTCGGCGCGTTCGACAGTGAAGTCTATAGCCGGTTGCAATCAAGGCGGGCTGATATAACAAAATCCATATTGGAAAGTGAGCTTTGATAAGTATGACAATTATGCCGTATAAAACTATAGGCATCATAGGAGGCGGACAACTGGGCAGAATGATGTGTCTGGCCGCCAAGGCCATGGGCTACTTCGTCGCTGTGCTGGAGCCTGAGCCGAACTGCCCATGCGGACAAGTCGCCGACATAGAGATAACAGCGGCCTATGACGACATGAATGCCATAAAAAAACTCGCCGAAATCAGTAATGTGATTACGTTCGAGTTTGAGAATATAGACTATGACGCGCTGGCTTATCTGGAGGAACATGCCTATCTCCCGCAGGGCAGCAATGTCCTGAAAACAAAACAAAGTCGTTTTAGGGAAAAATCGGCGCTCCGAGATATGGGGATTCCCGTGGCGGATTTTCATCTGATTGACAGCTTGGAAACGTTCCGTGAAAAAGTGTTCTTCCCAAGTGTGCTGAAAACGACAATGGGCGGATATGACGGCAAGGGACAAGCTGTTATCAAATCTGAGGATGATATAGCAAAAGCCGAAGAAATCGCTTCTAAGTATGAGTGCATTCTGGAGCAGTTCATGCCCTTTACAAAGGAGATATCGGTTATCATCGCACGCAGCACCACCGGGGAAATTTCCGTTTTCCCTGTGGCGGAGAATATACATCAACCCGGTGACAATATTTTAATCCAGAGCATAGTCCCGGCGCGGATATCAAAAGACTTGGAAGCCCGTGCCATAGAATACGCCTGCAAGATAGCTGAGAGTTTAGACAGCATAGGCGTATTGGGTATTGAGATGTTCGTCATCGGCGGCGAGATCTATATCAATGAGCTTGCCCCGCGGCCGCACAATTCCGGACATTACACGATAGACGCCTGTGAGACAAGCCAGTTTGAGCAGCATGTCAGGGCCATCTGCGGCCTCCCGCTGGGTGATCCCCGGCAGCATACGCCAGTTGTGATGATGAATATTTTAGGAGACCACATGGATCAGAAACAGCCGAGTAATCTAGCGCCTTATATACCACTTTTGCCGAGAGGAAAGCTCCACTTATATGGCAAAGCCGAAGCAAGGGACGGCCGGAAAATGGGGCATATCAACCTGCTAGGTGATATTGATGAAAGCCTGAAAGCAGCGGACGCGTCCGGGATTTGGAATCCGTAGGGGATGACCGCCCCTACTCAACCCAGGCGTGATGCACTTCCCTTTAGCGGTTATTGCTTTTTCTCGCACCTTCATTTATGGTAAACTCAAATAAGCCATTTGGAGGAATGAAAAATGAACAACATAGCAATAGGCAAAAATATCAAAAAACTCAGGGATGAGCAGAATGTCACACAGCAGCAACTTGCCGATAAGCTCGGCATTACCTTTCAATCTGTCAGCAAGTGGGAACGCGGCGCAGCGATTCCGGACACCGTGATGCTTCCCGCAATCGCAGATTTCTTCGGCGTGAGTATTGATGAATTGTTCAGAAACCGCATGACCGTCTATCACAGCATAGCAGGTCGGTTGGCCTCTGTATATGATGACACCCGCGGCGCCGATGATTATGCACTCGCTGAAAGCGCGTATCGGAGTCTGTTTGATAGCGGAGACTTCACACAATATGACTTGATGGATTACGCGATACTGCAGGATCTGCATTCCCAAAAGCTTGTTAAGCAGGCGGAAGAATATTTCAACGAAGCGATTCAAGCCGCCGAAACCGGAAGTCGACCCATTGGCAAAGTGAGCGATAACAGAGATGTCCGATTTGTCAGCCGGATGGAGCTAATAAAACTGCTTGCCCGAAACGGCAGGGGGCAAGAGAGCATTGACGCTTATCAAAAGGCTATCGCCGAAGAGCCGGATTTTGCTGAGAATTATGTCTTTCTGGCCACCGCATATTCGCACTACTGCGAGCAACACGATAAAGGCTGGGAAACAATAGAAGCCGGACTGAAAGTTGACGCTAAAAACACGTATCTGCTGCATAACGGGGGGCATTATCTAAAGATGCTCGGCAGATATGAAGAAGCGATTGCATACTGGGACGCTTCGTATGAAGCGGATAAGGAAATGCCGGACAATCTGTTCGCAAAGGCGTATCTTTACGAGGAATTGGGTAAAAACAAAAAAGCAATCGAGATGTGGCGTGAAATCATTGCTTGGCTGGAACAGCGCGGATTTGAGATTGAGTTAGGCTTCCCGAAGCGCGAATTGCAACGGGTGATGGATCTGTAGGGGCGACCACCCCGGTCACCCGCGGGCGATTGATAATCGCCCCTACAGGGAGTTGTATATTGCGAGACGCACTCCCTACCAAAACATCCAAGCCAACAGCCATATCGCCCCGGTAACTCCCGCGCCCAGCAGTGCAAACACTGATGGCGGAAGCTTTAAGCGTTTCGGTTTAAGATTGCTGCGGATGTAGTTATCCGCGACGTCCTGCGCTTCTTTGATGATATCATCCGGCGTAACGCCAGGTTCTGTCAGCGCGTCTTCCCTGACGATGAATATGGCTTCCTCAAAAAGCCTGCGATCCGGCGATTTTATCACAATGACGCGGCGGGTTATGCCTTTTACCATAATAATCACGCTCCCGGTTTCTATCATGTTTTTTGACATTGTTCCCATATCTGAATTGGAATATACTTACTTTTTTAAGGGGCTGTTGCAATGAATATACTAATCAAAGACATACTCGCCGTGTTGCCCGATGGTGTGGAGACATGCTCTGTCTATATAAGCGGCGGGTTGATTGTCTCTGTGTCTGAAGAACCTGCCGGATTCCGTGCCGACAAGACTATTTTCGGTGCAGGAAAGCTGTTGATACCCGGCCTGATCAACGCGCACACTCACGCGCCGATGGCGATTTTTCGTAACTGCGCGGATGATTTACTGTTCAACGATTGGCTTTTTGGGCGGATTTTTCCGCTGGAGGAAAAGCTGGAGCCGGAAGATTGCTATTGGGGTACAATGCTGGCGATTATGGAGATGCTGAGAAACGGCACCACATCATTTATTGATATGTACCATCCTGACGAATGCTCCCGCGCGGCGGAGGAGACGGGAATACGGACTGTTCAGTCGCGCGGGCTCTTAGGCGGCGCGGATGATCCGGAAGCCGGAGAGCGGCGATTGCGGACAGCGTTGGAGGAGATTGAGAAATGGAAAGGCCACGATAACATCAGCTTCATGCTGGCCCCGCACGCGCCGTATACCTGCGATGAAGGGTATCAGCGTGAAATCGCCGCCGAGGCGAAGCGATTAGCTTTGCCGATTAACACGCATATATCAGAGAGCCTTGCCGAAAACGAAACAATACGCGAAAGATACGGCTGCACGCCCACGGAACTCTTTGACAGGGCAGGGCTTCTCACCGGCACAACAGTTGCGGCCCACTGTGTACATCTTACAGACAGCGATATTGAAATTCTTGCAGATCGCGGTGTGCATGTGGTGACAAATCCGGTCAGTAACCTCAAACTTGCCAACGGCGTCGCGCCTGTTATGAAAATGTTGAAAGCCGGGGTAAAAATCGCGCTTGGAACCGACAGCGCCGCGTCTAACAATTCGCTGAACATGTTCCGGGATTTGTCGATGCTGACGCTGATACACAAGGGCGTAAACCACAACGCACAAGCAATCAGTGCGCGGGAGGGATTCAATATTGCCACAAAGAACGGTGCGGCGGCGATGGGGATCAATAATCTGGGAGAAATCAAGCCGGGGTACATTGCCGACCTCTGCATACTGGACTTGGATCGCCCGAATATGCAGCCTGTGAATGACCCCGTCGCGGCATTAGCGTATTCCGCGAACGGTAGCGAGGTTGAGGCTGTCATAGTCGGCGGCAAAATCCTGATGGAAAACAGGGAGTTTGCAAATATCGACAGTGCGCGTGTAGTCTATGAAGTCAACAAGATATGCGAAAGGATCGGCACAAGATGAGTGATGTATGCGATTTATCGATGGCCCCGTCGGGAGAGCAAAAGATAGCGTGGGCATGGCGGAACATGCCGCTTTTAAACGCGATCAAATCTGATTTTGAGAAGACACGGCCGTTTGAGGGCATGAAGATTACATTATCGGTGCATATGGAGGCGAAAACAGCCTGTCTCTGCCGTGTTTTGGCCGCCGGAGGTGCCGAAATGCATGCGACCGGATGCAATCCGCTTTCAACACAGGACGATGTTGCCGCAGCCCTTGCCGTCGGAGGCAATGACGCCGCCGGCATGGCGGTCTACGCCCGATACGGCGCGACGGAGGAGGTGTATAACCGTCACCTGACCTCGGCACTGGAATGCGGCCCGAATATAATCATCGATGACGGCGGCGACCTTGTTAATATCATGCACACAAAGCTTCAGCACCTGATTCCGGGCGTGTACGGCGGGTGTGAGGAGACTACCACCGGAATAAAGCGCCTGCGCTCTATGGCTCTTGACAAAACCCTGAAATTTCCGATGATCGCGGTCAATGATGCGCGATGCAAATATCTGTTCGACAATCGGTACGGAACCGGCCAATCAGTCTGGGATGGGATCAACAGGACGACAAACCTTATTGTTGCCGGGAAAAATGTCGTCATCGCTGGGTACGGCTGGTGCGGTAAAGGGATAGCAATGCGAGCCAAAGGCTTCGGCGCGCGGGTTTGCGTTACGGAGATTGATCCGGTCAAGGCGTTGGAGGCGGTGATGGATGGATTTGAAGTAATGCCGATGGATGACGCTGCCGGTCTGGGCGACCTCTTTATAACGGCGACCGGGTGCGCCGGTGTTATCACAAAGCGGCATTTTGACAAGATGAAAGACGGTGCGATACTATGCAACGCGGGGCACTTCAATGTTGAAGTAGATGTCGATTGGCTTGACGCAAACGCGCCGAAGCGCGAGGAGAAGCCAAATATAGCGGGCTATACACTTGAAAACAGCAGGAGAATCTTCGTCCTGGCGGAAGGCAGGCTGGTCAACTTGGCTTCAGGCGACGGGCATCCCGTTGAGATCATGGACATGAGCTTCGCAATCCAGGCGTTGTCCGCCAAATTTTTGGCAGAGAATCACGCGCGGATGGAACCCGGCGTTATCCCTGTTCCGGAGACGACAGACCTTGAGGTAGCGCGGAAGAAGCTTGACTCCTGCGGATTTTCGATCGACAAGTTGACTGAGGATCAGGAAAAATATTTAAACAGTTGGGCTTTTTAAATCAATTTTAATGATTGACCACGCGCGCAATACCCTGTATAATTGTAGCAAATCTTATAATATTAATTCAGGGAGGGAAATAAATATGGCAGTACCAGCATTTGACCCGAAAGAGCTAACCGTGGTCAGAGAAGTTCCGGGATTCTTGCCCGGCGCGGAGCCTACACCGATTTTCAGTTATCCCGTAACGCCGAAAGAGGGGTTTATTTCGCTGCTTAAGCGGCAGCCCATCTGGCAAATGTCTGGGACGGAGCAGACGATGTTCTGCCCCCGTGTACATCCGGACAATGTCGCAAGGGCGTTTATTATGGATGGAACCGGAATAAACATGACTGAAGGCGGCGGCTCGGATATGTTCGGCATTGAGTGGGAATATGTCCCGCAAGCCGGCGGTTCCATGGTCCGTCCGGGCAAACCGTTTATCGAAGACGCAAACGAGATAGCAGACAAAGTTGTCTGGCCCGATATTGACGCTTGGGATTGGGAAGAGGCCGTGAAGGTGAATAAAGAATTCCTCTCCACAGATAACTTTATCGTCTGCTGGATAATGAACGGCTGGTATGAGCGGCTTATATCTTTCATGGATTTTGAAGGCGCTGTCATGGCTGTGTTTGACGAGGACCAGCAGGACGCTGTAAAAGCCTTTTTTACCAAGTTGTCTGAACTCTACATCAAGCTTATAGACAAATATCTTGAATGCTTCCCGGAGATAGACGGATTCTGCATCCATGATGACTGGGGCTCACAGAGAGAGACGTTCTTCTCGCCGGCAATCGCCGAGGAGATGATTGTGCCTTATATGAAAATGGTCACTGACCACATCCACTCCAAGGGCAAATTTGCCGATCTGCACAGTTGCGGTCAGCTTTTCAAGCAAGTTCCGAACATGATCGCCGCCGGCTGGGATTCATGGAGCGGCCAGGCAATGAACGACACGCATAAGATTTACGAGCTGTACGGTGATAAAATTCTCATAGGCGTCATACCTGAAACTTACGACCCGGCCGATAAGTCTGAGGAAGCGCAGCGAGAAGCGGCGCGTGAATACGCGAATAAGTTCTGCAACCCGAAAAAACCGTCAGTCTTAAGCGCTTTTGGCCTGACGATGCTTAACAAGGCATACAGAGAAGAGTTGTATAAGCAATCCCGCATTAATTATAGTAAGTAAGGACATCCCCCTTTCCCGCTTCATGCGTGAAGAGGGCTTAGGACGAAGAATGAGGGGTTTTGGATTTTGCCGAACAGAACATAGTCAATCCGAACGGCCAATGCAGGGGACGCCGTCCTCGGTGTCCCGTTGCACCCCGTCCAAACACCCGGCCCTCGTCCAAGGCCCCCTTCGCACACGAAGGGGGATGTCCCCACAAAAAATTTAACGGAGGACTCTATACTATGGTACCGAAATTTGACCCTAAAGAGCTGAAAGTTGTCGGAGAGACACGAGGCTCCCCCTATGTGCCCGGCTTGCAGATTTTTGACTATCCCGTGCCGGCGAGAGAGGGATATCTCGCGCTGATGCGGCGTGAGCCTATCTGGCAGATAATCAGCCTTGCTGAGGGACGCATATTCACACCGAAGCTTTTGCCCGATAACGTCGCACGTGCGTTTGTTATTGAAACCGAGATGATTAATCCGCTGACAGAGGGCGGCGGTCTCGATATGTTTGGCATTGATTGGGAATACGTCCCGATGGCCACAGGCTCAATGGTTCGCCCCGGCGAGCCGTTTATGGAAGACGCGAACGAGTGGTACGACAAAATCGTCTGGCCGGATATTGACTCCTGGGATTGGGAGGGCGCAGCAGCCCGGAACAACGGCACGTTCTTAAAAGATGACGCTTTCAACATCACCTGGTTCCAAACAGGATTATATGAGCGGCTTATTTCCTTCATGGACTTCGAGGGCGCAGTTATGGCGTTGTTCGACGAAGACCAGAAACCAGCGGTCAAAGACTTGTTCGACAAGATAAGCGACCTCTACATCAAGATATTCGAAAAATATATCACTTACTTCCCGTTGATTGACTGCTTCTGCTTCCATGATGACTGGGGTTCACAGAAAGAGACATTCTTCTCACCGGCAGTCGCCGAGGAAATGATTGTGCCTTACATGAGAAAGATCACCGACTTCCTGCACTCTAAGGGCAAATATTGTGAACTGCACAGCTGCGGCATGGCGTTGAAGCAAGTGCCGAATATAATTGCTGCCGGGTGGGATTTCTGGTGTCCGCAGGCGATGAACGACACGCACAAGATGTATGAGCTGTACGGCGACCAAATGATAATAGGCGTCATTCCGGAGCAATTTGATCCCGCGACGACTTCAGAAGCGGATCAGCGCAGATTGGCCCGTGAATACGCGGATAAGTTCTGCCAGCCGGGTAAGCCGTCTATCCTGAACTACTACGGCGGCCAGGTGCTCACCCCCGCGTATAGGGAAGAACTCTATATCCGTTCACGCGAAAACTATAGCAAGTAACCGCAATGTGTAAACTTGCGGCCTGTCGTTCCGCAAAGGTTCGACAGGCCGCTTTCTGTAGGGGATTGTATTATGAAAAATGTTCTTGTTATCGGCGGAAGTGTGTTTGCAGGCAGAGTCTTTTGTATTCAGGCGTCAAAAAACGGCAAGTATAACCTGCACGTGGTCAACAGGGGCAATTTCCCGATGGAGCTTGACCGCGTGACCGAGTACAAATGCAACAGGCGCAGTCCGAGAATGATCGCGCGGCTTGTGCCTGATATCACATATGACGCACTTATTGATTTTTGCGCACACAAGCCGGGTGATATCAGGCCGGTGATTGACGCGCTGGGCGGCAGGATAAAGCAGTATATCTTTTTCAGCACCGCCGGAGTCTATGCCCCTGGCACCGTGCTCCCGTCTGAGACTTCACCGGTGATTAATGCATCCGAAGACAGCAAAAACCCGCCGGAGTTTGGGAGTCCGCGCGCAAAACTCCTGCTTGAGCGGGAGCTTATTGAAAGCTGTGAAAAGGCGGACATAAAGTACACCATACTCCGCCCGGCATTTATTTATGGCCCGTTCAATTACTCACCGCGCGAGTCATTCTACATTCAGATGATTGCGCGAAAAAACGTCGTCCCCGTCCCCGCTGACGCGACGGCGAGGTTCAACTTTGTCTATGTCCTTGACGTCGCCGACGCGCTTATGGCCTGTATCGGGAATCCCCGTGCGTATAACGAGATATTCAACCTGGCCGGGGTTGAAGATTTAACCTATCAGCAGTTGATAGCGGATTTTGAACGCTATAACAGCGGCCCGTTTGAAACGCGCGAGTTCACAACACAAGAGGCGGCGGAAAAGCAAATCCCATTCCCATTCCCGCTGACCGAGGACGCAATCTACAACGGGCAGAAGATCACCCAAACTCTCGATTTCAACTACACACCTTTCTCAGAAGGGATGGAAAAGACGTTTAAGATTTTCTATTCGCTATATACGACGTAGGAGGACAAATGACGGAGACAAAAGAGATACTGGCTATGTTCGGCATCTACGCTCCCGAAAGAGTTGAGCAGATATATAAAAGTGCGTGGAGCATTGATGACAAATATATCCTGAAAACAAATTCTGATAAAGCTCAGCTTGACAAAAGCATTCTGCTCAGTGATTTGCTGATAAAAGAAAAAACACCTGTCCCGGAATTTCTTACAGCGCCTGACGGAAAGCGTTATGTTCAAATAGACGATGTTTATTATACTCTTATGGAAAAAATTGACGGTCATTATCTTGACCCATACGCCGATGTCCCGTATGAAAACGGCATTATGCTAGGAGAGCTTGTTGCTGATTTACATTTGGCGTTAGGCAAAATTGGTGATGAATTTGAATGTTATGACGCGGACTATATGAACGAACTTGATGACTGGATTTTGAAAAGAATAAAAGAAAATAATGTTCAGATATCACAAGAAATAATAGATTACTGCTATAGCTTTGGCCCTCTGTATAGAACACTGCCCCGCCAGCTTATTCATCGGGATGTACATATGTGGAACTTACTTTTCAACGGCAGGGATTTTTGCGGATATCTTGATTTTGATAACAGTCAAAAAAATGTCCGATTGCATGATCTTTGTTATTTGGGGGCAAATCTGCTCGTTGATAATTATCAAGACCAATCCCGCGTCACAATCTGGCGCGATATCTTCCGTGGCGTTCTTGAAGGGTATAGTAGCGTATTTGAACTAACGGAAAACGAAATAAAAGCCATCCCATATATGTTTGTTTTTATAGAGCTGACATTTGCGGCGGCTTACGCGCCGCAAGGTCAACATGAATTATCCGTTGACATGACGAAGTGGTTCTATCGAAACAGAGATACATTTTAAAGGGCTGTCTTCAAAATCATTTAAGGAGTTA
>WQWC01000028.1 GCA_009785525.1 Oscillospiraceae bacterium | reverse complement strand
CTCTTTTCTTACATTGTTTAATTTACAAGGTACACTCCGCCTCCCTGTTTGGCGGACTCTTAGAATACCACACCCCTTCCCACCTTGTCAATACCCTTTTTAAATCTTTTTTAAAATCTTTTCCCGCCAAAACCTTATCCCGCCGCATTCCTACCCTAACCCCTCTTATTGCTACGATTTTCGTTGACTTTCCCGCTGACTTCCTATAGAATATTTACATTATATTCATAATGCATCATAAATACATTTAGAGGTGGCGGTTGTGGTTGGTTTTGATTGTGAGAAGTATCTCACTATGCAGTCCGAGAAAATTTTAGAGAGGATTGGGCTGTTTGAGAATAAGCTTTATCTTGAGTTCGGCGGTAAACTGACGGATGATTACCACGCGTCGCGCGTTTTGCCGGGGTATTTGCCGGATACTAAGCTGCACCTTTTGAAAACGCTTTCAGATATGGCGGAGATTATTATTGTCATCAATGCCTCCGATATCGGCTCTTTAAAAACCGTGGGAGAGTCCGGCGTCAACTATAACGACAGCTTGCTTCAACTTATTGATAAATTTACCGACTACGGGCTGTACGTCGGCAGTGTTGTCATCAGCAAGTACCGCGGACAGGCTGCGGCTGATAATTTTAAAGCGCATCTTGAATCCCTCGGCATCACTGTATACATTATACATTACATGTCGGAGGAGGATTATCCGTCCAATATCCAGCTGATCCTCAGCGATGAGGGGTACGGCAAGAATGATTATATCGAAACCACACGCCCGCTTGTCGTCTTGACCGCCCCGGGGCCCGGCTCCGGGAAAATGACCGTCTGCATGTCACAGCTATACCACGAAAACAAGCGCGGCATAAAGTCCGGATATGCCAAGTTTGAGACGTTCCCCGTCTGGAATCGCCCGCTTAAATCCATGCTAAACCTCGCATATGAGGCCGCGACGGCGGATTTGCGCGATGTTAACATGATTGACCCGTTTCATTTGGAGGCTTATGGGATATCCGCCGTCAGCTATAACCGCGATATTGACGCGTTCCCGATCTTGAATGCGACGTTCACCGAAATCTGGGGCCAAAGTCCGTATAAATCGCCCACTGATATGGGAGTTAACATGGTGGGCTATTGCATCACCGATGAAGATTTATGCGCGGAAAGTGCCAAGCAGGAGATTATTCGGCGATATTTTGCCGTCCGGCGGAATTTCGCGCAGGGGCAATCCACCAAGTCCGAGCTGTCGAGTATTGAATTGATTATGAACAACGCAGGGCTGGCTGTAACTGACCGCCCGCCTGTCGTCCCCGCGCTGGAAAAGGCAGAGCTTACCGGCGGCCCGTGCGTTGCGGTTTCACTGCCGGACGGATACGTTATCACCGGCAAAACGTCCCCGCTGTTGGGCGCATCATCGGCTGCGCTGCTGAACGCCTTAAAATATTTCGCTGGAATCGACGAACGCGTCCACTTGATTTCGCCGGGGGTTATCGCGCCGATTCAGCAGCTGAAGGTCGGCTATCTGGGTAACGAGAATCCGAGACTACATACCGATGAGGTGCTGATTACGCTCTCCATCTGCGCCGCGACAAATCCGGCGGCGGATTTAGCGTTGCAGCAGCTTGAAAAACTGCGAATGTCGGAGGCGCACTCCACCGTCATGCTGTCGAATGTTGATGTAAACGTGTTCCGGCAATTGGGAGTGAATATCACGTGCGAGCCGGTGTATCAGAACAAGCGGCTGTTTCATAGGAAATAACGGACAGTAAGGGCGGCCATTGGCCGCCCTTTTTTGGTGCAGGGAACGCGCCCTTGCGCGTTCCGTTTGCTGGTTTTCCGCCGGGTGGGGGGCTGTGGACAGGGGAACCACCCCGCCCCTACGGGGCACCCCTCCACGGGAGGGGTGTTTTTAGTGTGGCGCGGCTCGCATTCCCCTCCGCCGCCGGGGTGGTTCCCCCTCACGGCACAATTGTTACCACGCGCAAGCCTTTCCGCGCTGCGTATTCTATTGTTTGCATTGTACCGCCGAATTTGCCGTCGTACACTGCTAAGAGCGCCGCGGAGTTGTCCACCATGTACCGGTTGCGGCGGATCATACAATCTTTGGTGTATTCGCGGCTGACGAAAGTTTCCACATCGCATTGACCCACCAGATTAAAGTATCGGGATCGTTCCCACTCGTTCCATTTCGCGGCCTGTGCTTCACATGGTATCGCGGCTTCGATTGTTATTTCCGTATACTTTTCCCGCAGATTGAGCGCGGCTTCACAAAAATACATATCACTGCCTCGCGCCATGCCGCAGAAGAAGTGCCGCATTCCGGATTGATACAGCTGCTCCAGCTCTGTTTCTATCTTCCGCTTAAGCTCCTGACAGCGCGGGTCGTCTTCATTCGTGTGCCACGGCAGTTTTTCCGGCCTGTAGCCGGAAAAACAACACGATGTCTCCCGTGTTAGTCTGTATACCTGCCTCATAATATTTCAACGCCTCCTTATATGCAAAGACCCAAACGTGTTTATTATATAGTATATCACACTCTTCGCGTGTCAGAATATGTTGAATAGTAAAAAACAAAGAGACAAAGTGAAAATTTTGTCTCTTTTTGTTTTTTAGCGGGGGAGAGATTTGTCACGCATGGGACACTCGTAGGGGCGACCGTCCTCGGTCGCCCGTGGTTGAATGTTCCCCGGGTGATGGGGAAATGAGCGGTGGACGGAGGTACGGCGGCCGCCCCTACAACCACCCCGTTGGCTATTTCAGCATCACCGCCGTGCCCCAGACCATGATTCGGACACCGGCTTCTGACGATTCTTTGTCGTAAAAAACCTTGACAATCGCGTTCGCGCCCAGCGCCCGCGCTTTTTCTATCATGCTTTGATTCGCGCGTTCGACGCCTTCTTCTATCACTTTTCCCATTCCGGCCGTAGTCCACCTGACTTTGACAGGCGGAACTCCCACGCCGGAGACCAGGCCTAAAATTTCCATCTCTTTCCCTTGCACGGAATCTGTGTTGACTAATAGCATTATAATCGTCTCCTTTTTAATGTGAGTTTGCGGTTAGTGCGCAGGACGATGTGGACATCGTCCCCTACAAGGGGTGCGAATGCGGATTCGTGGGCGCACACGGTGCGCGCCCCTACATGGCTTCCCGCTTATTCGTTTCTTCCTCTTCCAGCTCACGATACGCCACTTTGCCTATCAGTGTCCTTGGCAGGGATTCCCGGTACTCGAATTCTGCCGGCATGGCGTATTTTGCTATGTTGGCGCGGCAGTGGTCGTGGATTGACTGCCGGATTTCTTCCGTTGCCGCTTGCCCGTCGCGCAGAATGATAAATGCTTTCGGTCGGGACATTTTGTAATTATCTGGGACGCCGATTACGCAACTTATCAGCACCGCTTCATGCTCTTCAATAATATTCTCAAGCGCGGCGGGGTAGATGTTGTAGCCAGAGCTTATAATCAGCCGTTTCAGCCGGCCTTTGAAGTATATAAAGCCGTCAGAATCCATTGTGCCCAGGTCACCTGTGTGGAGCCAGATTCTGCCGTCCGGGTGAGTTTGCAGAGTCTTCTCATTCTCCGCCGATTCACCGTCATAGCCTTTCATCACCGTTGGGCCGGAGACGGCGATTTCGCCCTCTTCACCGTATGGCAGCTCATCCTGAGAATCCGGGCGGACAATTTTATACATCATATCGGGATACGGCACGCCGATGCTACCCTCTTTATGGAAATGCCTCGGTGTCAAACAGCTGGCGGTCACAGATTCGGTCATGCCGTAACCTTGGCGGATTTGCTCTTCTGAGCCGTGGTCTTTCAGGAATTGATCCACTTTGCGCTTGAGTTCGATCGTCAACGAGTCCCCGCCGCAGAACACGCCCATCAGTTGCGATAAGTCCAATTTTTCGATGCCCTTCAGCCGCAACAGCGCCTCAAATAACGTCGGCACGCCGGGGATATAGTGCGGACGGTGTTTTTTTAAGAGCTTTGCGTAAGATTCAATTGAAAACTGCGGGACAAGTATACACTGCGCCCCGTGCATCAGTGTCGTGTGAATGCACACGCCGAGGCCGAAGCCATGGAACACAGGCATGATTGCCAGCATTTTGTTCCCTGGAATAACGCAGTCACCAGCTGCGGCCGTCTGCATTGCAAGGGCATTGAAGTTCAAGTTCGTCAGTAGAATCCCTTTAGAGTCGCCGCTGGTTCCGCCGGATTGTAGAATCGCCGCGACGTCGTTGGGGTCGGAGTGTGCCGCCAGCTCGCCGTGATATTTCCTGCCGCGTTCCAGCAGATCAGTATAACGCAGAATTTCGCCGCCGGAGGGCCGTCTCTCGATCTTGCGGCCTTTTGTTAGCCTGTACAGCGGTTTCTTGATGCCGGACAGACCGTCTTCAACCCCAGCAAGGATCAGCGTTTTGGCGGTAGTCTTTGGCAGAATCGACAATAAATTCGACGCGAATTGATCCAGCGTCATCACCGCCACGCTTCCGGCTTTCTCCATATACCGGCGGATTTCCTCCGGCGCGGACAGCGGGTGGATCATATGTGCAATCGCGCCCAGCAGATTCAACGCATATAGCATGACGACTGCCTGCGGTGTGTTGGGCATACAGATTGTCACACGCGCCCCACGGGCGATACCGCAATCAGCCAGTCCGCGCGCGCATAAACGGATATCATCCGCGAGAGTCGCGTAAGTTGTCTTGATCCCGAAGAAATCAAGCGCAGCATGGGTTGGATATTTCTCTGCGGCATCAAGCACAATCTGCGCCATAGAACCCGCCGGATATGTCAGGGTATGAGGCACATTGCCATAATGCGCAAGCCACGGCGCGGGAGTGGTCATAGTGAGCCTCCTTTGAGTTGGTATGGGTATTATATCACAAAAGCTAGAGGTTGACAATAAGGACAGCCCCCTTCGTGCGCGAAGGGGGTTTGGGACGGGGGAACAAACTTTCCCGAAACCTTGTTCCTAACTATTGCAATCCCCCAATCCGGTCAGTATACTTTGGAACACTCGCCAAAAAGGAGGGTTCGCGCCATGAGGGTCAGCAAGAAACTAATCGAGTTTGAGGAAAAGATAGACGCCTATTTTCTCAAGTGTGAGCTTGGGGAAATATATCCGGATGAGGCGGGGCTTATTTTGCACCTGGGGATTTCGCGTGAAGTCTATGAGAAATACAGGGACAACGAGGGCGGCGCGTATGGCGGATTTTCACGCGTTTTGGAATCTGCCCGGCTGCGGCGTGAGAGCGTTATCACTCGGGGGATTTACTCGTCCTCTGGATCTTCGGGGAGGATTTTCCTGGCCCGGCAGCCTGCGAACGGCGGATTGTCGGACAAACTCCCGCCGGATAACAAGAAACTCAGTATTGAGGTGCTGTTAAATTCAGACACTCCGGGGGCGTTTGATTGATGCCGAAAATAACAATTGACCTCGGCGTGCCGAATCCCAAGCAGGAGCTGTTCTATAAATCCCGCGCGTTGTACACAGCTTATGGCGGGGCGAAAGGCGGGGGAAAGACTCACGCCGTGCGGGTGAAAGCCACCGGCGGGGCGCTGCGATGGCCGGGGATTAGAATACTTATAATCCGACGCACGTATCCGGAATTGCAGCAGAATCACATAGAACCGTTTCTGAGGCTGATTCCGAAAGAAGCCGCAACCTACAACGGCACGCAGCACACGCTGTATTTTACCAACGGATCAGTCATCAAGTTCGGGCACTATCAGACAAGTACGGCTGAGCGGGAATATCAAGGCATGGAGTACGACTGGATTTTTGTGGATGAGGCGACCCAGTTTACAGAGCGGGACTTCCGCTACTTAGGCGGCTGCTTGCGCGGGATGTCCGGCGCACCGAAGCGGTTTTACATCACATGCAACCCCGGTGGGGTCGGCCACAGCTGGGTGAAGCGATTGTTTATAGACCGGGATTTCCGAGCCGGGGAATCGCCCAGCGATTACGCGTTCACCTTCGCCTCGGTGGAGGATAATAAAGAGCTGCTGCGCGTCTCCCCCGGATACTTGCAAATGCTGGACAGCTTGCCGGAGAATCTGCGCCGAGCCTATCGCCATGGGGATTGGGATGCATTGGCGGGTGCGTATTTTGCTGAGTTCGATTTATCACGGCATGTTGTGGAGACGGCAATAATCCCCGATGGCTGGGTGCGCGTGAGGGCTTTCGATTACGGTCTGGACGCCTTGGCTTGCATCTGGGTGGCAATCAGCCCATCGGGGCGGCGGGTGGTGTATCGTGAGGTCGTGCAATCGGGTCTGGTTGTATCCGATGCGGCGCAGCTGATACGTGACTGTACGCCGCCGGATGAGCGGATATCTGCGACATACGCGCCGCCCGATATGTGGATGAGGCAAAAGGACACAGGCAAGACGATGGCGGAGCTGTTCTTCCAAAATGGCGTGCCAATAGTCCGCGCGGTGAACGCCAGAGTTCAGGGCCACATGCAGATAAAAGAAGCACTGAAAATCCGTGAGGACGGCAGGCCGGGCCTTGTGATTTTCAAAGGCTGCCGGGAATTGACCCGTGCGTTGCAGACGATTCAGGCGGATGAGAAGAATCCGTCCGACTGCGCAACGCAACCGCACGACATAACCCACGCGGTAGACGCGCTGAGATACTTCTGCATATCGCGGGAGGTTGCGGAGGCGGGAGGCGTTGAAGAATCGGTGTTTGGAGATGCAGGGGGGATATTGGAGTATGGGGTGTAGGGGCGCGCATTGCGCGTCCGCCGTACCCCTCTGTCCTGTAGGGGGACGCAGTCCTCTGTGTCTCGCGGCCCCCGTCCAAACCCCCGTCCCCGCCGGCACACCGCCACAAAATACCACGGACGGCCAATGGCCGCCCCTATATGACGGGGGATGTCCCCATCATCCAACCACGGCGTACCGAGGTCGTCGCGCCCTACGCAATAAATGCAACACACAAATTACAACATAAGGAGGAGCACAACATGCAACTAATAGCAATGGCAACGGTCAACGGATTATTCTTGGCGATTCTGGTTCTGGGGGTTCTGCTGGAGAAGCGGATACAGCGGCTGGAGGCGGTGCACGAAAATGTGGCAGAGGTGCAGGCGCGGCTCAAAGAACTCGAAGCGCAGGAACCTGCGCCCGCCGCAGAACAGCGGTTCACACAAGGCATGGAGAACATTCTGAATTATACGTTGAGGCTCCCGGGCGAAAATCAAAAACAGGAGGGTGAAGAATGAAGCATGAAATTATCTGGAAAGAGTACGAAAAAGCGTTGCGGTTCAATGAAGCGCTGGGCCTGAACGAGACGATACGCAATAATGAGAACTTTTTCGTTGGCAAACAATGGGAGGGTGTCGAAGCCAACGGATTGCCGACGCCAGTGTTCAACTTTCTCAAACGCGTGGTGCTATTCACGGTGTCGAGTCTTTCGGCTGGGAACATAAAAATGGCCGCGTCCCCGATGGATGGGGAGCGGCGCGAGACGGAGGGTATCGCGAATGTCATCAATGAAGCGTTTGATAGATTGTTTGAAATCAACAAACTGAGTTCGTTAACCCGCGAGTTCATGCGCAACGCCGCCGTGATGGGCGACGGGTGCCTGTATACATACTGGGACGCGGATGCGCCATCCGGCGGTGCGATTGTCACAGAGGTTGTTGAGAACAACAGGGTCTTCTTCGGTAATCCGAATGACAGGAAAGTTGAACGCCAGCCGTACATAATAATTTCCCGCCGGGAGCTTGTGGAAGCGGCTAGGGCGCGCGCAAAAGCCAACGGCGTGACGACGCATGCGGAAATTGTATCCGACGAGGACGCGCGGGAGCTGCCGAGTCAGCTGGAGGCGGATGACAAAGTGACGGTTCTGTTAAAACTCTGGCGTGAGGACGGGAAAATCCACGCCTGTGAGAGTACGCGGAAGTCAGTAATCCGCCCGGCGTGGGACACGGGCCTGCGTCTCTACCCGGTGACGTGGATGAACTGGGATTACATTCAGGATTCATACCACGGACAGGCCATGCTGACCGGGCTGATTCCGAATCAAATTTTTATTAACAAGCTGTTTGCGATGAGCATGATATCGCTGATGACGACGGCGTATCCAAAAGTGGTGTACGACAAGACGCGGATATCGCGCTGGGACAACCGCGTCGGCGCGGCGATACCGATCTCCGGCGGGGACGTGCATAGCGTGGCGCGGATAATCGACCCCGCGCATATCTCGCCGCAGATTGCACAGTTTATTGAGCTGTCGGTCAGTTATACCCAGACATTCCTCGGTGCGACAAGGGCGGCATTGGGGGACGTGCGGCCGGACAACACATCGGCAATCATCGCGCTGCAAAACGCCTCCGCCGTGCCGAACGAGCTGACACGGCAGAATTTCTATCAATGCATAGAGGATTTGGGGCATATCTACCTGGATTTCATGGCGGGGTATTACGGCGTGCGGACAGTCCATTTGCGCGGCGGGAAGCAGACGTTCGACTTCTCCAAACTGCGGGATGCCCGGCTGTCGCTTCAGTTGGATGTGGGCGCGGCATCGTACTGGTCGGAAATCACATCGCTGCACACGCTGGAATCCCTGCTGGCACATGGGAAAATAGACATAGTGGATTACTTGGAGCGGATCCCGAACGGGTATATCGCGAAGAAGCAAGAGCTGCTGGATAAGCTGAGGGCGGGAGACGGGCAAGCCGCGATGTAGGGGACGATGGCAATCGTCCCGAATACAGATTGCCAAACGGGCGGATTGCCATCCGCCCCTACAAGGCCGCAACAACGAACATGTCCAACCGGCGCGTAATCCGACCACGGCGCGCCGAGGGCATCGTGTCTTAAAATTCACACGGAGGAACACCACTTACAATAAAACAACGGGCGGCAATTTGCCGCCCCCACAGACTAACCTCTAATCTCTATAAATCCGCTGATGATATCGACGGCTTCCACGACAAGCTCATCCGGTGCGCGTTCTACAAAAGTCGCGCCGCGCTTTTTCAGATTCAGCACCTTGGCTTGTCCGCACATCACAACGCCGGATGTTTTTGTCCGTTTGTCCAGTTTCACGCTCAAGGGACCTGCCCTGTCCGTAGTGATTATGGGGCAGACCATCGCCGATGGACTTATAAAGACGTTGAAGGCGTTGCCGCTGACCACAAGTGCCGGCACATATTCTTTCTGCTTCGTGCCTGCGTTCGGTTTTATCCAGATTATATCTCCCTGCTGTGCTTGATAGGCCATTAAAAAACCTCACCCCTAACCGGCGGGTCGGTATCCCATTCGTCCACGGCGTGTTCGCCATCAAACCCGGCTAGTCTTTCTTCAATCGTTTTGTGTTCCGTGTCGTTGCCTTTTTTTATAGGCACTATCTTCGGCGCGGAAAAACCGTCCAGCAGATCACGCATTGCTTTCGGTGAAAAGAGTGCGTTGCCGAGGTTCGCTCTCTTATTAGATTTCATAAAAATCACCCCTATCCCGCAGTATAAACCAATCAATACATAATTGTCAATTGTACATTGTCAATTGAAAACGCCCCACCACGGGCATAAAGGAGGATTTTACACATGGAAGAGAACATAACAGCAGAAATCCGCGAGGAAGAGGCGGAGTTTTGGTACTCAGACCAAGAGGCCGAGACTCCCACAGACGATTGGGACGAATCTGACATGCCGGACATACCAGCGTCCGAGGTTGAGGAAAGTCTCTACAAACTCAAGCACCTGGGGCGGGAATATAACATCCCGCTGCCGGAAGTGCTCTCCCTAGCGCAGAAGGGGATGGATTATGACAGAATTCGCGCGCGGGCGGATTCGCTGATGCTGGAATCCACCGCGCTTCCAGGTGAGCCGCCAAACCAAGGCGCCGCCCGCCGCGACAGCGAGATTCTGGAGTTTATCTCCGTATACCGCGACGTCACGCCGGAGGATATCCCGCCGGAAATCTGGGAAGAAGTCAACCAAGGCCGGTCGCTGCTCTCGGCTTACCAGGGCTATGAGAATCGACAGCTAAAGGCGATGATTGAGGCGGGCGCAAGAGATCAAGAGAATCGCCAACGCTCCACCGGCTCCCGCGCCACGGCTGGCAACTCGCGTGAGCGAGGGGAAGTTGAGGGGGATTGGTATGGCGACAGATAACAACTAGCAAATAACAACGGGGCCATCCCCCTTCCCCCTTCGTGCGCGAAGGGGGCCTGAGACGAAGGACGGGGGTTAGACGTAGGGCGCGGCAACCTGACGCGCCGAGGGTTTGTCTTATACTAGGAGGGCGTCGGGTCGCCGCCCCCTAGAGGCCCAAAACCCCCTTCACGCATGAAGGGGAAGGGGGATGCCCCCCACAAACAAGAAAGGATGACACATATGTCCACAATAAACTACACAACCAAATATTCCCCGCTGATTGCGGATCGTTTTAAACTACAATCATTTACCGACAAATACGCCGGTAAGAAATTCGACTTTGACGGGGCGCAGACTGTTATTGTCTACACCATCGACAAAGTCACGCTGAACGACTATAACCGCACCGCCCCGCAGTCGAGGTTTGGGACGGTTAACGAACTTGGTGACACAAAACAGGCGATGACGCTGACGCAAGACAAGGCGTTCACGTTCTCCATTGACCACGGCGTCAATTCGGACCAGCTGAACATAAAACATTGTAACGAGCAGCTGAAATCCAACTGGGATGAAGTCTGCACGCCGGAGATTGACAAGTATCGCATTGAAAAATGGTGCGCCGGTGCGGGAATAACTGCCACAGGCCCCGCGCTGACACGTGAGAACGTCGTCGAGACTGTTCTGCGGGCGTCTGCCGAGATGTCCAACAAGTTTGTGCCGAAGCAGAACCGTGTGCTGTTCATCGCGGAATCTGTATATATCCTGACCAAGCTTTCACAGGAGATTGTCGGCATCGACACGCTGGGTAAAGAAGCGGTGTCAAACGGCGTCGTCGGCAGACTTGACGGCATGGATATCGTTGCCATTCCGGACGCGTATCTGCCTGATGGCGTGAGCTTCCTGATCAAGCACAAAGACGCGACTGTTGACCCGATGAAACTGAAAACTTTACGCGTGCAGAAAAATCCGCCGGGTATTGACGGTGACGTGGGCGAGTGCAGGTTCTACCACGATTCGTTTGTGTTGGACAGCAAGGTCAACGGCCTGTACCTGTACACGGCGGTTTAAGCCTATGGCAACGGCGCAACATGTATTCAATATCAGCATGGCGCTGATGGATGAACTCAGCCTGTCAGAGGGGCAGCCGGTTCACGCTGAGACGCGGGATTACCTGCTGCGGACGCCGAAGATTCTGACAGTGCTGTGTAACGAGCTATACAAATTCTCCGACACTTGGGAGAAGTCAGAACCCGGAACTCGCCCGGTGTACGCAGAAGTGACCGGCATGGAGCAAGAGCTGGCGCTGGATAGTTTTATCACTGACACGGTGCTACCGTACGGATTAGCCGCGCACCTGTTGGCGGAGGAATCGCCGAGTCTTGCCTCGTTCTTCCTGCAGCGGTATCAGGGGCTGATTTTCAACCACGGCGGCGCGATTCCGGTGGTGACGGAACCGATACGAGACTTGTACGGCGGGGTTTGATTCAATTGACGGTTGATAATTGAAAATGTAGGGCACGGTGGACATCCCCCTTCCCCCTTCGTACGCGAAGGGGGCTTAGGACGAGGGCCGGGAATAGGGAACGGCCTTCTTTCGGCCTTCGTCTTCCGTCTCAAGCCCCCTTCGCGTACGAAGGGGGAAGGGGGATGTCCGTCCTACATGGAAAGGAGGTAACCCATATGGCAAGAATACAACCGAACCCCGGTGTCAGCGTCATGCGTATCAACAGCTGGCTGGGGGTAAATGAACACCCGGACGGCGACACGGAGTTGCGGCCCGGTGAGGCGGCGGAAATGATCAACTTCAGGATAACGAAGGACGGCAATCTGCAAATACGGCCCGGGATGAGGACGGTGCATTACGCACGGGCGTGGCCGGGGCCGATCCGCGGAGTTTGGCACGGGCGGGTCAAAGGCGCGGCAGTTACCGTGTTCGCCGCCGGGGGCAGGATCTGGACGTTTGATTTCAGCACCGCCGAAGCGACGGAGATCACGGCGGAAACGGTCACAGACGGCGCGACTACATTTTTCGGATTTGCCCGGAAGCTGTATATTATGACAGGACATGAATACCTGGAATGGGACGGCGACGGCCCGGTTCGGCAGGTGGAGGGATACAGGCCGTTGGTCAGCCTGTCTCGCCATCCGTCTGGCGGCGGGTCGGAGCTGGAACAGATCAACAAACTCACCGGCAAACGGCGTGTGCGGTATTCACCGACGGATGAGATACGGGTCTATCAACTGCCGGAGCGTGACATCAAAAGCGTGGATTACGTCCGCGACCTTGCTGCCGGGGCGGATATTGACTCCGATAGATTTACGGCGGATTTGGTAAACGGCATTATAACGTTCAATTTCACACCGGCGAACGGGATCAACACAATAGAGATCGGCTACACGGCGGGGACAGACTTTCGCCGCGAGGTGGAGGCGAAGCGGTTTGCCGAGTTCTTCAACGGCGGGGCAGACAATCGTGTGTTTATCTACGGAGACGAATCCAACAAAGCGCTGTACACGGGGCTGGATACCGCCGGGAATCCGCGTGCGGACTATTTCCCAGATCTGAACGTCTTGGACGTTGGCACGGCGAATACGCCGATAACTGCAATGATCCGCCACCAGGACAGGCTGGCGGTTTTCAAGACCGACAGCGCCTACACCGTTCAGCACGGCGTGATAACCCTAGAAGACGGCCGGGCGATTCCGGCGTTTTACGTCAGCACCGTCAATCGTTCAATAGGCAACGCCGCGCCCGGGCAGGCGGAGCTTGTGCAAAACAACCCAAGGACTCTGTTCAACTCCGCTGTGTACGAATGGAGCCATCAGGCAATACAGACGCTGACGCAGGACTCGCGCCAGTCGCGCGTAGTCTCCCGCCGTGTTCACGCCACGTTGAGCGCTATGAATCTGAAAAATGCCGTGACGTTCGATGATAACGAGCGGCAGGAATTTTACATAATTGAGGATGGCGTCGCCGTGGTCAACAACTATATGACCGATACGTGGTTCATCTACCGGGATTTCGACATATCTCACCTGTTCACGGTGGACGGCGGATTATATGGTACGACGCGTGACGGTGACATCGTGCGGATTTCCCGCGCCCACACAAGCGATAACGGCAGGGCAATCCATGCGCGGTGGGTATCAGGTTCGATAGCCTTCAACAGAGATTGGCAGCGTAAGTTCGTCTCTCGCCTGTTTGTGACGATGAAGCCGGAGGCGAGGTCGTTCATCCGCGCCGGAATCCGCACGAACAGGAGTCAGCGCATCATGCGGACAATAAGCCAGGGACTGATAACGTTCAAAGACGCAAATTTCAGGCACTGGAGCTTTGGCGCAAACCGCCAGCCGCAGACACGACGGCTGCGAATCCGGGCAAATAAGCTGACATATCTTCAGCTGGAGTTTGAGAGTAATTCAGACTGGAACACGGCAACGATTCTGGCAGCCAGTATGCGCGTTATGTACTCGAGAGAGGCGCGGTAGGGGGATGTGTTCGCCTTCCCCGGTTCCACGGACGGCCAATGGCCGCCCCTACGGGACGAGGGAACCACCCCATCGGCTGCACCGCCGAGGAGAATGGGGATTTCGACGCACGCGGCAAATGCGTACCAACCCTGTAGGGGCGATTATTAGTCGCCCGCAGAAGTCCGTTGCGTTGGAGAAACACATTGCGGCTCCGGCGAACAGTAGACGCAGGCGTGGCGGGCGGCAGATTGCCGCCCCTACAACACCCCCACTAACAACAAAGGAGTTGACTAACATGGATATACAACGATTAAATGAAGACATGAACATTATTTCCGTGTTGCCGGACGAGCCTAATTCCGTCGGCGGATTATCGGCCGATGAACTGAAGGCCCGGTTCGACAGGGCGGGGAACGTGCTTAAAGATTACATAAATGATTCGCTGGTGCCGGATGTGGAACGGGAGATCGTCGCTGAAACGGGGCGGGTCGTCGTCCAAAGCGGCAACATGCCGCCGGGCGGTGCGGCGGGACAGATTCTACGCAAACGGTCGGACACCGATTTTGACTGGGAGTTTACAATGCCGCCAAGGCCGGGGGCCTGGGAGCTGATTCAAAGCTATACAACCGCCGGGACGTACACATGGACGGCACCGAACCTGCATGAAGACGGCCGCGGGTACGAAATCGGCGTTTTCATAGTCGGCGGCGGCGGCAGCGGTGCTGTAGGAGCCGTGGGGGCTATAGGCGGTGTGAATGAGCACCAATACCTTGCCTTGTCCGGCGGGGCATCTGGTGAAACACGTGTGTTATACAGCACCGTCACTCCGGGACAATCTATTCCTTTAGTTGTCGGACAAGGCGGCGCTGGTCGTGAAATACTTAATATAGTTGCAGCTACTGGGATAGCCCAAGACGGCAACAACGGAGGCGCCAGCGCATTCATGGGAATTACCATAGACAGCGGACAGGGCGGAATAGGCCGACGGAGTGGGCCTGGGCCCGGTGTAAATATCGCAGCGCCGGGGGCGTCCGGCGGACAGGGTTCGGATGCTGTATCAGCAGCGGTTGTTGAGTTTCCAAATACGCAAGTTCTTGAGAATGTACGTAATATTCGACAGGTTGCACCCGCAAGGGGTGTATCTACCGTGCCTAGATACATACATGCCGGCGGCACTACTGTTGCACAACTTGCCGCTATTGGATTGCTGCCCGGAGGTGACACGATTCCGGCGATGGCGTTGAATCCGTTTACCGGTGAATATCTTCTGGGAGCGGGCGGCGGCGCGGGGACTTGGCAACCGGTCATCGGTGCTACCGGACGTTCTGGCTGGATGCAAGAGGGTTTTGCCTTCGGTGACGGAAAACGCGCCGGTAACGGTGCGGCGCAGTGGAGCGCTGCGGTGCAAGATACTATCGGCGGCACAGCCACGGCCGTCGGCAGCGGGGGAGGATCCGCCGCGTCATACGCCCAAGTTGGCAGACTTGCCCGTTCCGGCGCGGGTGCCGATGGCGCGGTATACATTTACGTGAGGCAACGAATATAATGAAAAAGCTGTTCGAGAACATCGCGAATCTGCTAAAAATAAAAACGCTTGTCACGATTGCCGCGGTGTTTGTGTTCATCGTAAAGTCGCTGAGAGGCGAAATCGAGACCGACAGTATAATGCTTGTCGTTGGCACCGTCACGGCGTTCTATTTTGGTACGGTGTCGGATAAGAAATTGTAGGGGTATCGGAGACATCCCCCCTTCCCCCTTCGTGCGCGAAGGGGGCTTGAGACGAGGATCCCAGGGGGTACGCTCATACAGGGTTGCTGCACCACGGCGCGTCAGGTTATCATGTCCTAAAAAATTCCCCTACATTGGAGGGGTGGTGCCCTCGTCCCCGTCCAAAGCCCCCTTCGCGCACGAAGGGGGAAGGGGATGTCCTTTTATTACGATTACAAACAAACGAGGTGAAAATATGAACTCACAAGCGGCAAAGATCATTGCCACGGCCAGAGGCCACCTGGGTACTCGGGAATCCCCGCCGCACAGCAACAATGTGCGATTCAACACGGCGTATTACGGCCGGGCAGTATCCGGACCCGCGTTCCCGTGGTGCGTTGTGTTTGTGTGGTACGTGTTCCGCGAGGCGGGATTATCGCACCTGTTTTTCGGCGGGGAGCGCACCGCCTCTTGCGGGGCGCTTGTCACGTTTGCGCGGCGGCACGGGTTGTTCCGCACCAGCGGATTTGAATCGGGCGATCTAGTCTTCTTCGACTGGTCCGGCAGACGCACAACGGCGCAGCATATGGGAATTATCACAGAGGTTCGCCAATCCGCCGTCGTCTCGATTGAGGGCAATACGTCAATCGGCAACGACTCAGATGGCGGAGAGGTGATGGAGAGAACGAGATCTTTCCAATCAATCGTCGGGGCATACCGCCCCGAATATGAGGAGGATGAAGAAGTGGATATAGATCAATTGCGAAGAGAACTCACCGCTCTCAGCGGCACCGGCAACGATTCCAGCGGCTGGGCAACTGGCGCGGTGGAGAAGCTCACAGACATGGGCCTGTTCAACGGCGACGGACAGGGCAACTTCGGCTGGGGCCAGCTGGTAACAAGGGAGGCGCTGGCACAGGTGCTGTATAATCTGCTGGCTGCGCTGGAGAAAAGGGAGTAATGTTGTAGGGGGCGGTTGTCGGTCGCCATTCCACCGGCCCTCCGTGGTATTTAGACAGCGGACGCGCAATGCGCGCCCCTACAAACCACCACACAAGAAAGGAGCCACAAAACATGGCAACAGGATTTGCGACAAGCCAATCTCAGCAGGCGCTGCAAAACGCGTGGCATTCAGCGAATAACAGACAGCAGGAGGCGGAGCAGGCGAGGCGGGACTCCGCCCGGGCAGAGTCGGATTGGCTGCGGTCTCCGCAGCCCGCTCCCGCTGTTTGGCCGGGGCAGAGCTTCAGCTCGGCCGCACCCGGATTTGGTGGCGGCATCGGCGCGACATTGCGGGAACCCACATCTGCCTCGGAGCACATCAACAGAATGTTCGACGCGAAAGAGCAGGCGAATCTGAACGCGTTGCGTGCCGCGTTCGACCAAAACGTCTTGACTTTAGATGCCGCCAGAGCGCCGGTCGCGCGGGAGTTCGGCGACGCGAGAAATCAGGCCGCCGCCCAAAGTGCGATTCAGCGGGCGAATTTTCACGAATTTGCCGCCGGGCGCGGCCTGAACAGCGGCGCGGGCGGCCAGGCGTATCTGGCAATGAACAACGCGCTGCAAGGCAATCTATCGAATCTGCGGCAGCAAGAGGCAGAGGTGATAGCGGCGATAAACTTGGAACGCGCGAAGCTGGAGACGGCATACCGGAACGATGTGGCTGGCGCGATAGCCTCCGGCAACCTAGCCCGCGCGCAGGCGTTGTACGAGGACTTTGTACGGGTGGATAATCTGCTGGTATCGGTGTCCCAGAATCAGGCGGACTTGGACCTGCGAACGTGGCGCGCACAGATGGATGCGGCGTTGGCAATGGCAAGACTGGCGACCTCGGCGAGGTAGATAATTCAAAAAAGGGAGGCTCTGTTTAACGGCAGAGTCTCTCTTTTTTCGCGCGATATTCGTCGGAATGCATCCCAAACCCCGTGTCCTGACTATAAACTTAAAATTAAAGCTTTACATTTGAAAAAAGAATAGTGTATAATCTACCATGTATGATTATGAATTAAATTTAATATATAAGGAGGCAAGAATATTGGCTAGATTCGACGTTTCAGACACCAAAGCACTGACAAAAGCTGTGGAAAAATACCTCGATGCCCTCGCCGGCAAGCTTATCTGTGCGCTACAGCTGTGGTACGAAGGTTTGGATGGACACGGAGTCCCCACGCCAGAAGAAATGCTGGCGATTGAAACCGCCCTGTCAAAAGCCCCGGGCTGGGCAGATGCCGGCATCGTGCGATACGAAAAATTCGGCGCACAAAAAAGTTATAAAAGAATATAACCGTACCCAGTAGGGGCGATTATCAATCGTCCGCGGGCGCATAATATGCGCCCCTGCAACGCTATTTATCAAACACGCAGAACGTGAAAGGAGAGAGTACAAATTGGCGAATACTATTATGATTCAGCATATGTTCAAAAAAGACGGATTCTACAAAGCGCCCGACGGCAAGGTGTACAAAATTGTTGTGTCGGAGATTTGGAATCTCCGGGCTTTTGAGATCCAAAACGGCAAGATGACGGGGCCGATGGTAAAAATCCACCCCGAGTCTGATTTGGCAAAATCTCTTGTGGAGGTAGAGTAAATGGCTGAGAAAATAACACACAGTATATGCGTCGGCGGGCCGATTGCGATTCACACGGTTGACGGCGTAATCCGCAGAATCCGGCCGGTTGTGCTGGATAACAATGACCCCAAAGGCTGGACAATCAAAGCTAGAGGCGAGGAATTTACCCCGACCCGCAAATTGCAGCCCGGCTTTATCGCCATGACCGAAAAGAACAGGGCGTATTCATACGACAGGATACGTTACCCGATGATTCGCGAAGACTTTGTTGAAACCCCGGACGGACAGAACCGCAACACGGAAATGCGCGGCAAATCCGGATACCGCAGAGCGTCCTGGGATGAAGCGCTGGATCTTATCGTGCGCGAGATTAAGAGAATCCAAGGCATGTATGGCAAAGAATCCGTCACCGCGATGACGTCATCTCACCACAGCTGGGGCAACGTGGGGTACAAGCTATCGACTTTCGCCAGATTTTTCCGTATGCTGGGATACACCGAGGTTAAGGACAATCCCGACTCTTGGGAAGGCTTCACCTGGGGCGGCCCGCACACTTACGGTTATTACTGGCGTCTTGGCGGAACGGAAGCGTTTGATCTGTTGGAAGACGCGTTGCAGAACGTTGAGACGATGATCATGTGGTCGCACGACCCGGATACGACTCGCGGCGGGTACGCGGGCAACGAATCTACCATGTGGCGGCACTGGCTGAATGACCTTGGCGTGCAGTTTATATATATTGATCCGTTCAACAACTTCTCTTCCGTCAAACAAGCCGATAAATGGCTGGCTCCGCGCCCCGGAACTGACGCTGCATTGTGCGAAGCAATCGCATATGTTTGGCTGACTGAAGGTACGTACGACAAAGAGTATATCGCAAAGCACGGCCACAGGTTTGACGAATGGTGCGACTTCATCCTCGGTAACGGCGCGGATCGCTTGGCGAAAACACCGAAATGGTGTGAAGCTGAGACCGGAATCCCGGCGGCTGACATCAAGGCGATGGCCCGCAGATGGGCATCAACGAAGACCATGGGCGGCTCCGGAATGCGCGGCGGCTTCGGCGGTGTTTGCCGTACAGCCAACGGCACAGAGTTCGCACGGACGATGATGCTCTTATTCGCAATGCAGGGCATGGGCAAACCCGGCCAGAACGTCTGGAGCGGCTCGACAGGCGCCCCGATGGATTACGACTTCTGGTTCGGCGGATATTCAGACCCGTTGGCGCAGATTGCCAATGAGCCGATTGCCGACAAAACGGCGGTCAACAGCGTGACTCAGAAATTGTACAGGACAAACCTGCCGGAAGCGATCCTGAACGGCCATTACGAATGGTACGGCGAAGGTTTCTGCGGCGGTGGAATTGACCTTGAATTTACAGAGCATATTTATCCGGAACCCGGATGCAGCAAAGTCCACATGTTCTGGCGTTACGGCGGTACGTTCATGGGAACCATGCTTGATACCAACAAATGGGTCAAGATGTACCAGTCTTCAGAGCTGGAATTCGTCGTCAACCAAGACATCCACTTCCATGGTGAAGCGAGATTTGCCGACGTGGTGCTCCCGGCGTGTACGAATCTGGAGCGGTATGATATCGGTGAACTCTGCAACTCCGGCAACGGCGGATATCAGTCTCACTCACAGACCGGTAACAGCTGGCAGATCGTTGTATTCCAAGACAAAGCGATTGAGCCGCTGTGGGAATCGCGTTCCGACTACTGGATATTCGCGGAGACCGCCAAGCGCCTTGGCTGGGGTGAAGAGTTCACCGAAGGCCGCACTGAGCTTGACTGGTGTAAACGCTTCTGGGAAAAATCCGACCTGTGCGACAGAATCAGCTGGGAAGATTTTACGAAGAAGGGCTATTATATAGTCCCAGTGCCGGAAGACAGAATCCGCCGCCCGGGCTTCTGCTGGTTTGCCGAAGGCTATGCCTGCGACACACCGAACCACAAGCCGTTCCAAGAGGAAGGCAAGCTCGGCACATTTACCGGCAAGTTCGAGTTCGTTTCGGAATCCCTGCTGTATTGGGCACCGCATGATGAGGCGCGGACGCCAATTGCGAGCTATAAACGCTCCTGGGAAGGCCATCACTCAATCAAAGCCCGTAAATATCCGTTCCACCTGATCTCACCGCACCCGAGATTTGACTATCATACACAGCACAACTCATCAACCCCGTGGTTCTGGGAGATTCCGGAGAACCGCGAGTATATAAACGGCAACCCGTATCTGGTGGCGAGAGTTCACCCGGAAAAAGCCGCTGAAAAAGGCATTAAAGACGGCGATATTATTGAGCTGTTTAATGAGCGCGGCTCAGTCCTCTGTGTGGCTCGCGTGACATACCGTGTTGAGGTGAACACAATCCACGCGTACGGGTCATCCGGCGTATACAACCCCGTTGTCCCGGGCGAGATGTCGCAAGATATCGGCGGGTGCGTAAACGTGTTGACCCCCGGCCGACTGATGGGCGACATGGTCCCCGGAATGGCGCCGAACTCCACATTGATGGACGTACGGAAGCACGAAGATTGCCTGCCGCTGGGACAAATGTTCGAATACAAGCTGGACAAAGTCGCCAGAGGGTGACCTGGATGCCGAGACCTGCGTTGAGATAATCGAGGGACACGGGTTTGAGAAGATCCAGGCGAAAGTACGCAAAAGTTATCTGAAAGGAGTCGCGAAATGAGATTAGGTATCGCAGTTGACTCACGCATGTGCATGGCGTGTTACTGTTGCTTTATGGCCTGCAAAGATGAACATTGCGGGCATGATTCCGCCCTCTCGGCCGCGCAGCCGATGATGGGGCAAAAATGGATAGATGTCCGTGAGTGGGAGAGGGGCGACTCTTCCCGCCGCGTAAAAACAGCGTCTGTGCCGACACTGTGCGCACACTGCAAAGATCCGGCTTGTATGAAAGCCGCGAAAGACGGCGCCGTGTATAAGCGCGAGGGCGGAGTCGTTATTATTGACCCGGAGAAGTCAAAAGGGCAAAAGCAGATAGCGGACGCTTGCCCAATCGGTGTTGTGTATTGGAACGAGGAGCTTGAAATTCCGCAAAAGTGCACCATGTGCGCGGAGCTGTTGGAAGACCCGGAATATCTGTCGTATCTTGGCGACAGGTCGCTGGTAAAACCGAGATGCGTTGAAGCATGTCCGAATAAGGCGCTGATCTTTGGTGATCTTGACGACCCGAACAGCGAGATTTCAAAGCTGATCGCCAGTGAGAAAAACACCCCGCTTCCGGGGCTGGAAGATGAAAAAACTCTGGTAAAATGGCTGAACGTACCGACCGTGTATCTGGCCGGAACAGTCTATCAGCCGAAAGAGCTTGACGAAGTTCTTCCCGGTGCCGTCGTGAAACTTACCTGCCGCGAGACGGGAGAGACATGGCAGACCGAGTCAAACTATTTTGGAGACTGGGAAGTTGAATGGCTGCCGAAGAACAAGAACATTGAAATCGTGATAGAAGCGAAGGGATACAAGCCGGTAACATACTCGGCGTTCACCGATGCGGATCACTATGTGGATATGACGTATTTGGCAAAGGCGTAAACATTGCAGGGGCGCACATTGTGCGCCCCATTACGAAAGACATCCCCCTTCCCCCTTCGTGTGCGAAGGGGGCTTAGGACGGGAGACGAAAGAAACCACCCCGTCGGCTTCGCCGCCACCCCTCCAAGGAGGGGAATGGGACGAGAGCCCCGTAGGGCGCGGCAACCTGACGCGCCGTGGGTTTGTCTGCGATGAATTATAATGCGGGGCGTCGAGGACGCCGCCCCCTACAGGCCAAGCACCGCAACAAAAAACTAAATAAGGAGAATCACATGCGAGAAGTAGTAATAATAGATGCCTGCCGCACGGCTGTCGGTACCATCGGTGGGACGCTGAAAGACGTTTTGCCGGAAGAACTGGCGCGCACAGTTATCCAGGGAGTTCTGGATCGCACAAAGATAGACCCCAAAGAGATTGAAGAAGTCGTACTGGGGCATTGCCGCCAGTCTTCGGATAACCCGAATATCGCCAGAATCGCCGCGTTGCGCTGCGGGATTCCCGATTCCGTCCCGGCGTACACAGTCATGCGCCAATGCGCCTCTGCGATGACGGCTGTCGTCAACGCTGTGATGAGCGTGGGCTGCGGCGAGAATGACGTGGTAATCGCGGGCGGAACAGAGTCGATGTCCACAGCGCCGTTCTATGTGCGCAACATGAGATTTGGCGTCGGCACAGGCAATGTAACGTTTTATGATTCACTGGTGGAAGGCCAGTTCCAAAGCCAGCCGCAGGAGACTTACGGCGTGTTCAACATGGGCATGACGGCTGAGAACGTGGCGGATGAACTAAATATCAGCCGCGAGGATCAGGATAAATTTTCACTCCAGAGCCAAACCCGGGCCTTAGCCGCGATTGCGGAGGGGAAATTCAAGGACGAGATTGTTCCAGTGATAATCCCGCAGCGCAAAGGCGACCCGGTTGTTTTCGATACAGACGAATATCCACGTGCGACCACGCTTGAAAAGCTGGCAAAACTGGGCCCGGCGTTCCGCAAGGACGGGACGGTCACGGCCGGAAGCTCATCCGGGCGTAACGACGGTGCATCGGCAATGCTAATTATGTCGGCTGAAAAGGCAAAAGCGCTCGGCTTAAAGCCGATGGCAAAATTCGTATCCCATGCTACAACTGGCCTTGACCCGAAAATCATGGGCTTAGGCCCTGTCGAGGCTGTGAAAAAAGCGCTGAAGAGAGCGGATCTCACGCTCAACGATATCGAGCTGATTGAACTGAACGAAGCGTTTGCCGCGCAGTCGATAGGCTGTGTCCGTGAGCTGGGATTGAACGAAGAAATAGTCAATGTAAACGGCGGAGCGATTGCGCTGGGTCACCCGGTCGGTTCGTCAGGCTGCCGTATCATGGTCACATTGTTGCATGAGATGATAAAGCGCGGGAATAAGCTTGGGTTAGCATCGCTGTGTATAGCAGGCGGCATGGGTCAAGCGGTGATTATTTCGACTGACGTTTAACGGGACGGAATACAATTATGAAAGGAGCAAACATCAATGATATCATTTGATTTAACCGGCAAGACCGCTGTTATAATCGGCGGGGCCGGTGGATTGGGGCAGGCCATTGCCCAAGGACTTTGTGAGGCCGGGGCAAAAGTTATGATCTCCAGCCGTAAAGAGGATTCGCTGAAAAAAGCCAAGGCGGAAATGGAAGCGAGTTGCTGTAAAGAGGGCTGTGAGGTTCTGTACCATACGGCGGACGCGACTTCCGAAGCCGGAGTACAGGGACTTTTGGATGTCGCCATCAAGCAAATGGGCGGCGTGACTATCCTTGTCAACGCGCAGGGATTCAACAAAAAACAGGACGCGCTGGATTTCAATATCGACGATTTCAGGGCGATGCTGGAAGCGAATATCACCAGCTTTATGATCTCGGCAAAGCTATTCGGCCGTCACTTTAAAGAGAATGGATACGGCAAGATAATCAATCTGTCCAGCGTACGCGGCAAGATCGCCACATACGGCCCGGGCAATGCGGGATACTGCGCGACTAAAGGCGCGGTCGATATGCTGACAAAACAGCTGGCGTCCGAGTTCGGTCAATTCGGCGTGACAGTCAATGCGCTGGGACCGAACATCACAGCCACGCCGATGATGGTTCCGATATTCGAGAAACGCGCCGCCGACGCCGGTGTTTCCGTTGAAGAATATCTGGTGCAGCAAGGCAACGGCAACCCGATGCGCAAAATGGGAATGCCGGAAGACATAGTAGGCACAGCCATTTTCCTCGCCGCCCCGGCGTCCGACTTTATGACAGGCAACATCCTGTATCCGGACGGCGGATTGACGGCGATTGGCTAAACCCCTCCGGCACGCCGCAAAATAATAACGGACGCACCCTGTAGGGGCGGTCATTGACCGTCCGCGGTATGGGTTGCGTCCGTTTTTTTGGTTGTTGTATTTTGGGTTTGGGTCGTTCGACGGTCGGGGACATCCCCCCTTCCCCCTTCGTGCGCGAAGGGGGCTTAGGTCGAAGGACGGGAGTCGGACGGAGAAACGGTTCGCGCTGTAGGGCACGGCAACTTGACGCGCCGTTTACCCGAATCGCCCCCAAAATCATGGCGCGGGCGGATTGTCATCCGTCCCTACAATCCCGCCAACGTTTCACCGACCTTGTAAATATCCCCTGCGCCGACTGTCAGGATTATATCCCCCGCCCGCGCTTCGGCGGCGATTGCGGCGGTTAGGTCCGCCAGTGAATCGAAACTGCGGGAACCTGGGATGGCTTCCGCTAAATCCTTCGCCGATATACCCGACTCGTTTTTCTCGCGCGCCGCAAAAATCGGTGCTATCAGCGGGGATTCCATGCGGCGCAATTGCGTTACGAAGTCTGAGAACAGCGCTTTTGTCCTTGTATATGTGTGCGGTTGAAAGGCCAGAATCACACGGTTGTAGTCAAGGGGCAGCACCGCGTCCAGCAGTGCGCGAAGCTCCGTGGGGTGGTGCGCGTAATCGTCATATATAGCGGCTCCGTTACAGGTGCCTTTGTATTCAAATCGACGGGCGGCCCCGGTGAAGCTGGATAAGCCTCGTTCAATTGCCTCTGGCGGGATTCCGACGGTAATCGCGGCGGCGGCGGCGGCTAAAGCGTTTGACAGATTGTGCACCCCCGGGGTTTTCAGCGATATTCTGCAGAAGAACTCACCGTCCAGATGAACATCGCAAGACGGATTCAATCCGGTAGCCGATACATTCACACCGCGTACGTGTGAGTTTTCAGCCAAACCAAACGTCAAAAGCTCCCGCCCCAATGGTTCCAATGTGTCAAGTGTGTTCGGGTCGTCCGCGTTGCAAACTATCGCGCCCGAATCCGGGACAAGCGACGCGAACGTACGGAACGACTCTTTCAGAGCATCAAGCCCGGAGAAAAAGTCCAAATGATCAGCGTCGATATTTAAAATCACGGCGACTGTTGGCAAAAAGTTGTGGAATGAGTTATAATACTCACAGGACTCCACGACAATGACATCCCCGCCGCCGACGCGGTATCCGCTGCCGAGAGCCGGGAGGGTTCCGCCGATCATAACAGTCGGGTCACGTTCCGCCGCGAGAAAGATGTGCGTCAGCATTGACGTGGTTGTCGTCTTGCCGTGGACCCCGGCAACGCAGACAGCGTTATCATATCCGCGCATGATGTATCCCCAAGCTTGCGCCCGTTCAAAGACAGGAATCCCGTTTTTCCGTGCCGTTTGGATTTCTATATTATCATTCCGCGCCGCGGCAGTGCGTATTATGAATCCCGCAGCGCCCAAATTCTCCGCACTATGGCCGATGGATATGGGAATTCCAAGCCCCCGTAATCGGGAGACGTTTGGACTCTCTGCCATGTCAGAGCCGGACAGCGGGATTCCGCGAGTGTGCAAAATTTCAGCAAGCGCCGACATAGACACCCCGCCGATACCGACAAGATGGGCGTGTGCTCTGCTTTCAATGTATTGACCAATTTCCATCAAAACACCTTAATTCTTGTATTATAGAGTGTGCATGACCACCCCGTCGGCTTCGCCGCCACCCCTCCAAGGAGGGGGATGGGTCAACGTTGCACCAAAATTCCCCTCCTTTGGAGGGGCGCCCCGTCAGGGGCGGGGTGGTTCGTTCCTTGGTGCGGTGATTATTATAATACGTGAGGAAGCAATTAGCAATAGCGAGTATTGTATTATTTCAACGAAATTCAGGTGAAGCCATGACAAATTTCATTCTCCGCCGCCTTATTGGGTCCGGATTTTCCGCGTACTTGGTTGGCGGCTGCGTGCGGGACACGTTGTTGAAACGCCCGGTGACTGATTGGGACATCGCGACTTCCGCGAATCCTGAGGAAGTTGAACGGCTGTTCGACAAAACAGTCAAAACAGGCGAGCGCTTTGGGACAATCACAGTGATCCATGACGGTGTGCCGGTGGAGGTCACGACATATCGCCGAGACGGGATATATCGCGACAACCGCCACCCGGAGAGCGTAGCGTTCGGCGCAAGCCTGGACGAGGATTTACAGCGCCGCGACTTAACAATTAACGCAATGGCGATGACCGAATCGGGCGAAATAATCGACCCCATCGGCGGCCTGCGTGACTTAGAATTCGGCGTAATAAGGGCAGTTGGGGATCCGGAAACGCGTTTCGCCGAAGACGCGCTGCGTATGTTCCGCGCGTTCCGATTCAAGGCACAGCTGGGATTCACGATAGAGCGAGGAACACGACAGGCGATCCTGAAACACACGCACACAGCCGGCGCAATCAGTCCGGAACGGATTGCCGCCGAGCTGACGAAAACGCTGATGTCAGACAACCCCGGCGTTGTGTGGGAGGTCGTGGATGCGGGATTGCTGGCGGGATACGTACCAAAATGGCGAACCAAATCCGACGCACCATTTCCCCAAACCCATGTTGCATCTGAGGAGCCTATTAACGGACGGCCAATAGCCACCCCTACGGATGTCCTATCAACCCTCCCTCAATCCCACAACCTGCGCTGGGGTGTCTTCTGTGTCCTCCTTGGAGACGCAACAATCGCGCAGAAACTGCGGTTACCGGCGAAGACGCAAAAAATCGGCTTCGCTGCCGTACAAATCGCGCAGGCCGGATTCCCGCAGACGAGAGCGGGGATAAAATGTCTGCTTGCAATCCACCCGCCGGACGCGGTAAAATCCGCTGCCGCCGTGGGCGGGACGTCACAATCGGTGGATGAGATTTTGCAAAGCGGCGAATGTTACAAGATAGAACATCTTGCAATCTCAGGCCGGGACTTGCTGGACGCCGGAATCCCCGAAGGCCCGGAACTCGGTAAAGCGCTGCAAAAACTGTTGGAGCATGTGATAGATCACCCGGAAGAGAACGAAAAAGCCAAGCTTTTGCGGATGTTGAATGGCTGACAAAATAAACTTCATGCAAGCTGCGTTACACCCCGATGAATGAAAACGAGGTGTAAGTCCGGGATTGTTATGGTATACTTTATTGCGCACGGCATCAGGTCGGCTTTTTTTGCCGCTACG
>WQWC01000027.1 GCA_009785525.1 Oscillospiraceae bacterium | reverse complement strand
GGAGGTAAAGTGGCTTGTTTATATGCTCCAATCGTTCGGAGAGATCTTTATGTACAGTGCTTTTGCTTATGCCAAATTTTTTTGCCGCTGACCGCACCGTCGCTTTGCTTTCTATAATGTACAACGCCAAATCACAGGCGCGTTCCTCTATATTGTTTTTCAAAAACATCACTCCCGGCAATAGTCATGTTTAGACTATATGCTAAAAGCCGGAGAGTTATGTGATAATGGAAGCGCGGCACAGGCATGACAACCCTTATGAACCCTGGTCTTTTACCGCTTTGTCATATACTTCGCGGCGGATTTCAGCATCAGCCGTTTTGTGCCTGCTTCGTCGAATGCGATTTCGACCAGTGCATCGCCGCCCGCCGGGGAAATGCCGATGATTACACCGTTTCCGAATGCTTTGTGTGAAACGGCATCGCCTTTTTTATAATCTGCAAGCGCCTCATCGCTTACAGCCGGTGCGGCAGTTGTCACCTGATAGCGGTTCTCGCTGATCTCCCGCTCCGGCCGTGTGTAAGAACTTCCGCCACTGCTGAAACCGGTGTCGAAATCGAACGCAAAACCGTAGTCCTCGTGAACATCGATGTTGTCCGTGCTTATTTCACGTATGAAACGTGACGGCAGTCCCGCCGTGGTTTTGCCGAAGATCATGCGCCGCTTCGCGCTGGTGAAAATCAGCCGTTTTCGCGCCCTGGTCATCGCGACGTAGCAGAGTCTGCGTTCTTCCTCCATTTCATCCTGATCTCCTATCGCACGCACGCCGGGGAAAATCCCTTCTTCCATGCCAACTATAAACACCGTGTCAAACTCCAGCCCCTTGGCACTGTGCATCGTCATCATAAGGACCTTATCGTCCCCGCCGTCATCGCTGTCCAAGTCGGTGTAAAGCGCCGTTTCGCTCAAAAAATCAAAAAGCGATCCGCCGTTTTCGTTGATAAACCCAATAATATTGGTCTTCAGCTCTTTCACGTTCTCAATCCGTGTGCGATTCTCGTCGGTCGCCTTCTCTTCCAGCATACGAATATATCCGGTCTTCTCGACCAGCGCATCGTACAATTCGTCCAATGGAGCAGTTTCAGCGAGTTTTCGCAAATCGTCTATCATATCGGCGAACTGGCGCAATTTCCCAGCGGCTTTCAGCAGACCATCAAAGTCGATTGCATTCCTGACAATCTCAAACGCCGGTCTGCCAGTCTCGGCGGCAATATCCGTCACCTTGCCGATTGTCGTTTGCCCGATTCCGCGCGGCGGATTATTTATCACCCGGATCAGCCTCAAATCGTCGTGCGGATTGTGCAGCAAGCACAAATAAGAGAGCATGTCTTTAATCTCGGCCCTGTCGTAGAACCCTGTTCCGCCGATAATGCGATACGGCACCCCTGCCCGTTTAAACGCGGTTTCAAGCTGGTTTGACTGCGCGTTCATCCTATACAAGACTGTATGATCCTGCCATTTCTGGCCTGTAGATCTGCCGGTGAAAATCGTGTCGGCCACGAACTGCGCTTCCGCACGTTCATCGGCTACGATGTGCAGCTCCGGCTTTTCCCCCGATTCATTCTCCGTCCACAGCTTTTTGCCTTTGCGGCCTTTGTTGTTGCGAATCACATCGTTGGCGGCGTCCAGAATAGAGCTGGTAGAGCGATAATTCTGCTCAAGCCGAATAACACGCGCATCTTTATATTTCTGCTCAAAACTCAGGATATTTTCTATCGTCGCACCGCGGAATTTGTATATGCTCTGGTCATCATCCCCGACGACGCAAATGTTGTTGTGATCCCCGGCCAGCGCTGAGGCCAGCATATATTGCAGATTATTGGTGTCCTGATACTCGTCAATCAGCACGTATTTAAACCGCCGCTGGTAGTATTCCAGAACGTCCGGAGCTTCATTAAACAGCCGGACAGTCAGCATTATAAGGTCGTCAAAATCAACGGCGTTTGCCGCTTTAAGGCGATTTGCGTATTCAAGATACGCACGGCCGATTATCTTTTTGCGCAAATCCCCCGATTTCTCAGCCGCCTCTAAGAAATCTTCCGGTGAGGTCAAGTCGTCTTTCGCGCGGCTTATGTACCCCAGCATACTCCTGTATGGGAAGGATTTTTCATCCAGATCAAGGTCTTTCAGTATCCGCTTCATAAGTGACGATGAATCCGCCGTGTCATATATAGTGAACGACCGATCATATCCCAACTTATCGATATCCCGCCTGAGAATTCGTACACAGGCCGAGTGAAATGTCATCGCCCAGACATCGCGTGACTCCGGCCCCAGCATTTTTTCAAGCCGAGCCTTCAATTCCCCTGCCGCCTTATTTGTGAATGTAATCGCGATTACGCGCCAAGGTTCAACCGGTTCCACGGCACACAGACGGTGAATCTGCCCTCGCGTTTCGGCAGACGGCTCTTTTATGTACGATTCCAGTAAAACTAAGTCATCCTCCGTTAAAAAATCCGGGACATATTTACTATCAGAACCACTGCCGTATCGCAATATATTCGCGATTTTATTGATAAGTACGGTCGTTTTGCCGCTGCCGGCGCCGGCCAACAACAAAAGCGGCCCCTGCGTCGTCATGGCCGCATCTTGCTGGACATCGTTTAAATGGGCGAAATCAAGCCCTATCGCCTTGCGACGGGCGGAAATATATCTATTTTCAAATTCACTGCGATCCATACATTGCATCCTTTGTTTTTTAATTCTTCGACAACATTATACCTTATCAGCCGGAAGTTTGCAAAAAAAGATTGCGCCGATCCCTTCGTGGTTTTTCGGCACAATAAAAAAAATTGATTAAAGGGAGTTTGTGACTCCCTTTAATCTAAACAGATTATGAGGATAATAAAATGAAAAAAAGATAATCTAGCGACCCTGTGACTATATAATAACAGGCAGTTATTAAGTAATATACACTCAGATATTTCAAAAATGTTAAATTATAGGAATTTTTAAAATTATTTTTAATCAAATGCCAGGCCGAACCAGGGAGCAGCTTCTCCCGCACCGGTTATTCCGGGAACGGCCGCCAGCATTCCAAACCTCCGGCAGCTGCGAGAAGTGTCATTTCGTCGAGCCGGGGTTCTCACCAAGTACTCCTTTGACGGAAACGCTGCCGCGATTGACGCAATTGCATAATCTTCACAGCCGACGGGTGCAAGAAGCTCTTTTATCCAGACCGTGCCGTTTTGCTGTTTCTCCACCACGGCACAGGATTCCCCGCCCGGCGTGTCTATCATATAAATCCCACCGCCGTACGTATGACACAGTATTTCCTGATATCCCAACGCGTGTAAATCCATCTCAATGTGCGGCGAGTCCGCAAGCAGATTTTCACGCAAACGGCCATATTCAGGCAGCGCAACCGCAGCAACCTTTGACGCGGCAACTCTTGGCAGGGAGATCAACCTTTTTTCACGCGTGTAGAACCAATCGCAAAACCCCGCGCAATTGCGGTAGTATCTGAACAAGCCATCATCCGACGGGCAGAGAGCGACAGCTCCGTATTCGCGACCAAGCGATACCAGCGCTCGCATCACCATCGTGCCGAATCCGCGTCCTCTGTATCGCGGTAGAACCGCGACGCCGTATATCATCGCACACGAAACACTCTCTCCGTTGCCGGAGCGGAGTTTTCCAAACGGCAAAAGATATCCGGCGGAAACCGGCAATCCATCGCATACGGCTGTTAAACAGTATGCCGGCTTGAAATAGTGGCTGAAAAACGCCGATTCATCCCCGGCGCCGAACGCGGATGTCCATATCCGACGTAGGGCCTGCATCTCATCAATTTCCGGCGGGCGTATAACAATTTCCATAGATATCTACCTACAGTGTATGTGTGCAGATTTCTTTGATAACACGCTGCAGTTCTTTTAGATCGACGAATGTATCTGGTTTTCGGTGCGGGTCACGCAAAAGCGCGGCCGGGTGATACAGCGCCATAAACTTCACACCGTCTTTATCGAACCACTTGCCATGATCGCGCGTTATTTTAAAATCCCCGCCGATTAGCGCCGTTGCCGCTATCCTGCCCAAACATACAACTATCTTCGGGCGAAGCAGCAGATACTGCGCGCGTAGCCAGTCCAGACAAGCGTCCCGCTCTGAATTAAGCGGGTCGCGGTTCTTAGGAGGGCGGCATTTTACTATGTTTGCGATATAGATATTCTCAGTCCGGCTGAGATCGATTATTTTCAGCATATTGTCAAGCAATTGTCCCGCACGTCCGACAAACGGCTCACCTTTAATATCCTCTTGCTCACCCGGGCCTTCGCCGACGAAAAGCACCTCAGCTTCCCGGCTGCCCACGCCGAAGACTATGTTTGACCGAGTTTCATACAGCGCACATTTTTTGCAATTTTGGCACGCCGCCTCAAGTTCTTCCCACGATAACATATACTCCACCCCTTGTGATGAAAAGTATACAACACGATTCGGCAAAAGTCTATAGCGGGTTTAGGGCGCTATCTCCAAGTATAACTCAATTAAGGACATTTTTAATTATCCTAAAAACAGGTAGGAGCGGTTGTGCTCCGCTCCTACTTCAAATTATGTGTTTAGTTTTATTGGCTGCTTAATGCCTGCTGGATTATTGCTACAGTTTCTTCAGGGGTTTCACAACCAATAATCAGCCTCTTAAACTCTTCGTCTTTAAGAGTGATAACAATTGCTTCCTCTTTGCGCCTTAGATCGAAAAACACTTTATCGCCATCCGAGTTCCAAAAGCCACCTTCCCTAAATGTTCCGCCGTAGTACAATTCATTTGAATTAGTTCCTATAACTTTGTCAAGGGCTTTCGGCAGTTCTTTCCAATCTAAACCTGTGGTCACCGATTCCACGCTTGTTAATGGGACAGAAACTTCACTCTTCATTGCAAAAAATTTCCTCACACCCTTCATGTCGATTACCAGTTGCCCGTTTTCAATTCTTACTCGTGCCATTTTTCATTCTCCTTTATAATTATTATTTGTACTTTCCAGTTTGTGAATGTGAAGAGAGTAGCAGTATATAATGGCCGGTGAAACAAACGCCCATGTGTGGGGTTGCTTCCCCTACACCAGCACTACCTCAATTCCGCCAAAACTGTTTGTGCCGTGCAGCGTAATAGTCGGAGCGCCGTCTGTATGTGAGGTTTTGGGGATATCAACACCTCCAGCAAAGCTGCTGTCCATTTGATCGACAATATTCCATCCACGTGGGATATATAGTTCAACGCCGCCGAATGAGTTCTCAACTTCAACCACGGCACCTTCCGTAGACAAAGTGGCGTTCTCGAAATATATTTCCATGCCGCCGAATTTGTTTTTGACACTGACATAGGACAGGTTATCAGAGTTGATGTATTTGCTGGAACCGCCGAACTTCCCTGCAAAATAGAGCTTTTCACCGTCGGCATCTTCTTTGTCATGGTACTCGCGTGTTCCGTCAAGACTGATTGTGGCCGCGAATTTCCCTTTGCCAAAAATGGTGTGGAAGCCGATTGACAACAGCGCTACAATGCCGGCAAGCGCCCAGAAATTGATCCGGATATCCAACAGTCCCTCAATAGGCCTGCGGAAGATAAACACAAGAATTCCCAGCTGGACGAACATGCTCAGCCACTCCATTTTGACGGCGCTGGCAATAGCCAATGCTGCAACAGGCGTGCCGATAAGCAACGACCATACATTCACTTCCCCCAGATGGCCAAAGACGTGAAGCACAATCACCCCGGCGGCCGCGATGAACCAAATTCCCCAGAAAACATTGCTGGGCCTGATTCTTTTATTTTTCATAGTTACATTCTCCTTTGACTTAATTTTTGTTTCAGGTCTTTAAAATATAGCCTGGACACATAAACCTGTTTATGTGTGTTAAAAAATTGGATAGATACCGACGAGGATAAGTTTTTGCTGAGAGACAGAATCTTGCCTGTGTTGGCTATAGTGGATTTTGATATCCGCATAAAATCGGATGGCAGGACGGTTTCAAGCTGATACAGTCGGTAGCCGACTTTAAATATGTCATTGACCGTGTGGGCATAGACAGTTTCTCCGCTGGTCTCAAAGAACAATACTTCAGTGCTGGGGAAATAGAACTCTTGATCTTCCTTGTAGTAGATAATGGCAGGCGTGTCATCCAAAATCGCCTCGATGGCCTCGCATTGTTTTTTGATATTCTCGTCAAGACTGTGACACCGAATCACGATCTCTTCTTCCGATTCTTTAGGTATAAATTCGATACGAAACCTCACACGCACCTCCTCCCCCCTCGTTTAAAAGCATTATAGCTTATCAAGGTCGGTTTGGGAATCACTTTCCGCCAAGTGGTCAAGATGTATCGGTAAGCGGTAGATTTTCAGGCAGGAAGTGTGTGTTTCCGCAGAAGATTCAAAAAACTGTTGACAAACCGCACGTTATCTGATAGCATACTCAAGCGTTCCAAAGACAGCAGGTGGCTCAGTGCCGTAAATCCTGCCGAGGGCAGCTTGATTTTTTATGACAGCTAACTGTCCTTGTGCTTTTTTGCGCAGGGATTTTTTCTTTTGGACGCTTTAAAGTCTAAATAAATTGGAGGTGAAAAATCCAGTGCCGAATGCAAATGTTCTCATTGAGAAGCAAAGGATAGTTGAAGAGTTGACGGAAAAGCTGAAAAGCCAGGCCGGCGTTTTAATCAACTATTCAGGAATCACTGTTATTGAGGATACCGACCTCAGGGTAAAACTGCGCGAGGCGAATATCGACTACACTGTCGTGAAAAACACGCTTATGCGGTTTGCCATCAAAAACGTGGGCTTTGAGGAGATGGATCCGATCCTTAACGGAACGACGTCTCTCGCAGTAAGCGCGGACGATCCTGTCGCCCCGGCGCGAGTTATCAAAGAATACGCCGATAAACTCCCCGATTACTTTGAAATCAAAGGCGGGTTTATGGACGGCAGAGTTCTGTCAGTGGACGAGGTTAACTCGCTGGCAAGAATCCCGCCGCTGCCGATACTACAAGCGCAATTGTTGGGTACAATGCTGGCTCCGATTTCGCAGCTAGCCGTTGTCCTGAAAGCAATAGCCGAGAAGAACGGCGAACCGGCAGAGGCCGAAGTTCCCGCAGCAGAAGCAGCCCCAGTTGAGGAAGCTGCCCCCGTCGAGGAGGCTGCGCCCGCTGAAGAGGCGGCTCCTGCCGAAGAAACAGCATCCCCAGCAGAAGAGACACCCCCCACGGAAGAAACCGCACCTATAGAAGAAGCCCCAGCTGAATAAAATAAATACTTAAATGGAGGTATATTTGAGTTATGGCAAGTGAAAAAGTTACCGCTTTAATTGAAGAGGTAAAAGCTCTGACAGTAATAGAGCTTTCAGATTTAGTCCACGCGCTTGAGGAAGAGTTCGGCGTATCCGCAGCAGCGATGGCTGCCCCGGCGGCAGGTGCCGCACCCGCAGCCGCAGCGGAAGAGAAGACCGAGTTCGATGTCGTTATGACAGAGTTCGGTGCGGAGAAGATCAAAGTCATCAAAGAAGTCCGTGCAATCACAGGCCTCGGCTTGGCCGAAGCGAAAGCCCTTGTCGAATCTGCGCCGGTGCCGGTTAAAGAAGGCGTAGGCCAGGACGAAGCGAACGAGATAAAAGACAAACTAGTCGCCGCCGGCGCTGTTGTCGAGATAAAATAATATCGAACTTTAATAACAATAAAAATCCAAACACGGTTCATGTTCGTACCGTTGTTTGGATTTTTTGCGGTTATATGCTTTGGGATTCGGCGGCTTTCTTGTCACTGGGTTAAGATTGCCCCAGCCCCCACGCCGGTCCGCGTGATATTCTTTCTTTTTCCGCTTGGATTGTTTGTCAAGCGGTATATGATTCTGTTTCATTTGAAACACCTCCTAGCATTTATTATATCAAAAAAATTCTGAAATATCAAGCAAATTTCGACTTGATATTCATGCGAACCTGTGATATAATACTAAGAACCATAAAATGAGCGGCAATGAACCTCACAATTTGTCGAGCAAGGAGAGTACTATGGGAGACACAAAGGAACGACTTTTACCGGGAACAGCGGTTACATATCCTGACTCCGCCGGGGGTAAGGGCTTCTCGAAAATCGAAATGCTGATATCGGCTACAGGGGGACTTAGCCTGTCGCAAGTCTGCGCGGTAACCGGACTTGAAGGGTCAACCATACAAAATTGGGTTAAGCGCGGCTGGGTCACGAACCCCAGAGGTAAGAAGTATGACGAGATTCACATCGCCAGGATACTTATAATAAACGCGCTGAAAGATTGCATTAAGCTTGAGCATATCTCTATTCTGATGAAATATGTAAACGATCCCCCCACAGAGGGGATTGTGAAAGAGAGTGATCTTTTCAATTTCCTCTGTGACGCGTTGGCGATGATGGGACAGGCGGATGACCTTTCTAAAGGCGGGGTCGAGTCTGTTGTTGAAGCCGTTGTCAAAGACTATGAGGATTCACCGGTTTATGAGAAAATACGCAAAGCGTTGGCTGTTATGATTTACGCCTGTGTATGCACAGATGTCAAGCGCAGAACTGAATCAATGATGGACGAAGTCCTCTCGGAGTATAGAAATCCAAAGATCGAAGAAACTGCAGAAACTGCAGAGGCAAGCGAAATTGCCGACACCCCGGTGGAAGAGGTAAGTGCAATCGCTGACACTCCGCCGGAAGAAATTTCGGATGCCACCGAAGAGACGAGTGGCGAGCCGATCCCGGATACACCGGCGAAACAGTCAAATAGACCGTGGTATTTCCGGAGAGGGTCAAAAACATAAGCGCGGGGCGTGATATGCAAACAGAAAGCGGATAAACATATGCGGTGATTCCAAGACAAGCAAAAGGGCGGTTATCCGACTAATACCGCCCTTCTATTTATTTTGAAAGATTAGACGGTGTTTTATTATGAAAAAATGCTTGATTGTTGTAGATTATCAAAACGATTTTGTGACAGGTTCCCTTGGGTTCGCGGAAGCCGCAGAACTGGAACGTAGTATCGTTGAGAAAATAACCCGGTACCGTGATAACGGTGACGAGGTGGTATTCACTTTCGATACGCATGATGAGAATTATAGGGACACACAGGAAGGGCGTAATCTTCCGGTGCCTCATTGCCTGCAAAATACTGATGGTCACAAACTATATGGCAAGGTGGCGGATTTGATTGAAAAATCAGATAAGCGGTTTTACAAAAACACATTCGGGTCGGATGAGCTGTACATGTATTTAAAAATAGAGCCGTTTGAAAACATCGAACTTGTCGGTGTGGTGTCTAATATCTGTGTTATATCCAATGCCGTCTTAGCCAAAACAGCACAGCCGAACACCCCCGTTGTTATAGACGCAAATTGCACGGCGAGCCATGACAGCCATTTGCATCAGGCGGCGCTTGATATAATGTCCGGCTTACAGATAGAGGTGGTAAGATGACCTGTGAAAAACTGTCCATGCTCTGCGACTTCTATGAGTTTACCATGAGCAATGGTTATTTAAAAACCGGCATGTATAACCGGAACACATATTTTGATGTGTTTTTCCGTGCCGTGCCGGATAAAGGCGGATTTGCGATTGCTGCAGGATTGGAACAAGCGGCCGAATATATACAACAGCTTCGATTCAGCGAAAAGGACATTGCCTTTCTGCGTTCTAAAAATATTTTTGACGAACAATTTCTGAATTATCTGAAAACTTTCCGCTTTACCGGCGATGTTTATGCAATACCGGAAGGTACACCCGTATTCCCGAACGAGCCGATTATGACGGTCAGAGCCCCGGCGATTGAGGCGCAGATAATTGAAACCTTTATACTGCTGGCTTTGAACCATCAATCATTGATTGCCACAAAAGCCAATCGTATCGTCAGGGCCGCTCAGGGGCGCGCCGTTTTAGAGTTCGGCTCACGCCGCGCACAAGGCGGGGATGGCGCGGTCTTGGGTGCGCGGGCGGCTTATATCGGCGGCTGCGCCGGAACGTCCTGCACACTGGCCGATAAGTTATACGGCGTACCCGCAAGCGGGACGATGGCGCATTCATGGGTACAAATGTTTGATTCAGAATACGAGGCGTTTAAGACTTATTGCAAGCTGTACCCTAACAACGCGACCTTGCTTGTAGACACCTATAACACTATACAAAGCGGCGTCCCAAATGCTATCAAAGCATTTAAAAACACAGGCATCACAACATGTGCAATCCGTTTGGACTCCGGCGATATTTCCTACTTGTCTAAAGAGGCTCGCAAGCTGCTTGACGAGGCTGGATTGTTTGACTGTAAGATTGTCGCGTCAAATTCACTTGATGAACATCTGATTACCGATTTAATCATGCAGGGTGCGCAAATAGACGTTTTCGGAGTCGGGGAACGGCTGATTACGGCGAAAAGCGACCCGGTGTTCGGCGGCGTATATAAGCTGGTCGCGGTGGAAGATGATCAGGGAGCGATTATCCCAAAAATCAAGGTAAGCGAGAATATTACTAAGATTCCCAACCCGCATTTTAAGGAGCTGTACCGCCTGTTTGACAATGAAAGAGGCAAGGCCCTGGCTGATGAGCTGTGCTTGTATAACGAAACAATCGACGAAACCGCTCCGCATACAATATTTGACCCGAACGCCGTATGGAAAACAAAAACGCTGACAAATTTTACGGCCAAAGCGCTGCAAGTCCCCATTTTCAAAAACGGCAATTTGGTTTATACATTGCCGGATATCGAACAAATCAGAACATATTGTGCCGAGCAAGTCGATACGCTATGGGACGAGGTGAAGCGGTTTGAAAATCCGCATACCTATTATGTAGATTTATCACAAAAGCTATGGGACATCAAGCAACAACTGTTGAAAGCGGAGGACGATGGCAATTGTCTTACCGCTTCGCCGTAACCCGCATCCAATCCCTGTCCCGGAGTGGACCGGCGCAGAGCCCAACCACGGGCGGATTGCCATTCGCCCCTGCGTCATCAGCGCTTTGTCCGTTCCCATGAAATAAAACTATTGACATGTCATAGCCCAAGGCGGTATAATATAAGTGAAAATAAAACTTGTTAGGTGAGGCTCCTAAAAGAACACAGGCTGCTGCCCTTAAATGTCGAGAGACGCCACGGGGTATAACAGGCATTGCCGGATTAAGGCTTGCTTAATGTAGCTGTTTTGGATTAGTCCAAAATCTACGTCTTTTAGTGCTAAAGCTCGTACGAGGGGTTAGATAAGTGTGTCTTTCGCGGGTTATCTCAGTTGCGGCTGTATTATATGCCTTTACTGTAGATAATCTTTGCGGTTGGCTGTTTGATTTACGACCTCTTGAGGTCGTTTTTGTTATTTTTAAGCCTTACGCATTACAAAAAAGGTGGTGATATTCGTGGATTCGGACGGTAGTAGTTATAAGAAAATGATATTGCGGAAAGATTATCCGTATTACTAACTGAAATTGGAGGTGCAATATGTTAAACGAAAAAATTCTGGCTCATATTGAAAACAGAGACATGGTAAACTTGAAATTACTACTCAGCGATGCGGAAGAAATGGAAATATTATACACGCTTCACGCATTGTCATCGGAAGAGCAGGTAATCGTATTCAGACTGCTTACAAAAGATACAGCGCTATCTATTTTTGAGCAATTAGACACCGACATGCAGCAGAATTTGCTACACTCTTTCACTGATGAAAGAGCAACTGAATTTGTTAACGAACTGGCCCCGGATGATCGGGTGCGGCTATTAGATGAGCTGCCGGCATCAGTCGCAAAAAAGCTTATCGCGTCCCTATCACCCGAAAAACGCGTGGCTACTAACATAATCATGGGATACGCCCCGGAAACGGCCGGACATATAATGACCACCGAATATATTTCCCTCAAAAAAAATATGACGGTGGAAAAAGCCTTAGACAAGGTGCGCAGGCAGGCAAAGGACAAGGAAACTATCTATACGCTGTTTGTGACGGATAATTCCAAAAAGCTTGAAGGTGTCCTTTCCTTAAAAGAATTGCTTATGGCTGACGGAGACTCCACCGTGGAAGACACAATGTCCAAAAAGGCCATAAGGGTATCGACCGACACAGACCAGGAGGAAGTTGCCAGGACTCTGCAAGAGCTTGATCTTCTGGCGATACCTGTAGTTGACAAAGAAGAGCGGCTGGTGGGCATAGTGACCATCGATGATGCTATAGACATACTTGAAGAAGAAGCAACGGAAGACATTTACGACCAAGCAGGCCTTGCAGATATAACGGGCCGTGAGACCGACCGCAGTGTGGTATTAGTCAGTGGCAGCTTGTGGAAAATATGGAAAGTACGATTGCCTTTTCTAGTAATCACCCTCATTGCCGGATTGTTTGCCGGAGTAATAATCGGCGGATTTGAGGAGGCGCTTGAATCCATTGCGGTGGTAGCCATGTTTATCCCGTTGATAATGGATATGGGCGGAAACGTAGGCACGCAGTCCTCGACGGTTTTTGCGCGCGGAGTGGTGCTTGGACATATTCATATAAAGAAGTTTGTGAAACACTTTTTGAAAGAAATCGGAATCGGGTTCAGTATGGGCGTGCTGATAGGCACGGTTGCGGGAACTGTAGTTGCTATATGGCAGCGTATGCCTATGCTCGGCCTGGCTGTCGGACTTGCGTTGGTAGTCACTATGACGCTTGCGGCGCTGCTGGGTTTTTTGGTGCCATATGTGCTTATAAAGTTCAAAGCTGATCAAGCCGCGGGTTCGGCACCGATAATAACGTCGATAAAAGACATCGCCGGGCTTCTTATCTATTTTGCGTTTGTCAGCGTCTTTTTGGGGAATATGATAGGTTGATTATTAGCACAAGCGATAAACAAAGGCCCTGTCTGCAAAGATGGGGCCTTTGTTTATCACTTGTACTATTGAAAAATACACTGATATTTGGTATTCTGGACATAGTATAAAGGTCAAGGGGTAAGCAAGATGAATATTGAAAACAATAAGTTTCTGTTTTATGTCTACGTGGGTTTGACTGCTTCTGGCTATGACGGCTACGACCACAGCGACGCAGATATATCAGCGCTTGCCGGTAAAATTCACACTGCCGGATTTTCAGATAGGATAAAATCGTGGTTCGCCCGCGCCCGCACCGGTCAGGTTGAAGTTAATCCGTACTGGCCAAGGGGATCACAGCTCTCAGCAGCGAGCTTCTTTATTAATGGAGAATATGCGTTTGACGTTAATACGTTTTTCAGCTTCATAGAAAATGCAGGCGGCGTGTCAGACCCGATTGGCGTGGATGATTTCCGGCTTTGGATTTCGGAATTGCCGGGCATTCTGCAGGAGCTGGACGCTCATCCCGCAACCGCCGCACTCTGGGACGAATACAGTCGAATTGTCAGTACACGCGCATCAGGATGGGGCGGGGAGATTGAAAAAACTATCAAAGCGGCCGAGCAATTTTTCGGCAAAGACATCCCCACGCTGGCTTTCGCACCAAACCTGTTCACGCCCTATAACGCCGACTTTGTCCGGATTGGGAGTCGCATTATCACAGTGGCTCAGTCCCCCAACGCAGAGACCATGCTGCACGAAACAGCGCATACCGCAATTGCAAGTTATCGCACTCAATTCACGGGCTTTGCTGAGACTTATGGGCTTAGGAATTTTGCCGACAAGAGCAAGATGCTGAAGTTCGGATACATGGAAGATGAGTCGGCGGCGTCAATCGCCCATGTGATTGAAGAATGCTTCGTGCGGGCGATTTCCACTGAGATTTCCGGCGGAAGTGATACACGGCTTCAACTCCACGCTGAATACGGTTGCACATCGGTGCCGGTGATCGCACGACATGTTCGGAGGTTGAAAACAACGGCGGCGACTCTCCCCAACCTCATCGATGCTGTTTTGAACGAAATGGAGACTAAACCATGAAAGATATCGAAAACATACGCCTCGACGGAACCTCAGTTGTCATCCTGGATCAAACCCTCTTGCCCGGCGAGACTAAGTTCCTCACGCTTGCGTCTGCGGATGAGCTGTTTGACGCAATTGCGACATTGAAAGTCAGAGGCGCACCCGCGATTGGGATTTTCGCGGCGTTTGCGCTGTATGTTCTGGCTGTGCAGATAGAGGCTGAAGACTACATAAGCTTCTGCCGCAAAATCATGGAATACAGCGCGTTTCTAAATTCCGCACGCCCGACTGCGGTGAATCTGCACACACAGCTCAAGCGGATGGAGCGGCTGGTGGAGTCCTGTAAAGACGCCGATATTCCGGTAATTCTGGACGCGATGCGGAAAGAGGCGCAAGACATTCAGCAGGAAGATATCAACATGTGTAAGGCGATATCTGAACACGGACTGTCGCTTATCCGGGACAGATTCGTCATATTAACGCACTGCAACGCGGGACCGCTGGCAACATCGCGATACGGCACCGGCCTGGGGTCGATTCTGCTGGGGCATGAACGCGGGATTCGCCTGCGTGCCTTCTGCTGTGAGACGCGGCCACTGATGCAAGGTGCACGGCTGACGGCGTACGAACTGACTCGCGCTGGGGTTGATTGCACGCTGATCTGTGACAATATGGCAAGCGCCGTGATGAAACAGGGCAAGATTGACGCCGTTTTCGTCGGATGCGACCGCGTTGCGAAAAACGGGGATACCGCGAACAAAATCGGCACCAGCGGCCTCGCGGTGCTGGCGAAGCATTATGGCATACCGTTCTATGTCTTCTGCCCGTCATCTACGATTGACCCAGAATGCGAAACCGGCGCGGATATCGAAATTGAGCTGAGGTCACAGGAAGAGATAACAGAGCTTTACTTCCAAAACCCGATCGCCCCGCCGGGGATAAACTGCTACAATCCGGCGTTTGATGTTACGGATAGCAGTCTGATTACCGCGATAATTACTGAGAATGGCGTGTGTAAAGCGCCGTATGGTTTTTGACAAAACACCCGCCGACTGCGGTCGGCACCCTCTTTACTAAAGAGAGGGCTTTCTTTGGTGGCGACCCCGTCTCCCGTCCCCTGCCCTCTCTTTAGTAAAGATGGCGGTCCCGCAGGACCGGGTGTTTTGCACAAATAATTAATATTAGGTGGGGTGTATAATGGAAATCAAAACAGTTAGTTTATCTGATATTCCAGTTTGGATATTGCTCTCAAAAGAATATGATAGTTATGTTCAGGAAATTGTCCCAAACCTTACAGAATGGTATGAAGGCAATGAAACATCGCCATCTTATGATAGTTACATGAGATCAAAAATCAGCAAAAATGAAGCCTTTATGGCAACGGGCAAAAATAGCATGTGTTACGGCATTGTAGCAATATCAAAGACAAATAATAATATAACTTTTTTCGCAATATCTCATAAATCCGATTTCTATAAAGTCGGCGGATTTTTGCTTGAACATGTTTTATCTATGTTAAATACAAAAGCAGCTATCAAGACAAATATAATTAAAAGTAATGCGGAACAAATACAAAAACAACACACGCTTTTCAGTTAATATGGTTTTGTTTTTTCGCATGATGATTTAGAAAACGGAGTACCTGTAAGCTGTATGAAAAAGGACGGTAACCACAATGATATATTCCGACGAAGCTGACATCCGCCGCGATATAATTGAGGCTGGGCGGCGGCTTTACATGAAGAACCTCATCTGCGCCGGGGACGGCAACCTCAGCGCGCGCGTGTCGGAGCGTGAGATTATCGCGACGCCAAGCGGCGTTTGTAAAGGTTTTATGACTGTCGACATGCTGGTAACGCTGGATATTGACGGCAAGCAGCTCTCCGGGAACCTGGAACCGTCGTCGGAGATTAAGATGCATCTGGCTGTTTACAGGGAGTCGCCGGATATTCTTGCAGTCTGTCACGCGCACCCGCCTGTGGCGTCGGCATTCGCCGCGTCCGGAGCTGCGTTGGATCAGCCGTTTCTGCAAGAGGCGGTTATGCTGCTGGGCGTTATCCCAGTGGCGAGATACGCCGCGCCCGGGTCGGAGGAATTAGCCCAAGGCGCGGCCGCGTACGCCGCCGACTATCACGGGGCGCTGTTGGAACATCACGGCGCCGTCACATGGGGTAGCAGCGTAATGCAGGCTCTTTTCAGGATGGAAAGCATTGAACACATGGCAACGGTCGCAATGCATTCAAAAATGATGGGATTCACGCGCACGTTGAATAAAGCTCAGGTAGACGAACTGATCGCCATGAGAGCGAACTGGGGAATCACCGCCGCGCTTGGTGAGTTCAGGGAGGACAGCAATGATGATTACGAAAGCTGAGAGAGCAGATTTGGAGCAAATACTTGAACTGCAATATTTAGCGTATCAAAGTGAAGCTGAACTCCTCAATGATTTTTCAATACAACCTTTGAAGCAAACTTTAGAGGAAATAACGCGGGAATATGAGAAGTGCATATTCCTGAAAGCAATTAGCGAAATGGGAGATATAATTGGGTCTGTGCGGGCTTATACAGACAACGGCACGGCTTATATCGGAAAATTGATAGTACATCCTGACAGACAGGGACGAGGCATAGGCACAAAACTGCTTTATGCAATTGAACGAGAATGTTCAGCCGTAAGATACGAGCTGTTTACAAGCGGTAAAAGCACACGGAACATGCAGCTTTATCAGAGCCGCGGATATGTAAAGTTCCGGGAACAGACAGAAGATGGCGTAACTTTTGTATACCTCGAAAAATACGCCGACAACCGGGCGGTATAAAATAAAAGGAGCGGAAACTATGAAATTGTGCAGTATCTTAATTAACGGCAATCCCTGCGTGGGCGTGAAAACGGAAAGCGGCATTGTGAATCTTACCGACCTGGGATTCCCTGCGAGTATGAGCGAGTTCATTGTTGGCGGAGATGCGATTCTCGCCCGTGCGGAAGAAGCTCTGCGGGTGGGAAATCTTCCGGCGTTGAACGAACGGGATGTAAAATTCCTGCCGGTGACTGAACCTAAGAAGATTATCTGCGAGGGGCTGAATTTCAAAAAGCACGCGGAGGAGACGGGCGGCACGGCGCCGGATTATCCGATATTTTTCAGCAAATTCAGCGACGCGCTTGCGGCTGAAGGAGAGGCAGTCACGCTTCCATCCTGGCTGAAAAATTATGATTACGAGGCGGAGCTGGTTATCGTCATCGGCAAACTGGCGGTGAATGTATCGGTTGAGCAAGCAAAAGACTGCATATTCGGCTACACCTGCGGCAACGACCTAAGCGCGCGTGACGCTCAGTTTTTATCAACCCAGTGGCTTGCTGGAAAATCGCTGCCCGGATTCGGTCCAACAGGGCCATATATTGTCACCAGCGACAGTTTTGACCCGTACGTATCGAACGGAATTTACTGCGAATTAAACGGAGTCCGCGTACAATCTGGCGATACATCGGACATGATTTTCCCGTGTTATGAGACAGTGAGCGCGGCGTCCCGGTTTTTCCCGCTCTCCCCCGGTGACCTGATTTTCACCGGCACCCCAGCCGGAGTTATCCAGGGCAAGCCTAAGGAAGCGCGTGTATGGCTGAAACCCGGTGACACGGTAAAAGTGACAATTGACGGCATCGGAACGCTGACAACGCCGCTTGTGTAGGGCGTTTCGGCTGATCGAAAAGGCGGACGCGCAATGCGCGCCCCTACACGGTTTTCCCGTAGGGTGCGCATTGCGCGTCCGTTATTATTGGATTCAATCTATGCTTTCAATCCCGCCATTTTCAGGACATCCGGTACGAATTTTTCCCATCCAAGCGCCATGATATGTATACCCTGGCAATAGTCCTTGCACTCTTTGATAATCCGCGCTGTGATCTCCACACCTGTGGCTCCGGACGATGTCTTTTCCTTATCCGCCTTCAACTCATCGACAATTGCCTCTGGGACGCTGATCCCTGGTACATTTTTGCTCATGTAATTGACCATGCCCGCATTTTTCGGGATAATCAGACCAAGCATGACCGGTACACCGAACTGCTTGGCTCTTTCCATGAATTTTATAAATTTCTCAGAATCATAGACAGCCTGGGTTTGGAAATATTCTGCCCCGGCTTTGACCTTTTGCTCCATCTTCGCGAGCTGTACATCTACCGAATCACTGCAAGCAGAAACAACCGCACCTTTACAGAATTTCGGCGGCGCACCCTCAAGCTCGTTACCGCCCAGATCAACGCCTTTTTCAAGCTCCCCGACAGCGTGCAGAAGCGATACAGAATCAAGATCGAACACAGGTTTTGCCTGCGGATTGTCACCCACGCTTGGGTGGTCGCCGGTCAGAAGAAGCAAGTTCTCTATGCCGAAATACGCTGCGCTCAATAAATCTGCCTGCAATGCGATACGGTTACGGTCGCGGCAAGTAAGCTGGAATATCGCCTCGTGTCCAGCGTCTTTCAGTCCTTTACAGGTTGCCAGCGAACCCATGCGCATTTTTGATGACTGGCTGTCTGTTACGTTTATCGCTGTGACGTCTTTCAAAAACTCATCAGCTTCGTGTATAAGATGTTCGGGGTGACAGCCCTTAGGCGGGCCAACTTCCGCGGTGATCACCATTTCGCCCTTTTTGAACAGTTCTGATATTCTCATCTATTTACTCTCCTCATACATCAAATTAAAGTTCCGCAGTTTTGCCGGATAGCGCATTTCGTCTAAAAGCCCGAGTTTTTCAAGCCGCTTATAGATACGCTCCCACCCGCAATCCATCTCTTTATCGACTTCACATTTACCGTCTTTGCAGCCGCCGCACTGGCCGTTGACAAGGCTCTTTGAACAAGCCGTAATCGGGCAGATGCCGCCGGTACCGTTGAGATAGCATTCACCACACTGTTCGCAGTCAAACTCCAGCGGAGTCACTCCCTGTCCGCCCGGCAGCGGATACGTATCGCAGGCGGCGTATACTTTTTTATCCCTGAAATTATCGGAAACAGTCTGCACCCCAACACCGCATGAGAACACCAGAACGGTATCGGCGGCATTGAGTTTGTCCATGTGCTTGGCGAGCTGTACTTTCAGGTTGTCCGGATTGCAAACGTATTCGGTGATGACATTACCGGTCGGGTTGAGTTCTTTCACAAGCTCAATAGCTTCAACTTCGGGGAAATGGACTTCTTTGCAACCTTCGCATGTGACACAAATCGTTTTGCCTTTTGCGACGCATTCGATATCCTCTTTTGATTTAAGCACGGTTATAAGCATTTATTTCCCCTCCTTTTGCGCTTGCTCGATAACGCCTTTTTTGCACTGTTTTATTGAGTATCTGAGCGGTATTTTGGACGAGCAGATGAACTCACAGCAGCCGCATTCCATGCAGTCGCGCACGCTTTTGTCATTCGCGCCGGTCCAATCCTGCGCCATGGCGAGCTTCGGATAATACAGCGGCAACAGTTCCATCGGGCAAACGTCGGCGCATCTGCCGCACTTGATGCAGTCGGACGCTTCCGATACATCAGGCTCAATGGCAATAATGCCGTTCGTGCCTTTAATCATCGGCACATCAAAATTCTCAATCTCAAATCCCATCATCGGGCCGCCGAGTTTTATTGTCACATCGTCACTTGTCAAGCCGCCGCAGTGATCGATAAGCGATTGCACCGGCGTGCCGACTTTTACCATATAGTTACCCGGATTCTTAATATATGGCCCTGTGACTGTCACAGCACGTTCAATCAGCGGCATACCTTTCTGTATCGCATCGGACACGGCTTTGACTGTGCTGACGTTGCTGACGACGACGCCGACATCAAGCGGCAGCGCCCCGCTGGGAACGGATTTGCCTAATGCGCGTTTAATCAACATTTTCTCCGCGCCTTGCGGATATTTTGTCTTTGCAACAACGATTCCAATGTTAGGTATATCCGCCGTCTTTTTCTCCAGAAGTTCAATCGCGTCGTGTTTGTTATCTTCGATTACAATCATGCCTTTTTCGGCACCGGTCGTTTTAATCAGGACTTTCAGGCCGAAGATAACGTCATCGGCGAACTCAAGCATCACACGATGATCGCATGTCAACAGCGGTTCGCATTCACAGCCGTTTAGCAGAACTGTGTCAATCGGCTTCGGCGACTTCAGTTTCACAGCCGTTGGGAATCCGGCACCGCCCATGCCGACGATGCCTTTTTCACGCACGATGTCGGCGATTTCATCGACCGAAAGACTTTCCCAATTCTGCACTGGTTTTACTGATTCATGCAGCTCGTCTTTACCGTCGGACTTGATTACAACCGACATAACTTGCACGCCTGTGGTTGGGTGAAGACGCTCTTCAACAGCCGTGACTGTTCCGCTGACGGAAGAATGTATCGTGCTGCTGATAAATCCGCCCGCTTCACCGATTTTCTGGCCGGTTTTCACCGTGTCTCCCGCCGCGACTATCGCCTGAGCCGGTGCACCTGCATGTTGGCTCAATGGGATCACCACGTTATCCGGGGCAGGGAATGTTTTCAGCGGGAAGAACTCTGCCAATTCCTTGTATTCGGACGGGTGGATTCCGCCGTAATAACCTTCAAACCGCTTTTCGCGGATTGATTTCACGTAATCGTCAATGAATTTGAAATTGACTTTAGAATGATCCCTAAGCTGTACGGGTACGTTCAAAATCTCCGCAGCGCGACCTTGGGCGGCCAGGCGTTCGTGAATCTTATCCCATGCGCAGTCTTTGTCTTTGCTGACTTCGCACTTAAAGTTTTTTGACCCGCCGCATTGTCCGTTGACAAGGCTTTTAGAGCAGTCAACAATCGGGCAAATGCCGCCGGTGAGGTTCAGATAACATTGCCCGCAACCGTCACAACGGACGGTGGTCAGCGCCATGCCGTGGTGTCCGTCATAAGACTTCACTGAATCAGCGGCTGCGTAAACAGGCATGTCAGACAAGTCCGCGACTGTCTGAATCCCCAATCCGCAGGAGATGACGGCCACGTTTTCGGTACCCGTCGGCAGCTCCAGCTTATTCTGCGTCGTCGTTTTGTTGCACAGGAAATCCACATTCACACAGCCTGTGATTTTTTTGCCCTGCTCCGCGGCGATTTTCTCAAATTCACCGCGTTCCGGCTCGTCCGCGTTTTCAAATTCCTTAAAGCACTTGTTACAGGCAACGACAAACAGATTGTCCTTACCTTCGAGAAGCGGCACTATCTCGTCTCTGCTTTTTAATCGGAACTTGGTATAATCCTCCAAATTGATTTACCCCCTCTTAGTATGTTATGTGTCAACTTGTATAACCCGTTATAAATTCAAGAGGATTATAACACAACCCCGCCGAATTGTCCAGACTGCGTGTATCATTATTCTGCTTAACATGGCGGTTTAATTTTCCACAGAGAATTTACTTTGCAAAAATCAGGGAAGCATGTTATAATAACAACATAATAGTGATATATTATGTCCAAAAGTTTAAGGAGGAAGAATGATGTTTTGTCCTGAATGCGGAGAATCTCTTCCCGCGGACGCTCAATTTTGTACAGAATGCGGCACGGCTACGGATGCATATGCCGCCGCTGAACCAGCAGTAACACGCAAGAAATTCCGCCCGTGGATGGCAGGCGCATCCGCGCTGGCAGTTATAGTTGTGGTCGCCGCTGTTTTGTTGTTTGTGAGAGCTTCACCATTACTTGCCGCCAGCCGTTCAATGACCAATTTTCAAAACGAGCTGTCTGAGAGACTTGAATCCACCCCGCTCCAGGCTTTCGGACTGTTAATGAACAGCTTCAGCCACGGAACCGTTAATGTAAACTTCACCTATGCCGACCGGTGGTCAACGGCCAGAGTTAATGCAAGTCTTGCCTCAAATGCACAGAGGGGTGAATACGCATTAAGCGGAAACGTTAATGTCGATAGCGTCAATCTTGACTTTTCAACCTACCTAAACAGGGATAGGGTCGCCTTCGGCTCACGTCAGATTGGCAGAGATTATTACGGTTTCAGATTTGCCACGTTCCGTGACGATATCAGGCCTTTCGGCAGAGAGCTGGGGCTTAGCAATTCTGATATGGACAATGCCGCTGATATTGTTGAGGCAATTGGCGACAGCTTGAGAAGCGGCAGCACCTTTGCCGATTACTACTCAGATTACACCGCGGCGCTGGTTAGCCTCTTCCGCAATGCCGAACAGGTAACGAACAGAGTTGACGTAAGAGTCGGCGGATCAACGATTAACGCAAGAAGAGTTGAGTACACATTCAGCGACGACGCTATCATCAATCTGTTGTATGATTTGGTTGACATTTTTGAAAATGACGAGAACATGCTCGATGCCTTTAACGGTCCTTTCGTTGACAGTGGGATATCTATGTCCCACAGAGACATGGTTCGTACGCTCAGGGATGCTGTTCGTACTATAGAGCGCAATTTCAGCGGATATGTGACCTTGACGTTCTACATCGGCAACCGTGACCGTATGCTGCGTATTGATCTCAGCGGAGACTTGGTAATCTACGGTGACCGCTTCGAGTTTGAGATAATCTTAGACCTGGGCGAATCCGCCACGGACACGTGGGAGCTTGACATGACGTTCCGCTTTGATAGAGAGCGGGTCAACGTGAGGATTATTTGGGATTACAGAGAAGCGAACGGCAACCATGTACATACGATCGAAATTTCCGGGCGGGACATTGATACCATTGAGCTCCGGTCCGATTGGGATCCGGTTCGCGGCGATTTTATCCTTTCGGCGCATGAACGTTCACGCTGGGGAACTTGGGATTTTGGAAGCATAGACGGCAACTTCACCACCGATGGGGAGACTTTCAGTTTAAGATTTGACCAAGATACTCGGGACGGACATTGGGCGCTTGAGATATCCACCGAAAGAGGCGCGGCCATTGGCACGATAGACTTTATAAACATCGACCAGTGGACCCTCGCTTGGCTTGAAAGAATTGAAGATGTCCTCTGGGATTTAGGTTTCTAAGCTTCTGGCAAACCTAAACAACGTGCTTACACTCTATCTCCAATCACGGATAAATAATATATAATGCAAATAATTAGGAATGAAATCTTCCTTTGTCAACTCACTTCCTCTTTAAAAAAAGTAAGTTGACAAAGGAAGCAAAAAGAGGCATAATACTAATTACAAGTCAATAATGGAATGGGGAAGCAGGGTGAAAGTCCCTCACAAGTGCGTTACCGTTATAGTCGGGATACCAATTTCATGTTTTTTGCGCATACCGAAGGACATGAGCTTGTGGTGTATTTATAAAATCCACGGCCGTGTGCTGTGGACTTTTTTTATGCTTAAAATGTCAGGTGTATAATATGGAACTTACAAGATATAAGAATCAAGAATTTCTCCGCTGCGGCTATACAACGGGGAGCTGCGCCGCTGCCGCTGCAAAAGCGGCAACGCTCAGCCTTCTTCGCGGTGAGAATGTTTCGCGCGTGACTATTGATACCCCTTCTGGCACCGTGCTGACGCTTGATATTGCGGAGTGTTTGCGTAATGACGACAGCGCCAGTTGCGCCGTAAAAAAAGACAGCGGAGATGATCCGGATATCACGAACGGAATTCTTGTCGTTGCCGAAGCGCGGCGTATAGAACGCGATATAAGAATCGATGGCAGTCAGGGCGTTGGCCGCGTCACAAAACCAGGTCTTGACCAGCCTGTCGGCGCGGCGGCGATAAATTCAGTTCCGCGCAAGATGATAGCAAAAGCAGTGACAGACGTTTGTGAAATCGCCGGATATTCCGGCGGCATATCTATCATCGTGTCGATACCGGATGGAGCAACACTTGCCAGGCGCACATTCAATCCACGCATGGGAATAGTTGGCGGACTGTCAATCATCGGCACAAGCGGCATTGTCGAGCCTATGAGCAACAAAGCGCTTATCGATACGCTGCGGCTTGAAATAAAAATGCTTGCCGCCGCTGGACATGATGCGATTGTGCTTACGATCGGAAATTTCGGCGGTGCGTTTGCCCAAACATCGCTGAGACTTGATTCTGCGCCGCGTGTGAAATGTTCAAACTTTCTGGGTGACGCGATAGACGCCGCTGTGGAGTCAGGCTTTCGGCAAATTTTGATTATCGGGCATATTGGCAAGCTGGTAAAACTCGGTATCGGCGCGACAAACACGCACTCATCGCATGGTGACGGGCGCATCGAAACGCTGATCGCCTGCGCCCTGTCAGCAGGCGCAAATCTGGAGACGTTGGCGCGATTGTCCGATTGTGTGACGACGGACGCGGCGCTTGATGTGCTGCGCGAAGGCAGTAAGTTGGAAGAGACGATGATGGAGCTTGGCGCTCGCATAAGTAATACCCTCACACGCAGAATACCGGACAAGGTTAGCATCGGATTTTTCTGCTTTTCAGGTGATGACATACTGATACAAAGTAAAAACGCAAAGGAGTTGTATACACAATGGTGCATTTCGTAGGTGCCGGGCCAGGGGCGGAGGACCTCATAACAGTTCGCGGGATGAAATTGCTTGAGACTGCCGATGTGATAATCTACGCGGGTTCACTTGTCAATCCCGGTCTGCTCAAATACGCAAAGCAGGGCTGTGAAATACATAACAGCGCAGAAATGACGCTGGATGAAGTGATAGAGGTCGTTGCATGTCATCGCGATAAAGAAATCGTGCGCCTGCACACAGGCGACCCAAGCCTTTACGGCGCGATACGCGAGCAAATGGACAGGCTTATTGAGCTTGGCGTAGAATACGATGTTTGCCCCGGCGTATCCAGCTTTTTCGGGGCCGCCGCTGCGTTGCGCGCCGAATACACTTTGCCAGATGTGAGCCAGACCGTTATTATCACCCGCGCCGCCGGGAAAACGCCGGTGCCGGAACGCGAGAGTGTCCGCAGCCTAGCAAGCCACGGCGCGACGATGGTATTCTTCTTGAGTGCCGGACTGGTCGATACAATCTCACGTGAGCTGATCGCTGGCGGTTACCGCCCTGACACACCGGCGGCGGTTGTCTATAAGGCCACATGGCCGGATGAACGCATTGTCCGCGGTACGATTGCGACGTTGCCTGACATGATGGACGGCATCACAAAAACGGCGCTGGTGGCAGTCGGTGATTTTCTCGGTAACGACTATGCTCTGTCACGCCTCTATGCACCTGATTTTGAAACGGAATACAGAAAGGCGAAGTAATGGACATTGCATTAGTTTCATTCACGCGGCCCGGAAAAGCTTTGGCCGATAAGCTTGCCGACGCACTGACGGCAAAAGGGCATATCTGCCGCTTCGCCAAATTCGCGGACGCAGGCGAGCTTTTCGCGCGGGTGCACGGCATCATTTTCGTTGGGGCGACAGGCATCGCCGTCCGCGCAATCGCGCCTTATGTGACAAGCAAATATACCGATCCCGCCGTCGTCGTCTGTGATGAGCAGGGATTGTTTGCAATCTCACTGTTGTCAGGTCACGAAGGCGGCGCAAACGAGCTTACGCGTGAAATAGCCGAAATCATCGGCGCGACGCCTGTGATTACCACTGCATCCGAGCTTCGAACGCTCATTGTCGGCTGCGGCTGTCGCCGCGGAACAAGCGCGGAACAAATCGATGCGGCATTCATGTCCGCAGGAATCTGGCCGGAGCGCATTGTGAAACTGTGTACGATAGATATCAAGCGTGATGAGCCGGGGCTTTTGGCATTTGCGGAAAAGTATAATATTCCAATCGATTTTTTTTCAGCGGCGCAGTTGATGCAAGTCACCGGTGCGTTCACCGGCTCTGACTTTGTCAAAGATACCACAGGCGCAGACAATGTGTGTGAGCGCGCCGCCGTACTGGGCAGCGGCGGGGGACAGCTGATATTGCAGAAATATACCGCAAACGGTGTTGCGGTTGCAGTTGCGGAGGTAAGTCATGGGTAAATTATATGTAGCGGGCTATGGACCCGGTGCCGTGGGGATGATGACAGCGGATTTTCGCGCGTGCGCAGATGCATGTGACATCATCGTCGGATATTCAGGGTATATCGACGCACTGCGTCCGCTGTATCCCGGCAAGCAATTTTTCGACACGCCGATGAAGCAAGAGACGGATCGCTGTCTCGCGGCACTGAAACTCGCGGCAGAGGGTGAGACCGTTTGCGTCGTATGCAGCGGCGACAGCGGCGTATACGGCATGGCAGGGCTTGTTTATGAACTGTCCCCGGATTTCCCCGGTGTGGAGATTACAGTCATCCCCGGCATCACGGCGGCGTGTTCAGGTGCCGCTGTATTGGGCGCGCCGATTGGTCATGACTTTGCCGTCATCAGCCTTAGCGATCTGTTGACGGACTGGGCGTTGATCGAAAAACGGCTTTGCGCCGCCGCGATGGGCGATTTTTGTGTCTGTTTATATAATCCGTCCAGCCATAAGCGCGCCGATTATCTGCAAAAAGCCTGCGATATCTTGCTTGAAGAAAAGTCACCGGAAACTGTTTGCGGTATAGTTCGCAACATCGGCCGCGATGGTGAAGCTGCACATATTTTGACGCTTGCGCAGTTGCGGGACACGCGCGTTGATATGTTCACGACTGTGTTTATCGGCAACACGAACACAAAAATCATCGACGGCAAAATGGTGACGCCGCGGGGTTATCGCGGTGTATAAGGTTATCGTGTTCGGCGGCACGACCGAGGGGCGGCGTCTGCATGAATTTTTGCAAACGCATAAAATTCCCGCACTGACATGTGTCGCGACTGCATCCGGTGCAGATCAGTTTTCGTCCACCAACGGCGTGCGGGTTGGACGGTTGGACAAAACAGACATGACGGCACTGATAATCCGGGAGCATCCCATGCTGGTCATTGACGCAACACACCCTTACGCAACAGAAGCCAGCGTAAATATCAAGGCCGCTTGTCGGGACGCGGGGATGGAATACATACGCGTTTTAAGAGAACGCTGTGCGGCTGAAAACTGTTTCCCCTCGCTTGACGCGCTGATCGAGGAACTCAAATCCACCGAAGGCCAAATATTCGTCACACTCGGCGCGAAAGCAGCGATGAAGCTCACAGAACTGCCGGATTATCAGAACCGCCTGTGGCTGCGGATATTGCCATCGGCGGATGGGCTGAACACGTGCCTTGATCTGGGCTATCCGGCACGGCGGCTGATTTGTATGCAGGGGCCGTTTTCAACGGAGTTAAACATCGCCATGCTGAGGCAAACCGGTGCGAAAGCACTTGT
>WQWC01000026.1 GCA_009785525.1 Oscillospiraceae bacterium | reverse complement strand
GCGGAGCGCTTTGCGCTTCCGGGCCGGTCGGAGAGCGGCACTAATATCAATGGCTACGAAATTGTGCGCGCTATCCAGTTTGACAATGACCGGGGTTTTGCCATCGGGCTAAATCCACACGCAGTCAATCAATTCGTCACATGGCAGTTCACGACAGAGAACGGGGCGCGGGATTTCTATTGGGGCAATTATTGTGATGAACTGTCCGACGCAGCGCAAAATTACACCGCGCGCATTATTTCTTACATGGATGACTACGATGTCAAAGAGGTTCGGCGGGAGGCGGTTGTTGTTTCGAACCGAACGGCAGGTATCACACCTGATATGAATGAAGTCAAACAGACGCTCAATACACCGGAGAAAAAACCGTCTACCCTGAAACAAATCCGCGACGCGAGGAGTGCTCCGAAGCCGCCGCGTAAAGAAAAGAAGCCAAGCCGGAGCCACGGCGACATTGATATATAATAGGGAGAGATTTATGTTAGAGACAAAAGCGGTTTTCAGGCGAAAGGACACCGAAATCGAAGCGGCGGATTGTGTGATTGACAAGATAATCCGTCTGTCCGGCACGGAGTTTGATCGGTTTTCGCGCAACCTTATGCATGATTGGGATTTTATCCGTAACAATGCCCCTGATACCGTGGTTGATGAGCAGGGACGTTATCATTGCCTGCTTGTCATCGGTGAGGGGCGGCGTGACGGTATCCTCGTAGATTCGCAGGGCAGCAGCTACGCACGGTACAGCGCGTTCATGCCAAATGTTGAGGATTTTCTTAGTGTAGGCAGATACTCAGCGCTTAAAAAACTTAACAAAAAATTGACGGATTTTGTAGATGTCATTACAGAGCAAGCGGGGATGGGCAGCCCGGACAAGAACCATGGCGTTGTTGACTTGGAAAGTTGGGGAGAGATTTTCGGCATCGACTTCACGACCAATGGTGCTTTGCGGAACACAGTTCTTGCAATGCTTGACGAGCGGACGGAGATTCGGGATTGGGAGCTTGATAAAAATATGCCTACAGTTTATCGAGCTACGGAACCGGCGCCCGTCGAGAAAAAACCATCCACTCTAAAACAAATCCGCGACGCGAGAAAGGCACCCAAACCGCCGCGCAAAGAAAAAAAGCCGGGCAGAGGTCGCGGCGAGGTGGACTTATGATGCTCACCACAGAGGAGAGGCGGCTGTTACATATCTTTCGCTCCGGCTCCGCTGTGGAGACTGCCGTCGTTGTGCGCGATGCACTGGCGGATATTTCAGAGCCGGATGTACGCGATGCCGCGGAAAGTCTCCTGCGGAAGCTGGAGTGCATGAGCGAAGCGGAGTTTGCGGAAATGAGGACGCCATATGCCGGATGAAGAATCAATAGACACACGCAATGTACGTTTTCATTTCCGTACCACCGAAGAAGAGGCCGCGCTGATCCGTGAGCGCATGGCACGCTTGGGTATCACCAACCTGGGTGCGTACATGAGGCAAGCGGCGATAAACGGTTATCATATCAATGTGGATCTCTCTGATGTGCGTGAATTGGTATCGCTGCTGCGGTACTGTTCAAATAACATTAACCAGATCGCAAAGCGCGCAAACGAAACGCGCAGCATCTACGAGGCCGATATTGAAGACTTGCGGCAACGGTACGATAAGCTCTGGGATGCGGCAAACGGGATTCTGGCAGGACTCGCTAAGATAAAGTGATGTTTGCACCGTTTTTTGACAGGAATCTTGAAAACTGGTAGAATATAAAAAAAGGTTGGAGATAAGAACTTGAGCGCAAAAAGATCAGCGCCACGACACAGAACATCCGGTAGGGGCAGAAGAAGAGCCGTAAGGCGAGTGCATCCGATAATTTCGTTTATACTCCTTGCCGCGATTATTTTCGCAGTCTATTGGGGATACGCGAACATAATAAACCCCGACATTGCTCTCGTGAACGGCGAAGCGGCTGTGCATTTTATCGACGTTGGGCAGGGCGATTCAGTTCTGGTGCAAACCACTCAAGGCAGCGTTTTGATAGACGGCGGCGATAATCATATGGGTGATCGCGTTGTGGCATATCTCAGAAACGCGGGGATCAATGAGATTACGTACGTCATTGCCACGCATCCTCACGCGGATCATATCGGCGGGCTGATTTCTGTTCTGTATGAGTTCCCGGTTGGTACTCTCATTATGCCGCCAGTCGCGCATACAACCGAAACTTTTCGGAATTTTCTTGCCGCAATAGAAAACAACGATGTACCGCTGAAAGAACCTGTTGCCGGGAATACTTTCTCTGTTGGCGACGCGGTATTCACAATAATAGCGCCGAACTCATACGGATATCAGAACTTGAACGACTACTCCGTATCGGTGCGTATGGTTTTAGGTTCCACCAGCTTCATTGTCACAGGCGATGCGGAAGAACTGTCGGAGTTAGAAATGATAAAAGCAGGACATTATCTGTCGTCAGATGTACTCCGCGTGGGACATCACGGCAGCAGAACCAGCACAACGCAGGAGTTTCTGAGCGCAGTCAATCCGTCAATCGCAGTCATCAATGTCGGCAGAGATAATGGCCATGGGCATCCGCATGGTGTTGTGATGAACAGGCTGCAGGATGCCGGTATTAGGATATATAGAACCGACGAGCATGGGCACATTGTCATGGTTACGGATGGCACGGTTATATCAGTTAGGGGATCAAACAGATGGTTTACGCAATTGACAGAATGGATAACGGGATAGCAATTTGTGAATGCCTAGAGTCCGGTGACAGGCTTGAGCTTGAGATAAACCATCTTCCTGAGAACGCGAAGGAAGGCGATGTCATCAGGCGTGAAGGTGATGGTTATGTTGTGGATCAAGCCCTTACGAAACAACGCAAGGATGAATTGACGGATAGAATGAACAGGCTTTTTAAGAAGCATAGTTCATAAAAGTTCGGCAAAAATATCATCATTATATTGCTCTATACGAAATCCCCGGCGCCGCTTGATTATCAGTTGGCGCTTTTCACGTTCATAAAAATTCTGAGGAAGTGGTTTCAGAAAAAATGGCAACAACTTGGATCAGACCGATACATACCGGCAAGGGGCGCAGTGTGGTGAGTGCGCTACGTGCAAGTGTCAAATACATAGAGAATCCGGATAAGACAGATCAGGGCGAACTGATCTCATCATACGAGTGCGATATCCGGACTGTCGACCATGAATTTAATCTATCGAAGCAGCGTTACACCGCGCTCACAGGACGGTCGCAGAGCCGGAAAGACATTATCGCATACCATGCCAGGCAGAGCTTTAAGCCCGGCGAGATTATGCCGCAAGAGGCTAACCACATCGGGTACGAGCTTGCCATGCGGTTCACGAAGGGTCGGTACGCTTTTATCGTCTGCACTCACATTGACAAGTCTCATGTCCACTCGCATATAGTCTGGAACAGCACGGCGCTGGATTATAAGCGGAAGTTCAGAAATTTCATCGGCTCGGCATTTGCCTTGCGACGGTGCAGTGACCTTCTCTGTGCCGAGAATGGTTTGTCTGTTATAGAAAACCCAAAGCTAAGTCCGGGCAGGGATTACGCGCGGTACATGTTTGGCGACAAAAGGCCGCCAAGTTTTCATGCAAGGCTCCGGTGGGCTATTGATGGCGCACTGGATCAGAGACCCGCGTCCTTCGATGAGTTCCTTGATCTCATGAGAGTGTCAGGCTGCACGGTCATGGACGACGGTAAGCATTTGAAATTCCTAGCGCCGCCGGCGGAGGGGCTGCCGGATCAAGTAAGGCCCACGCGCTGTGACACGCTGAAAGGCGACTATACAACGATCGCCATCCGTGAGCGCATTGCCGGGCGGCACGTATCAGCGCCTGCCGGCAGAGCGTCCAGCACACAACCAGTGCGCAGTCCGAGTCTGCTCATTGACATACAATCCAAACTGCAAGAGGGCAAGGGGCCGGGCTATGAACGGTTCGCCAAACTTCATAATTTGAAACAGATGGCCCAGACATTGATATATCTTCAGGAGCGTGGTTTGGATGATTATGCCGTGCTGGAAGAAAAGACAGCGGCGGCCTCGGCACGCTTCAATGAGCTTTCACATCGTATCAAAGAGCTTGAGGAAAGGCTTTCCGCCAACGCCACTCTGCAGAAGCATATCGTGAACTACTCCAAGACCCGGCAGACATACATCAATTACCGCAAGGCCGGTTACTCAAAAAAGTTCCGCGCACTCCATGAGGCCGATATTATTTTACATCAAGCTTCCAAGAAGGCGTTCGATGATCTCGGTGTGACAAAAATTCCGACCGTCGCTTCACTGCGCGCCGAGTATTCGCCGATGCTGGATGAAAAGAAAAAAGCCTACCGGGAGTACCGGCAGGCCAAGGCTGAGATGAGGGAGCTAATTACTGCGAAATCTAATGTTGATCGGTTACTGCATATCGCTGAGCGTGGGTCGGAACGTAACTCCGGGAGGCTGGAAAGATAACGATAGCACGATGCAAAATAGCGGCAAGGCCGCGTAGCCGTCCCGCAACGCAGGGCGATCTGGGGGCCAGGGGGAGCGTTGCTCCCCCTGCGAGCATAACGCATTTTGGCGCCACAGCGCCTTGCTCGCCAGCCAGCCAGCCTAATCAGGAATTCGACTTAAAAGGATTTTCAAATTAACGCAGATTTTTGTACTCCTCCCGAGCTCCTGAAAACTAGTGGTTTCAAAAGTTGCAAGCTGGGGTTGCGGATTACCACAACCGATTGGTTATTGCGCTGAAAATGGTATCCCGACAAATAGCAAACAACGAGTGCACTAGGGAAGGATCCTAACAATAGAAAATATTATTCTTGACTCATATCGATAGAGCACAACAAACTAACTGGAGTTGGCTCACGACGAGGTGCAGCAGTTTATGATTTACTGCATAATAAAAGCACACCCGGTGATAGTCGTATTGACCATCACCGGGAGTTGTGTCGTTCGATGTTTTTATGTGGCTAACTCCGCATTGTCACAAGCCAGTGATTACGGGAAAAAATCATCTGGTATATTTCCAGAAACCACAGCGTTCGGGTCTATGAAGCGAGCGCCACCAAAGATTCCGCCACCAGTTACATTAAAGAAACCGTTAGCACGGTTATTCGTAATCCTGCCGCCCATCATGGTTAAACCCAGGCTTCCGGTATTCAGAGCAACACCTCCGCCCCACATACTTGCGACATTGTTCGTAATCAAACCGTTGTTCATGCTAATGAAGCTGTTCGTCCTGAGTGCCACACCGCCGCCTTGGTTCGCGCTGTTGTTCCGGATTGTACCGCCGTTCATATTGAATGTAGCGCGTGTTAATTCGGCCGTTCCAGCACCTTCAAGAAATACCGCACCGCCCTCAACCCATCCTTGACAGTTTTCAATCATACTGCCAGCATTCATCGTGAATGTGCCTCTGGCGTTTACACGCACACCGCCTGAGCCTGTGCTGCCTGCATTGAGGGCCTCTATGTCGATTGAACGCATCACCTCAAGTAATGTCTCAACTAACGCTTCACCCTCGACTTCTGTTCTCGATGACGCTAATTCCGATAGCAGCGCCTCGATCTCTGACAACCCTAATTCCGCCAGAATTGCCTCGAACTCTTGCAACTCTGAAAACGCTGCAGGCCCTGTGGCGCCGCCGCATAGCGTGATGTTCTGTCCCAGAGTCAAGCTGCCGTTCACTGCGAAATGCCGCTGACCGTTGTTCGCTTGCGTCAACGTCCGCACATTGGCAGCCCCAGCTGTTGTGTTTGTGCTAACGAGTATAATGCTACGACCTTCTGGTATCACGATCGGGCCGCCTGTTATCCAGCTTGGTGCTGCGAAGCTGTTTGAGATTTGAATCGTCGTCGGCGTGTTTGCCGGTGCCGCGTTGATTGCGTCTCGGAGACCATCCCAGGTTCCTGCAACAATGACACCTGCCTGCCCCAAACGACCCGTATAGTTGATATCATAATTGTTTAGCACATAATCCCAAAGGCTAGAGGATGTTGCTGCGATGTGCGCCAGTCTGTTATTAGGCGGTGCGGATGCTCCGTTGCCTGCTGTGTTGTTGGAGAACAGGACATCAGCCCCTATATTGAGATTTCTGTAGGCAGTTGCAGGGACGGTCAAGGCATCGCTTGACTGTGTAGAGAATATCCCGCCGCCATCAATATCTGCATGGTTGTTTTCGATTATGCCGCCTGTCATCGTTAAGGCACCGTCTAATGTCGAGAATACGCGAATACCGCCGCCGTGGGTGGTTGATGTATTGCCTATGATAGACCCTGCGGTGATGTTGACTCTGCCGTTGTTTAGTAATATCCCACCACCGCCGGAGGCAGTCACAGTTCCACTAGTCCGGTTGTTGTATATTGTGCCTCCATCCATGTTGAATATTGCTGTTGCAGTGGATAGCAACACACCGCCGCCGCCTGAGTTCAGCAATGTAGAAGAGGTGGATATATTGCCCTCTATGCTTCCAGCCTGCATAAACATTCGGCCGCTTGGGCCCACATGTACGCCAGCGCCGCCTTGAGCCATGTTGTTCCGGATGATACCGCCATTAATGTTAAGCGTTGCGTGGCTTATGCCCGAAAAAGGTGTAGCGTCAAGGGTTACGCCGCCGCCCAGCCATTGCCATGCGACGTTTTCTATCACGCTACCCTCGTTCATGGTAAGGGTGCCACCTGCGCGGACATCTACTCCGCCAAAAAATACGCTACCTAGGGACATCGTCTCGTTTAAAAGCATTGTCTCAAATAATGCTTCAAACCCAACTTCTGTTCTAGACGCCCCTGATTCCGATAGCACCGCCGCCTCTGAAAGCATTGCCTCAACTAGTGTCTCAAACTCAACTTCTGTTCCAGACAGCCCTAATTCCGACAACAGTGCCGCCTCGAACTCTTGCAACGCTGAAAGTGCCTCCGGCCCTGTGGCACCGCCGCACAGTGTAATGTTCTGCCCCAGAGTCAAGCTGCCGTTCACTATGATATGGCGCCGACTAACGCTAGGCCACGGTGTCTGCGTCAACGTCCGCACATTGGCAGCCCCAGCTGTTGTGTTCGTACTCACAAGCGTGATATCACGATCTGCCGGTATCAAAATAGGGTGGCCTGTCGCGTCATTTGGAGCCGCGAAACTCTCCGATATTCTGATCGTCGTCGGCGTGTTTGCCGGTGCCGCGTCAACTGCGTCTCGCAACTCCGCCCAGGATCCTACAACTGGCGATTCCGATGGCGGGAATAAAACAACCAACTCCGACGTTGCGATCACTTCTAAAGCAAGATCGCGCAAGAACTCGTAGCTGTTTAATCTGTCTGGCACCCCTATGCTAAACGGAACATCACCTATCCGGGCAGAAATTCTCCTATCTGTCTCTACATATATCATGCCGTCTTCAGTTATGACCCCTCTTCCATCACGTGTAAGTTGCTCTGATATTATTTGCCAGAGTTCTTCTCGAGAATGCCCGCTTACTTCCCTTCGCAAAGCTATACTTAATACATTATCACGGCTATTAATATGGCCCATCTCAAGTGCCTCAATGCATCGATAGACAAAGGAGACTCCGTCTCTATCTATCCCGAATCCAGTCAGCTCAAACCCATCAACTTCTACATTGACAAAGTAAAATTCACCCAGAGTAGCGACTTCGTTCCAGTCATATAACCAATCATCATTCCCGTTGGCATCATTCAAATGCATGAGTCCTGAATAGGCTTGCGTAAGTTGGGTTATTGCCTCACTTTTAAAGTCCGATCTGCCGCCGGTGTTTGCAATCCAAAATGGTGGAGGCGGGAAACCACCTGTCGAAACTTCTGTCTCATAAGGTTCTGTATTGTTGTCAGACTGTGCAGCGTTGCATCCTATCAAGAGTGTGAATATAAACAAACTAAATATCACTGTCAATATATTTCTTACGCTTTTCATTAAGCTCTCCTCCTAAATATGTAGTATTATTCCATGCGTTGTCGCTGTAATCTGTTAAATTATGCTCATATATAAGCGCGTATTCATATGCAAATCCGGTGCTGTGGTTATATATTTGTGCCAGATGATTCCAAATATCGGCTTTGCAATTGTCGCACAAGTGGTTTTCGCGACCAGTAGTACCGCGTTTCATTACGCAGTACTGAACTGTGCAATAAAAGTCGCGAGCGCCAAGACTATGGGCGAGTTCATGTTGAATGAGATGCTCTATTGTAAACCCATCAGTTGCAACAGCTATGTACTGGTTGCTGACAATTGTGTCTCTTGAACCTAGATAACGTGCCAACCCGCCGACAGCTCTGTGTCCAACTGTGAGGCCAGTAATACGACATATACTAGTATCGTAGACACACGTTAAATATCCAACTATCCTAAGTGTATACATAAACGAATGTGGCTGCACCCTAGCCATTCTAGGAGCCGATTTGCAATGATCTGTATGACAATTGAGTCCGCATTCTGGCGCGTTTTCGCAACTTCCAAAAATGCAGATGGTGTCAAGTGTACAACTTCGTAAAACCGGGTTTAACTCAGCAGATCGGGAAATATTGTTACCCAAGTGGAACTCTACGTTAAATATGTCGAGAAATATAGCAGTTGCGTCATTGAATATAGCTTGCATCTCCGCCGTTGAATGGTGCTGCAGTGCAGAATCATCATGAAGAATCCGTGCGCTAAGCGTAAGTCTTCTGGGTGCTTGCGTAACGCGTATATTTCTTGTTATACCGCCGCCCGTAACCGTGATAGTTCCACTTCGTGCCGGCCCTGGGTTAGGACGAACAGTGATTCTGAACGAACCATTACCGGTGCGATTTGCGGGGGTGATATCCGATACGGTCAGCCATAATCTTGCATCATTGCTTACACTGACGGTCCATGTTGTATTTGACGTTACGTTTATTGTCGTCGTATGCTCCGTCGACGGGAGTGCTAACTCTTCCGGGACCATCAGTACCGTTGCCGCCGGCGTTGCTGTTGCGGTGTTCGAGCCAATCGCGTCTCCGGGTACATTATTGACAGCTCTAACCTGGAAGCTGTGGGAAACACCATTGGTAAGGTTTATGCGGGTTAATGTAGGCAGCGCTAAACCTGTTGATGTCCAATTACCCCACTCGTTGTTGCCGATGCGCTGCCGGAATTCATAGTGCGTAATTGGAGAGCCGCCATCATTAGGTGCAGTCCAGTTTAACGTGACGCGGCGATCGCCCGGAATTGCTTCTAGGTCGAATATGGCAAAGGGCACCCTCGGAGCTGGATTCACCCTAAAACTGACCGCTCTTGTTCGCTCCGTGAGCGCTGGAGTTTGTGTCGTTGTATTGCGCACGGTGACATCGCCTCTATGCTCGGCAACGGTAAGGCCTGTAATAGGTCGTGTCCAGAATTCTGCCCGTCCGCCTACCGGTATGCTTGCAATGGCGACACTGGTTGAAAATGTCCCGTTTTGGCTGGTGGATACTCGGAAGCCTGTCGGAGCTGTTACAGTCAGTTGCTGAGTCGCTTGGCCGCCGTTATTCGTGATAACCGTACTCTGTGCCGCAGGCTGAGCATAGCCTACGGGCAACGCAGCAAAGATCATCGGACCGTTGGTCAGGCTAATGCTACGCGCTGGAGGCGGCGGTGCCAGCATGAGTGCCGCTTGCGTCACGGTAATATTGCGCGCTATAGCCCAGTCTGCCGTCCTGACAGTGACAGTGGCAGACCTTTGCGTTGCATTCGGGTTGCTTTGTGCCATAATCGTAAAACTTCCGTTGTTTGACCCGTGTGATGGCGATACGGTAAGCCATGATGTTGCGCTGCTGCTCACTGTCCACGATGTATTAGAAGTTACTGATACAGTCGTGCTTGACCATGATGCTGATGGATTCCATGATGTTTGGTTAACTGTCAGATTCGTCCCTGCGTTCACCGTAAACGACAAGTTTACGTTTCTGCTCCCGCCATTAGACGATGTAACTGTTAATACTCCGTTATGAGTACCTACCGGAAGTCCTGTCCTTGGACGTACAATAAGCCATCCCGCAGACGCTCCCGTGTTAGGGACTGTTGCCGCCGGTTGCTGGGGTATTTCAAAGGCATGGACTCCGCTTGTTATGCTCGCGCTTACCCCGGTTAATGGCACAGATCCTGTGTTGTCAATCTCTACTACTCCAGTTAGTGGTTGTGGACCGTATCCCACATTCGCCGCAGCAAAAGTCATTGTTTGTTGAGGCCGCAACGACCATACCGGAGTTGCCCCTGGTGATGTCCTGAAATTTTGTACATTGCCATGTATTCTTTGTCCTGTCTGACCGCCTGGGTTTGAAAACACAAAGGCTCTAAAGAAATACTGTGTGTTAGGTAGCAATCCTGATATTGGCTGATCTAATCCCCCACTGAAAGGAGAACTGCTCCAAAACAACGTTCTGGCATTGGACATATTCGCATTGGTTGAGTATTCAAATCCATAAAACCACATCCTACCATGGGTTGGATATGGTACTCTGGTGGATCCCCTAAGTATCGCACTAGTTGATGTTATATTTGTAGCCGGATTTGTTGTTACTTGTGGATGTGTTTGTGTATTAAAAGGCATTATTGCCGGGGAAAAATCATTATAAGGTGAGTCTCCAAAAAATATTATATTGTAGTGGTGGATTAAATACAAGTATTCATTTTCGAGCGCATAAAAATGTTCTGCCCTAAAAGCAAATACACAGTATCTTGGTATATAAGCTGCATTTTCAGGCAATATCAGAAGCGTCAAATAAATTTCATAGAGTCGATTTACTTCGCTTTGAATCTCATCAGCTAACTCAAAGTTGCCACTTTCATATGCCATTTCGTGAAAAGTGGCTAATTGCTGCCCATATGCATCAAGCCTTGTATTATATGCCTCTACGTCAAAATCAAACACTTCCTCCTCAAACACCTCAAACGCTTCTAAAGCTAGTGCCTCATCCAGCGGATACATTGCTCCGCGATTTGCTTGGGCAGCCATGATAGGAAACGCCATGCTGAGTATAAATGTCATAGCCAGGACGGCAGAAATTATTTTTCTAAGGCTGTTTACACGTTTCATCTTCCCGCAGGTTTTCTCTGATGCTTCATTAGACATAAATTGTTTCATAAGTGTTCCTTTCTTTCAGTAAATTTTTCTTTTGTGTTAATCATATCCCCGGCTTTTTAAGGCTTTGCATATTCCGTTATTCGATCACCCTCCTCTCAGGAATACGAAAATATGCACAGAGTCCTCTATTACCAAGAACATTAACTATCTTAAATTCAAGCGCAAGCACTCAACTTGAATTTGTCTACAGTAAAAACAATTATATGAAAAGAATGAACGTTACTGATACAACTGATTCGCAAGTATGTTACATGGCCTGCAACAACAGTATTTTAAGCAAAAAATTAACGAGGGGAAGCTATTTAATTACAAGAGAGCCTATTATCAACCCCAATAAACCTTTACAATAGCAGAAAAATAACGCCCATGTAACATACTTGCGAGTATGGTACATGGGCGAAAATTATGAAGGAGAACTATCTATATGAAAACTACAGAACCTATTCGTAATAAAAAACAAGTGCGCGAACTCAAGGACTATTACATAAAGCGCGGCGAAATCCGCAATCATTTAATGATTGTGTTTGGGATTTACACCGCGCTCCGAATCAGCGACATCTTGCGGCTCACGTGGGATGATGTCTACGACTTTGAGAATAGCCGCGTCCGGAGCTGCATCAATATTATTGAAAAAAAGACAGGCAAAAGCAAAATTGTTGCTCTTAACAAGAGCGTCATTGCTGCCATATGTATTTATCTAGCCGCCGCAAAACCCAGCACGCCTCTCATCATAAACAGGCAGACTGGCAACGCGATCAGCCGTATTCAGGCATACCGTATCATCCGTGCGGCGTCCGAGTCTCTAAGATTCCAGAACCATGTTTCATGTCATTCGCTTCGGAAGACATTCGGATATCACGCGTGGAAGGGCGGGGTATCTCCGGCTGTAATCATGGAAATCTACAATCACAGTTCATTAGCTGTCACGCGGCGCTACTTAGGTGTTACACAAGATGATAAAAATGCAGTATACCTCGGACTTACATTTTCGGCATAAACAATCACTTCAAGCCTTATATTTAGCGAAAATTGGATAACATTACACAATTTTTGACACATTATATCTTAAAACGCCAATTTTTTCAAGACAGAGATAGGAAAAATATTCTTTATTTTTGAACTTTTATCCGATCAGCCCATTCATCGTACCCCTGTTCCTGCATCTTCAAAATAAGCTCATCGCGTGATTTTGCCCCGAATCCACGTCTGGCCATCAGCCTGTCAAGGCTATCAAGCACAAGCAATGCGTCAACAGTGTATATTCCCTCACACAGAAAATGATTATTTATCCGTTGCGAAAAACCTAACTCGTGAATGCTCGGTTTTCGGGAATTTAACTCAGCTTGTATTGCTGGATCAACTGGTGCACCAGCCATTAACAGTTCAAGCTGATCGTACAGTTTCTCTATTATGGCATTTGCATCTTCCAGGCGTTTATCTCGACTTCCCACCATTGCCGCCACGCTCATCCCCATATATCTGGATGGATGACGAAGCTTCCGCATTGCCTTTTTCACAACATTGTCTGCGGCATATTTGCCAACTCCACCAATGTCTTGCCCGACTTGCTCAAGCGAATTGCCCTGACGGTAATAACATTCTAACGCAATTTGTTCCCGTGGCTCTAACGTGCTTACCGCATCCAATACTCCGCGAACGTAGGCATCGCGGTTGTCCGTGGGTTTGTTGAACACTTGACAGTATATCCGCACTGCGTACTCGTTGTCAGTCATATCTGCAATCACCTTATTTTTTTGTTTGGCCTATGTACGTGGGCTGAATTTTTCTCATTTTACCATATACTACCCTCCAATGCAACTGATAATAGGCAAAATGAGGTGGTCAATGTGAAGCAGTATCTGCTTGGTGATTTAAACATATCGGAGAACGTTGTTAGACTACGAAAACAGGCGGGTATGACGCAAAACTATGTTGCGATTCAGCTTCAAGTGATGGGCCTCAATATTTCTCGGTCACGGCTTTCTATGATTGAATTGGGCCGTCTTAATGTTCCTGTAGGTGTACTTGTTGCGCTGAAGGTTATTTTCAAATGCAATTACTCTGACTTTTTTGAAGGACTTGAAGAAAAATTATCTATCTAACAGCATAGCGAAAACTCCCAAAAGACAAGATGCTCATCTCAAAATGAGCATCTTGTCTTTTGGGATAGTATGCCTTCAATTACGAAACAACTTTACCTAAAGCCTTAAATCCATAATCATCCTGAACCAATATATCATCGTACTCCGGGTTCAGCGACCGCAAAAGTGCCTTGTCTCCATCAACTATCAGCTTTTTGCAGTACACCTCACCGGAATAGGCAAAAATCCCGATCTCTCCGCTGTTCAATACTTCCTGCTCTTTTATCCAAATCACCTGTCCGTCCTGAAACAGTGGTTCCATGCTGTTACCGCTGACACGCAATGCGAAATCCGCACTAGCCGGGACGTAATCGGGCGCTTCTATTTCCTCATAGCCGCTATCGTCCAGAAAATTACCAGTCCCTGCTGATGCCGGAAGATCGTACAAATGCATAATGCGCTGCACTCTGGTATCTTCTTCCGGATCGTCCCTGTACATGTCTATGTGGAACAGCAGATCAATAAACTCCCGTGCCTTAACTCGCCCATCCTGATTCAAACCGGCATATGGCCCCCTGTGCATCCCGGCAAAACGCCACAGCACATCGTCAACACCAAGTATATTGCATAACGCCAGGAATTGTTGGATATTCGGCTGCGACACACATTTTTCCCAATGATGAATCGACTTAGCTGTAACTCTAAACCCGTAATCAGCAAGTTTAGCGGCAACGTCTTTTTGCATAAGTTTTTTAGCTTTGCGAAGCTCGGCGAGTGTTGCACCGATTGAAATATTCATGTTATCGCCCCCATATATAAAATATATCGTACCAAGCAGTCAAAAGCAAGCACAAAATGATGATAATTCTAAATTTTAGGCAATATGCCATATTGAAACCGCATTTATTGCGTGTTATCATATAGAAAGTTAATACTCACCAGTGGGAAAATGATACCAAAGATAAGTTGCCGGGGGAGGCGCGCAAAATGTTACGATTATCACGAAATGACATTGAGGATATAGCTGAATCTGTATTGCGTGATTATACTAAACAGTCAGCCGGGAAATCTATTCCGATTGATATTGACGGCTTTACCCGTCAACATCTTGGCCTGCAAGTGCAGTACCGGCGATTATCCGATGACGGCAGTGTGTTGGGCCTTACGGCGTATAGAGATGTTCAGGTCAAGCTTACATACACTGACCGCATCGTCACCGTCAGCGTGTCGGAAGATTCGATTCTGATTGACGATACGCTCCACCGTGAACGGCGCGGGCGGTTTACAATCGCCCATGAGTGTGCGCATCAGCTTCTGGCTTGCTCCGAGGAACGCCGCACAGGAACCAGCTTCCGCAAGGCGTTTAAGCCTGGAAAGGTATATTCACCTTGCGAACTGAAATCAGCGAGGGATTGGTCAGAATGGCAGGCAAATGCGCTGGGTGCGGCTCTGTTGATGCCAAAATTTGAACTTCTCCAAATACTTCACCGCGAGTTTTGGATGCCAAAATTCACAATGTACGGAACTCGATTTAATTCATGGGATTATGAAGCGGTTAAGGATTTAGCGGACAGATTTGAAGTGTCAATAACGTCAATGAGCTTGAGGTTAAAGGGGTTAGGTTTTATCGACCTTAAACCGGAATCGGAGTATCGTGATCCGCTGGACATATTTTGTGATGGGGAGGGCGCGTAGATGGAATTTGATTTGTCCAGGGTATTGTCTGAAGAATTACTCGCAAGAATCCGCAAAGATACAAGAATGGAAACAGCGGATGAATTTACTGTGGAAATGTCGGCTGATAACGAGCCGTTTTTCATCTTTGAAGTCCGCGGCTTTGTCCCGGAGCTTATAGACGGCGTTTCATTCAGAATAACCCGTAAGATAAATGAGGAACTCAAGGTTGTGAAATGTCCATACTGCGGCGTTATTATTGCCAAAATCACAGATACCGCAAAGGTTGAGGTGCGCCGGAGTTCCGGTAAAATGCAAACACCCTGCACTTCATATAAGAAATGTGATCGTTGCAAAGGGTATATCGGAATACAATTTGTAGATCGCTCAGCTTAGAATAACATTCAAAAAATTCAATATTGTTCGGCCCATCGTTCATTTATTAATGACCGGTTAAGCCACACCCTCACGGAATCTGAAAGAAGCGCTTGGAATGTTCGGTATGTCCCTACCCATTATGGGGGCGACAGCCTGAAAGCGCCCTGACAACGGCTGCGGTGTGGCGGATAGGGGCCATACCGCTTTTAGCACGCACGCTCGATGCAAGCGGGCAGGTATCATTCAAATGTTTGCGCTTTGCAAACCGTACCGAGTCCGCAATAGTTTAACTATCTATGCTTACGAGTCCGGCAAGCGGCAACTTTAGTGTTGCTGTTTGCCGGATTCTTTTTTGTTTTTATCTAAGGTTGCCGCTTGCCGGGACTCTGAAAGGAGTTCCCATGCAAGCGGCAACCTTTTTCTATTTTCAGGCCCGCGCGCCGCCGTTCCCCGTTCGTTTTGAACCAAATATTCAAATCGGACGGAGGAAAAATAAATGAAAAACTGGCAAAAAACCTGGAATTACAGAAAATATGAAAACACTGACGGCTCATTTACATACGTCATCATAGTGGATGACAAAAAAATCGAAGTCAGCGCAGATGTGTACAAGGCTTATTCCCAATCCGACCGCAGAGAGCGGTACTGCGCCGAGCGTGATGCCGGTCGATTGCTTTCAATTGAGCAGTTCGAAGAAGACCGGATATCCCTTGAGAGCCTGTTGGACGAGCATGTCGAATCAGCTGAGGATTCAGTGATTCACATTCTGCTCGCGGAGCAAGCGATGGCAGCTTTCATGACTTTGGAATCTGATGAGCAGCATCTGATTCAGGCGCTGGTTATTGATGGGATGACTGAGCGTGACTACGCCGAGCAAATCGGGCTTTCGCAAAAGGGCGTAAATAAGCGCAAACATAAGATTTTAGAAAAACTTAAAAATTCGGTACTCAAACCACAAGGGTATCGGCTGGGATAGTAGAGGGATAAAACAATTTACCCCCTCACCCGCACCTTGAAAAACACCGGGGCAACCCGATCATATCGGACGCCAAGTAACATTACCGTCCCGCCGAGCGCAGAGCAGAAGCGGCGCAATGACCATTCCTCTGGGAATGCGAGCGACCAACCGTTGACTGACACCTAGATCCTATGGGGTTCCCGCGCAATCGCAGATTGCGTGGGAGAGGAGCGACGACGAAACGGAGCGAATATCTGCTGAAAAAGCAGGCGTAGCGAAGTGGAGTCGGTAAGCGACGAGGCCGCGAAGACACGGGACGCCATAATGATACTTCCGAGTAGACAGGCCCGCCTACGATGGTGGCGGGAGAAGGCCGCCGCAGTTGGGATAAACCGCGGGGGAGTTCTATGTGGAGCATTTGCTCCAGCTTGGCGTTGCCCCAGCGTGTCCGGGGCGGAGATAAATTGGATGCGATACCACAGCAAAAACGAAACTTTACTACATTGTATATATTATACAGCCGCGATTGGCGGCAGAGCGTGGGTATGAGTTCGCACTCATACCCACTATTGTGCTGCCAACCGTGGAGAAAGGCAAAACAAATGACAAAGCAAACAATAATCCGGAAGATTCCGCGTAAGCTCCCGGTTCAATCAAACGATAACGAAACTCCGGTATTCATAGCACACGGGTGCATATTACTGGAGTACCAGGAGGGCGACAGATTTAACTATCGTGCCGTGAATCTCAAAACCGGAAGATCAGTCAAGCTTGGTAGCAGGGCGGCGAAACTGCCGGAATCATTATATATGAAAGTCGCCGAACAAATGTCAAAATGCGCCGCCGCTGATGACTGGCTTTTAGCCAACGCTGAGCCCGACGCACCACACAGCAGGGGCCGTCTTGAGGATATCCTGCGGACAACCTTTGAGAATATCCTGCCCAAACATGGATTCGCGCTGCGTGAGAAACAAGTCGAACTGGCCCAAGAAATTCTGGACGCGTTTTGTGGCCAAAAAGTCTCGCTGTGCGAGGCCGAGGTCGGGACCGGCAAAACCTACGCATATCTGCTTCCCGCTGCGTTCATTCGGCGTGGGCGCGGTAACAGCGGCAAAATCGACACTATGTTAGGTCAGAACGGAACTCAAAAACCAATCGTCATCGCAACATCAAGTATTGCACTCCAACGGGCGCTCGAACGTGATTACATCCCCACACTGTCGGATTTTCTCATGGAGGACGGTATCATAAAGACACCGTTGACCTCCGCGCTCCGCAAGGGTAAGGGCAATTATATCTGTGAGCGCCGTCTCGCTAATTTTGCCGTTCACGCAAACGCGAAGACTAAGGCAATAGTTTTGCCGATATTTAACGGTTCGGTTGTTGACCTTGCGTCGGTGAAGGACTTATCGCCATATATAAAGCGCAACATCTGCGTTGATAAAAACTGCTCCGGGGATTGCCCCAAGCACGGCAGATGCCGGTACACACGCTATCTTGCGGAAGTCCGGCGTAATGGTTATGATTTTCAGATTTGCAATCATAACTATTTGCTTGCAGATATAATCCACCGTTCCAAGGGCATCAAGCCGTTGCTCCCGGACTATCAGGCCATCATCATTGACGAAGGCCACAAATTCCTTGACGTGGCGCGCAGTATGTACGGTACGTTGTTGTCGCTTACAGAACTGTGTGGAATCGTCAAAGATATCCGCGAGATCACTTTTGCTCCGGGGCAATCAACTGCTGGTATAATCCGCGAGACAGACAGAATCCTCTCCAAGAGCCAGCTACTGTTTCAATTACTCAATAATGAGGTGCCCGACGATTTGGATGATGACGAAGAATCGGAGCGCTTTGCCACAAAGATTCGGAAAAAGACCGAGAATCTGATTCACGCGCTCAAGGGAAACATTGACGCGCTGTTAACTATGATGGAGAGCCGGTCGGTAATAATACGGTATGCTCATCAGTTCTCAGCGGCGAAACGTAAGATAACAAGAATAAACGAGGCTTTGGACACTTTTACCCGGCACGAGGAATCGGTCTATTGGCTTGAGCAAGCTGAGAGTTCGAGCACTAATGCTGATTTCAGGCTGAATGCATTGCATAGTATCCCGAAGAATCTCGGCGAGCGGCTTCATCGTGACCTATGGAGTATGAAAATCCCGATTATCATAACGTCCGGCACACTGTCAGCGGCGGGGAGCTTTGTGCATATCAAGAAGAAAACTGGGATTAATCTTGTGCCTCTGCGTAGGCTCTCAGAGACAACGAAACCCTCGCCGTTCGATTATGTGCGAAACACTCTGTTATATATTTCAGAAAACACGCCGCGCCCGGATAATAAGGATGTCGGCCACATAGATGCCATTGCCGATGAGGTTGAAAAGCTTGTTAAGGCATCACACGGACACGCCGTGGTGCTGTTCACGTCGTATAAAGCAATGGATATGGTTTGGGAACGGATTAAAAATCGCAGTATACAATTCCCGCTGTTTCGCCTAGATCGCGGAGGTGCATCTGTCATTGAACGATTCAAGCGTAGCGGCAATGGTGTACTGTTCGCATCCGGCGCACTCTGGGAGGGGATCGACATTTCCGGCGATGTGTTGTCTATGCTGATAATCGTTCGGTTGCCGTTCGCAGTTCCTGATCCTGTCAGTGAGTGGGAGAAGACGCTTTTTGACAACATTGAAGATTACATAGAATGTGTCGTCGTGCCGGACATGCTAGTGAAACTCAAGCAAGGCTTTGGGAGACTGATCCGAAGCGAGACCGATACCGGGTGTTGCGCGATACTCGACAGCCGAGTCAACCTGCGCGGTCCATACCGTGACAAGGTTTTGGCGGCGTTGCCTGAGTGTGGAGTGACGTCAAACATCGGAGATATATGGCGGTTCATGTGTGAAATGAAAGCGCCCGCTTACTTTAAATGAGCGCGGGTTTTGTCTATGAGGAAACGTTAAAAATACAATGTTGAGTTATCAGACAATCAGAAAAATCATATACATCTCACACGGAGACTGTAATTTTAATTTAAGAGGTGGTGTAGTGTGAATACAAATAAGTCACATATTCAATGCGAAAGTGTATTCAAGCAAACCGGCAATATCGGCATGTCTCTCAGCAATCTTTGGGCTGAAATCATTAACTATACTCTTGAAAATCACGATGGTTTATGGCATAATGAAGACGTGCAAAGTCGTCCTTGCCAAATCTTAAAGGATTGAGGTGAGGGACTAATGAGAGCGGCTATATATTGCCGTTTATCGGAGGAGGATAGAAACAAACATTCTTGTACAGATGATAGTGAAAGCATCCAAAACCAAAAATCAATGCTTTTACAGTATGTGATGGACAAAGGGTGGGATATCTTCGGTATTTACAGTGATGACGATTACGCAGGAGCTGACCGTAACCGCCCCGAGTGGACACGTCTAATTGCTGATGCGGAACAACGCAAGTTCGATGTGGTGCTTTGCAAGACACAATCTCGTTTTACACGTGAACTTGAGATGGTTGAAAAGTATATCCACGGATTGTTTCCGAAGTGGGGCATTCGCTTTATCGGAGTTGTGGACAATGCTGATACTGAGGTCAAAGGCAACAAGAAATCGCGGCAGATAAACGGGCTTGTGAATGAGTGGTATCTCGAAGACATGAGCGAAAACATCAAAAGTGTGCTGACAAGCCGGCGTTTGCAAGGCTTTCACATAGGCGCATTTGCATTGTATGGGTACAAAAAAGACCCTGACAATAAGGGTCGCCTGATAATTGATGACGAGGCAGCAGCAGTTGTGCGTGAAGTTTTCACCATGTACGCAAGCGGATACGGCAGAACAGCCATTGCCCGTATGCTCAATGATCGAGGTATCCCAAACCCAACCGAATATAAGCGACTTAAAGGTATCCGGTACAAGCCGCCTGACAGCAAAACTGCAACTCTTTGGAAGTATTTTGCGATTTCGGACATGCTCACCAATGAAATGTACATCGGCACAATGGTTCAGGGCAAATACGGCAGTATTTCATACAAGTCAAAGGAAAACAGGCCGCGTCCGAAAGAGGATTGGATACGTGTAGAAAGTACCCACGAAGCCATCATTGATCGTGACTTATGGGATAACGTACAAGAGATGGTGCGAAAAAATGCGAAACCTTTCAATATCGGCAAAATCGGACTCTTCGCGAAGACAGTGCGATGCATATACTGTGGTTATACAATGCGCTCAATAAAATCACACGGACGATATTATCTCACATGCGGAACAAAACACACCGCGAAAGACGCTTGCATCGGCTCGTTCATTCCTGTGTCTGAATTGGCACAAATAGTGCTTGATGAATTAAGATCATTACTAAATGAACATCTTGATTTAGATGAGGTTGAGCACAGGGTCAAGTTTTCAAACAATTTAAATGAACGTGTAGAGAAATTAAAAACTGACAGGTCAGTCTATCAATCGAAAATCACAGAATATACAAAAGCTGTAAAAGATTCCTATCTGGACAAGGCCAAAGGCATCATATCTGAAGCGGAATTCCTTGAATATTCGCGGGACTTTTCCGGTGAAAAAAGTAGGATTGAGTCCATTGTAAAAGATTTGGATGCTGAAATTGCCGCATTAGAATGTAAGCGTGATAACGCGAACAGCAAAAGGGATCTTGTTGAGCAATACGCTACCGTTGAGAGTCTTGATCGCATAATGGTTGAAAAATTGATAGATCACATAACAGTAGGCAAGCGTGATAAAACGACACGGCAAGTTCCTGTAAAAATATATTGGAGCTTTTAGAGAAGACCTAAATTGTTGTCTTTACACGGATGCAGCAGAGCAGAAAGCCCGCAAAACATACGATAATATTCTGCGACTCTCAGACGACCCAGACGTCAACAACGTCATCCGCTTCCTGCGGGAGCGCGAGATCGTACACTATCAGCGCTTTGGCGAAGGCCTCCGCCTCGTCACAGAACGTCTTGACCAAAAGAACATATACGCTATAAATCCCAGCTTTGACAGGGAATAAAATTTACTTAATATCTCCGGCGGGACGTAATGTCCCGCCTTTTTCTATTTTTATCATTGACCTATACCCGCGGTACGTTTACAATGGAAGAAAAGCCAAATTATTTAAGGAGGATTTATCACCATGCCTGAAATGCACGAAATGGCTCCGTTAGAAGTCGTAAAAATTGCCGATGGCGCATACAGAATTGAGGACAACGGCGTCCGCTGCCTGCTGTTTGTCGGCACCAAGCTCGCGGTACTTGTCGATACCGGCTTCGGTCAATCCGGCAGTCTGAAAGCTGTCGTCGAGTCTATTACAGACAAGCCTGTTATTCTTGTCATCAGCCATGCCGACGGCGACCATATCGGTAACAACGCCGAATTCGGCCCCGCGCATATGCATCCGGCGGAAATGGCGCACTATTGCCATACAGCGTCCCATATCCTGAATACGAATCCAAACGCGCAAATCGCCCCGCTGTGGGAAGGCAACGTAATCGACATCGGTGGGCGCGTGCTTGAGGTTATCTTGATTCCCGGCCACACTCCGGGCAGCATTGCACTGCTGGATCGTGAAAACCGCTTCATCATAACCGGCGACAGTATCGCCAGCGCAGTGTTCATGTTCGGCGATTTCCGCGATTTCCACTCGTATATCTACAGCATGGAAAAACTCGCGGCGATGAAAGACGTGTTTGACGAGATTTACCCCGCCCACGGCCCGTTCCCGCTGCCTGCTGATATGGTGGACAAGGCTCTCGTCGCAGCAAAGAAATATCTCGCCGGGGAACTCAAGCCCATTGACCCGCCGATGGAAATCCCTGCGAAAATGTACGAGCACGACGGTGCCGGGTTCTTCGCGGTTTAGTTTCTAGCTGGAGTTGTCCCTATGAATGGGCATCCCCCTTCCCCCTTCGTGCGCGAAGGGGGCTTTCGGCGGGACGCCGGGGACGGCATCCCCTGCATCGACCGTTTGAATCGACCATGTACGGCGAAAATCCCTCATCCCCATCGACAAAAGAGAACGCCTGGAGGCGTTCTCTTTTTCGCGCTATTTTTTTGACGTTGAATATCACAACCAGCACAGACTAGTCAAACGTACGCGATCTATATCCATGATCCAAAGGTCCCGCACCCAAGCCTAGATCCAGCATCGCGGCAATTGCCCCGGTCAGATACTCTTTCGCCAGCCGCACGCTTTCTTCAAGCGGCTTGCCCTCAGCCAACCGGCAGGCAATCGCCGATGACAGCGTGCATCCCGTTCCATGGGTATTGCTGTTGCTTATCCGCCCGGCACGGAGCCATACGCATTTGCCGTTGTCGTACAGCAGATCCGCCGCCTCCCGGTTCCCGTGACCGCCTTTGACCAGCACGGCGCAGGGGAATTTACCGCCAATCGCCTCCGCCGCATTTTGCATATCCCCTTCACTGTTGACTGCAAAACCGCAAATCTCCTCGCTTTCAAAAATGTTGGGAGTTATCACTCGCGCAAGCGGGACAAGCTCACGCATCAACGTATCAATCGCGCCGTCGGAAATCAACTTTGCCCCGCTGGTGGACATCATCACGGGATCCAACACAATATTCCGGACCTTGTGATGCCGCAGCCGGTCGGCAATAACGCGAATATTCTCAGCACTTGATACCATCCCGATTTTCACGGCGTCGGGAAAAATATCAGTGAGCACAGCGTCCAGCTGCGCGGCTGTAAATTCCGGCGTGGACTCCTGCACGGCGAATACCCCGGTGGTGTTCTGCGCCGTCAGCGCGGTGATAACGCTCATCCCATACATGCCATGCGCGGCGATAGTCTTAAGATCCGCCTGAATCCCCGCCCCGCCGCTTGAGTCAGAACCCGCAATTGTCAGTATTTTCAGCACTTGTATCTTCCCTCCGTATCAATATGCCCGCCGGTCTGTCAATGATTATTTCGGTTTCGGCAATGAGTTTATCAAGCGCCTGCCAAAATTCAGGCGAATTACTCATCATTCAAAATCCTCCACCACCGACCAGCTTATGCGAAGGTTGCCATCCTCATTTCCTACAACACCAACAACGACACGCCCTTTTTCATCGGGAGTACAAGTATAGTGCTTCAACATTTCCCCATAAGTCTTTGAAAACTCCCTGTTCAGCAATTGATTTTCCTCAATCCAATATAGCATCCCCTCGTCTGTGTCAATAAAATCGGTCGTATCCGTTTCCCCGAAATATATGTAACTCTGCCGGATTAAATCCTTTGCCCGGCGGATGATGATATACCGCAGTTCAAGATTAAATATCTGCTTCTCAGATATGCCTGTTTCCTCATAAATTTCACGCAAGCACGCCAATTTGGGATTATCCATCTCGTGGGGTTCGACACCGCCGCCGACACCGCTCCATATGTTGGGGAAATGTTTTCGCTCGGGCGAACGCTTCATAAGCAGATATTTACCGTCATGTTTAAGGAAAGCTGCTGCAAGACTACTTAGTGTAATTATCATTCTGCTAATCCCCTCTGCCGTATCATCTCACTCAAGCCGCGCAGTTCTTGCGCCGCTTGTTTTGGATTTGCGCTATTCATAATTGCGGTCACAACAGCAATGCCATCCGCCCCGCTGCCGTACAAGACGTCAAGATTCCCGGCGTTAAGTCCGCCGATTGCAACAACCGGAATCTTGACGGTTCGCGCGATCTCACTAAGCGTCGTAACCGGTGTAAGCACAGTCACCACTTTAGTCGTCGTGGGATAAATCGCGCCAACACCGAGATAATCCGCGCCCTCGGATTCGGCTTGAAGCGCTTGCGGAACCGTTTTCGCGGTTGCTCCTATGATTTTCCCCGGCCCCATAATCCTCCGCGCCGCCGATATCGGCAAATCAGCCTGCCCCAAATGCACCCCCGCCGCGTCAACGGCTAATGCTATATCCACACGGTCGTCAATAATCAGCGGCACGCCAAATCTGTCGGTGACAGCTTTGACTTTCACCGCAAGTTCATAATATTCCCTGCTGAATCTCTCTTTCTCCCGCAACTGCGCCAGCGTAACGCCGCCTTCGCACGCTTGTACTATAGTCTCCAGAAATTCAGCTGCGTTGAAGCCATCGCTGTTGGTGACCAGATACAATGTTGTATCAACATGGTTCATTTCCCCAACTCCTCATCAACTTCAACTTGAAGTCTCCCAAAAGAAATTGCCTTGTCATCGCCATGCAATGACAGGAAACTCTTAGCTAAATCGTTCACGGTCGATTCAAGCAAAACCATAAAGTCTCCATACGCAATACTCCGCTTTGGGTCTCCGTGATCCTCACCATATAGTGCGTTTATGTGCTTTTCAAGCATCTGATCCATACCCCACAATTTCAAATGCAACAGTTCGTGGATTATCATTGCCTCCAAATTTGTCTGCTTCGGGTTGAACGTGTTAATCATCAAAACAGCGTTTTTGTCGCATTCGTCTATCTTTATATCACCGGTTTTGCGCCAATCATGCTCAATGGTCTGTAGCTTAATATCCCAATCCCGCAGCCGCAAAATCGCCTGCCATTTGTCAAGATATTTCTGCATGTCTTTGATGCTTGTGTTCATATTGTGTTGTCCTCCTTCGCCTCTCGTCCCTGCCCTCTTTAGTAAAGAGGGTGGCTCCGCAGAGCCGGGTGTTTTGCCGTCACCCGTCCAAAGCCCCCTTCGCACACGAAGGGGGAAGGGGGATGTCTCAAACCCTAATATAATCCGTATACACCGGCTGCAATCCCCGGGTTTGGATCGCGCGGTGTATTTCATCCACGCTTCTGGGGTCGGAAATGTCAAATTGTTCCGATCCCTTTTGTTCTGACTCGTGCCCGCCGACGCCGACGCTGACGCCCGCCGATATCTTCGTCGCGCACAGACCGAGCACGTTGTCACGGAAGCCCGCCCGCTCGCGTGTGGAGATTGTGATTCCGGCAAACGGCATGAATAGCCGCAAGGCTAGCATCACTTGTAAGAGTTCGCGCTCCCCAACGCTGTGTGAGCCGCCCTCTGGGTGATTCTCGAATGATCGCAGTCTCGGCACAGAAAACGAGACCTCAGCGTGGGGGTACTTCTGTTGCAGCAACCACGCGTGTAATCCTGCGGCGAACGCGTCCCGGCGGAAATCGCCTAAACCCAGAAGCGCACCGAAGCTCACTCCGCGCATTCCACCTAAGATTGCCCGCTCCTGCGCGTTGAATCTGTAGGAAAAACAGCGCTTCGGCCCCGCGGGGTGAACGCTTTCATATATCGCCGTGTCATACGTCTCCTGATACACGCTGACAAAATCCGCGCCTTTTTCGCGCAAATAGGCATATTCACCAGTGTCTAGCGGATAAATCTCAAGCCCGACTGTGCTGAAAATCCCCGCCGCGGTTTCGACAGCCTCTGCTATATACTCAACATCCGATTTCTCGCGGGATTCTCCCGTCAAAAGCAGGATTTCATCCAACCCCGTCACCGCGATGGCGTTCAACTCCCGGATTATTTCGTCCCGCGTCAGCTTGCCTCTCAGGATTTTATTACTGCCGTTAAACGCGCAATAAACGCACTGATTGACGCAATAATTCGCCAAATACAGCGGCGTGAACAACCTTATGCCATTGCCAAAATACTGCGCTGTCTCAATCTTGGCTCTTTCAGCTATTGGCTCCAGCAACTCCGCTGCCGCCGGGGATAGCAGTGCCGCGAAGTCACGCTGCGACCGTTTTTGCTTCTCTATAGCCTCACGCACATCATCCGGCGTGAAAGCTTCCGGCGAGTACTTCTCCGATTCTGCAAGCACCTGTTGTAATATTTCAGAGGTTATATCTTCCATCGCGCTAATCCTCCAAAAATCCTGTCAACGGGCTGGATGCTTCACCGCCGGATTCCAGAATCCGCCCGGGTTTTGCCAGGAACGCCGCCCTGCCCGCTTCAATCGCCAGCCGGAACGCACACGCCATCGCCGCAACATCTCCTGCCGTTGCAATGGCGGTATTCGCCATCACGGCGGCGCAGCCGAGTTCCATCGCCTCACACGCCTGTGACGGGCGTCCGATGCCGGCATCTACGATGATTGGCAGATCAATTTCAGCGATCAGGATTTTGATAAAATCCCGTGTCAACAGCCCCATATTGCTGCCAATCGGCGCACCAAGCGGCATGATGGCCGCCGCCCCCGCGTCTCGCATCCGCCGTGCGGCAGATAAATCCGGGTGCATATACGGCAGAACCACAAACCCCTCACGCGACAGCATTTCAACCGCGCGGATTGTCTCCATGTTATCCGGCAGCAGGTATTTGCTGTCGGAAATAACTTCAACTTTGATAAAATCCCCACAGCCCAGTTCACGGGAAAGCCGCGCGATTCGCAATGCTTCCTCCGCCGTTCTCGCACCGGAGGTATTCGGCAGTAGTGTGACGCTTTCGGGGATGTAATCCAGAATGCTCTGGTTCCCCTTTAGATTTGCCCGCCGTAATGCCAGCGTGACAATCTCAGCCCCGCCGAATTCAATCGCGGCACGGATAAGCTCCAGCGAAAATTTGCCGGAACCCAATATAAGCCGCGAACTAAACTCCCGCCCGCCGAGAATTAGTTTATCGTTCATCATCTACCTCAAGCGCAAACTCTTTTGTCAATTTTTTAAACCTAATTTTCCTGTACTCATTAGTAAAGGGCTCAATGAAGTTGTAGAGATAATGCTGCAACACATCTGCATCTATCAGCACTTCATCAAAAGCAGAGAATGTTCTGTCTTTTGAACTATGGTTTTGTATGGCCGAGCATATCAAATCCGTTTCGGCGGGACTGGTCAACTGCAATTCAGTCAGCACTTCTCTTGCCAGCACCGCACCTTTTTCCGCATGGTTTTCAGTGTCCATATATTTGTACGAGTAAAAATCGTGTAGCATCCCGGCCATGGTTGCCAATTCAACATTTTCTCTGCGCCGCAGAGCTATCATGGCGCAGGCCTGTGAAACCCCATATAGATGTATATACGCGCAACGACGTTCGTAATAGTCTGTCATGTTCAGAATGACTTCATCTATATGCTCCCGTAGAATTTCAATCCGATTTTTCATATGACCGTATCTCCTTTTAAATATTAAAGATAATGATTATCTAACTCATGGCGAGGACATCCCCCTTCGTTCGTGAAGGAGGCTTAAGACGAGAGACGAAGGAAACGGGACGCCGAGGACATCGTCCCCCACAACCTCTCGTCCGTCGTCCAAAGCCCCCTTCGCGAACGAAGGGGGAAGGGGGATGTCCCCATGTGCTGTTTAGCCGCATTAAAACTTCAAACCTCTTCCAATCCCATCAACAGCCGCACAACCATGTTTGCCTGATGCCCGGCACAGGCCATGACTCGCGGTGCCATTAGTCCCAAGTCCGCTTCGGATTCCAAGTCGCCGCAGATGTACAGATTTTTGAGCCGCCGTCGTGTTGTAATCATGTTCGCACTGCCGAATCCCGCCATGCCGGAGGCTGCCACAATCTTCGTATCTCCGGCACTCAGAAGCGACTCGATCAGCTCCGCTTTAGCCTCCGGATTGTCGAATGCTTCAACCACTATATCATATCCCGCGAAAACTTCCGCGGCGTTTTGCGCGGTGATTTTTATATCGCGTGTGCGAATCTCAATAAACGGGTTGATTTCAGCCAATTGGCTCCGCATCGCCTCAGTTTTCAAACTGCCCAGGTGATTTATCGTGTAGTGCTGCCGGTTCAGGTTACTCGGCTCCACCGCGTCAAAATCCACAAGCAGTAGCTCCCCCACGCCCATTCTCGCCAGCATCACGGCAATGTGAGATCCAAGCCCCCCCACCCCCGCAACGGCCACTTTTCCCGCTTTCATCCTGCTGTGAACGCCGTCCGCGTGGCGGGAAGCCATCAGGGATTCAAGCTCATCCATCTCAACCACCCCCGACAAACGTGACTATCTCCAGCCGGTCATTTTCGTCTAAAGTTTCCGATTCAAAACTTGTTTTCGGAATAATCACGCCGTTTTTCTCCACTGCAATACGGGTGATGTCATAACCTTCCCGCGCGAGAAAATCTTTCAGCGTATACACACCGTTTAAACTTTTTTCGTCTCCGTTTACACGCATAAAAATACATCCTCCTTAAAAGAAAACGACCCGCTTCCGGTCAAAAGGAAAAGGGTCGAACAATCACAGTCCTCACTCTCTTCCTGCGGCGGCATTATCCGCACCAGGTTCAAAGGGTCGGAGCTAAAACTCCCTCTCAGCCCGAACACGAGCTCCCCCGGAAGTTGTTTATTTAGTTAGACGATATCACAGGTAGCGGGATGTTGTCAATAGAATCACGGTTACAAAGAACGCATAAATCGCTTACAGCCCCTTCGCCCATTCGGTATATTTTTGAATTTTCACATCACACTCAACGCGAGTCTCTCCGCTGGCCATGATATACACCTTCACCTTCGGCTCAGTGCCTGATGGGCGCACGAGGATGACTGTTCCGTCTGCGGTGTCGAATCGCAGTACGTTTGAGCCGGAGAGTTCAATCTGCGTCTTTTGGCCTGTTGCGGGGTCTATTTCATATCCGCCTAAGAAATCTTTTCTCCGCACAACGGTTTCGCCGGCTATCGCGG
>WQWC01000025.1 GCA_009785525.1 Oscillospiraceae bacterium | reverse complement strand
GTTTTACGACACGATTGCCCCTTGTAATGATTGCCGCGGGTGTTGGAAGAAACCTAGGTGTATTATTCGAGACGACATGGACAAGGTCTATGCGGATGATTACGATGTCTTAATTATCGCTTCTCCTTTACACATGTCATCCTTGCCCGGCCCCCTTGTAAATCTGGCGAGTCGATTGCAACTGTACTACGCCTCCAGAGAAAAACTGCACGATCCAATTCTCCGCCGTAAAAAAGATGCAGTCATGATCCTAGTCGGCGGTGGCGGAGGAGGCAGTCCGAATATTGCAATACAGCAGATGAAGACAATTTTTAGTCTCCTTTGGGCGAAACTGAACGATGAAAACATCGTCATGTCTATGAACACAGATCACGTCCCCGCCAAAGATGACGAAGCGGCAATGGGACGGGTTAGGGAGATCGCGCAAAGACTAAGCCACTAGATGCAGGAAAACGCCTGTCCATTCGACTTCTTATGTAAAAATATGCAGATATTGAGAAAAATAGCACAAATACAACAGAGCGGAGGACTCCCCACTATGAAAAGATTACTATGCTTCTTATTGATTACGGCTCTCTTTATGGGGCATCTCACCCCGGCAGCTTTTGCGTCACCAGTTGGAGTCACAAGTTACAGTGACCTTGCAGCCGCCATTGCGGCGGCACCAGCAGATGGGGTTACAATAACGACGATTGAGCTGGCAAACAGTTTCACAGCTACTGGCGGGGCACTTAGCATCGCTGCCGGGCAAAACATTGTCCTCACCAGTGCGACAGGATCAACTTTTACCTTTACACAGGCAACCACCGGACAGCGGCACTTCAGTGTAGTCGGAAGTCTGACCCTTCAAAACGTTACATTGGCCGGACCGGGCGGCACGACCTTTGGCGGCGGTGTGAATGTTTCCGGCGGATCACTTACTGTAACAGATGGTGCCACGATCACAAACTGCAACGTCAGTGGGTCTGGCGGCGCCGCGTCTTTGACGCGCAACAGTACATTTACCATGACAGGCGGCACCATCAGCGGCAACACCGCTACCATGGGAGGTGGCGCTTTAGATATTGAAAACGGCTATGCTACCATTTCCGGCGGCACGATCTCCGGTAATGTGGTGACCTCCGCCAGCGGATTTGGTGGCGGCATTTATCTTAAAGCGGCGAACCTGACCATGTCCGGCGGCACAATCTCCAATAATCGCGCAAACAACGGCGGCGGAATCTATGTGGATAGCTCCGGCCTTATAAACATGACCGGCGGTACAATCAGCAATAACGTTGCTGCCGCAAACGGCGGCGGCATATTCACTGCGCAATATACCAGTAACAATCCCTTGCCGCCCAACTCCTACGTTAACCTAATCATCGGCTCGGCTGTGGTCTTTACGGGCAATATAGCCGGGAGCGGCGCACGAATTCCGCCGAGCAATGTAGCGCCGCCGAGTACGCAGATTCAAACGACAAATACCAGTTCCGTTTTTGGCAATCCGCTTAACAACTTGGATATCAACTATTTCGGGTCGGCGGGTGTTATGGTCATGTATCTGACGGTTACATTTTCTCCGGGCGCAAACGGTACATTCCCGCCGGGGACTGTGACACAGCAAAATATCCCAACCACAAATAGCCCCCTCGTCCCAACCTCCGTACCGGTACCGCAGCCAATTGCAAACTACGGATTTATCGGCTGGTCATCAGACGGGGGCTCCACGATCTTGACCTCTGCGCAAGTACTTACCACACCGCTCAGTAACAATACTACCTATATAGCACAATATGCGCCGCCTATCACGCTGATTTTTGACGGGCAGGGTGGTGCGCCTGCAAGCCAAACAGTGACACAGGTTCAAGTGACCGGCACCTATGCAAACGCTCTGTCACAAGTCACGATTCCGACCCTCGCCAACAATATCTTCCGCGGCTGGTTTACCACGCCAAACGGGAGTGCGAGCGGTGTACAAATTCTCCCATCCACTATCGTTGCTATCGGGACAGCGAATCCAACAACGCTATATGCCTGGTGGACTCCGAACCCGACAGTTACCATCACCTTTGACGCCCAAGGCGGCGCACCTGCAACTCAAGTCGTACCGGGTCGAGTTGTGGGCAGTACCTATGCCGCCACGCTTACTGCAATCACAACGCCGACCTATCCCGGTCTTGCCTTCAACGGCTGGTTTGACGCAGCGTCGGGTGGAAATCAGATTACCAATTCCAGTCTGATACCAGCGGGAGATGCATCGGGAAATATAACTGTTTATGCCCAATGGGTGCCGATTGCACCGATTACCGTCACCTTTTTAGCCCAAGGCGGCACGCCGGATGGGCAAATACAGACGGTGGTGCCGGGCAGTACGTATGCCACTGCGCTGTCTGCTATAACCCAGCCAACACAAATGGGCCATGATTTCATCGGCTGGTTCACAGCGCCAACGGGCGGCGTGCAGGTACTCCCCACCACCCTTGTAACAGCAACAACGGATCAATATCTCTATGCCCACTGGGTTTCGGTGACGGTGGCTGTCACCTTTGATGCCCAGGGCGGTACGCCTGCAACACAGCTTGTGTCCGGTCTGGCACCGCTCTCCTCCTATGGGCCTGTTTTCGCTTCGATTGCAACGCCGACTCGGCCCGGCTATATTTTCCAAGGGTGGTATCAGTTGCCAAATGGCGGCGGAAGCAGCGTGAATCAGTACGCCACAGTTCCCATGATGGATATGACAATTTACGCCTTTTGGACGGTCGCACCCACATTCATAGTCACGTTTGACGCGCAAAGCGGTACGCCCACCGGTGAGACGGAGTCTGTGACAACCGGGAACACCTATGCCGCCGCTTTGGCCGCAGTCGATACACCGGCGCGAGCTGGCTTCATTTTCCAAGGTTGGTTTACAGCACCAAGCGGCATCGCCGGGGGCGTGCAAGTACTCGGCACGACAGTTGTCACCGCGACGACGGCGCAAACACTCTATGCCCGCTGGATCCCAGACCCGACGGTGACGATTACCTTTGATGCGCAAGGAGGTGCGCCTGATCCGCAGGTGGTGTCGGGGAATACGTCCGGCAGCACCTATGCTGCCACCCTTGCCGCAATTACCACGCCGACACTAGCCGGCTATACTTTCGACGGTTGGTTTACAGCGGAAACGGGCGGGACAGAGATTACCGCTGCAAGTACCGTTCCATCGACAGATACCACGCTTTATGCGCAATGGACACAGATTCCGACCATTACTATCACCTTTGATTCCCAGGGCGGTGTTTTTGACCCGGCCCACATCATCCATGGTGCCGGGACAACGCTTTCAGCGGATCAGACGCTTGCGTATTACACACCTGCTACGGTAGGCGGAACTTTTTTGCAGGCTATGTCAGCCACGGCCGATCCCAATCCGCCAAATGATGGTAATATCTACTATTTCGGCGGCTGGTGGACAACCCCGAACGGGGATACAAGCGGTGAGCAAGTTTTGCCCTCTACGGTTGTATGGGATCCACCACCCGGCGGCATCACGCTCTATGTCCATTGGGATATCATACCCACGGTCACACTCTCCTTTGACGGAAACGGCGGCACACCCGCGATGCAAGTGCGGCGCGGCGCGGTTGAAGGGATGAATATTAACGCGAGCTTATTTATCCAAGACCCGACGCAAGTGGGCTATACATTTGCTGGCTGGGTTGACGGGAGCGGAACCCCGATTGCAGACACAGACCCGATTCCGGATGTAAACACAACCTATTATGCCCAATGGGTGCCGATCCCCCCCATTCCCGTCACCTTTTTAGCCCAAGGCGGTACACCGGACGGGCAAGTGGAGGACGTAGTCCCAGGTGATACCTATGCCGCCGTGCTGTCTGCCATCCGGCAGCCGACGCGGTTGGGTTATGCCTTTGCCGGTTGGTTTGACGCATCGACAGGCGGGACGCAGATACTCCCCACCACCGTTGCAACCACGACAGTACCTCAATATCTCTATGCCCACTGGGTCTCAGTTACCGTTACTGTCACCTTTGACGCGGGGGGCGGCACGCCTACTCCGCAGGTCGTACCGGGTCTGGTTCCGGGTACCTCCTTTGGCACGGTTCTCGCCTCGATTGCAACACCGACCCAGCCAGGATTTCTCTTCAACGGCTGGCATGACCTGCCGCCAAACATGGGCGGAAGCACTATCTCTCAGTATTATCTGATTCCCCCAACGGATATGACGGTTTATGCCTGGTGGACACCTGCGCCGACATTCTTAGTCACGTTTGACGCGCAAGGCGGAGCACCCACCGGTGCGACAGCGTCTGTAACAACCGGGGATACATATGCCACCGCTTTGGCTGCGGCCGATGCACCGACGCTGGCCGGTTTCTTTTTCCAAGGGTGGTTCACAACGCCGGGCGGAGTTGCCGGAGGCGTACAAATACTCGACACGACAATTGTCACGGCAACGGCGCCTCAAACACTCTATGCCCGTTGGATTGCAGACCCGACTGCGACGATTACCTTTGACGGAAACGGCGGTACACCCACAACACAGGTCATCTCCGGCAGAGTCGTCGGCAGCACTTATTCCGCCACCCTCACTGCAATTACAACGCCGACACAAGAAGACTATGCCTTCGTCGGCTGGTTTACAGCGCAGGACGGTGGCACGCAAATTACGGCTTCCAGCACTATCACTGCGGGTGATATAACGCTCTACGCCCGGTGGGTTCCAATACCAGCAATTACTATCACATTTGACGCCCAAGGCGGTACGCCGGACGGCCAAACATGGCAATTGGAAACGGGCGACCCCTATGGAGATGCGCTGAGTCAAATCACTGCTCCGGCACGCCCCGGCTATGTCTTCGCCGGCTGGTTCACAACACAGGACAGGTACACGAGCGGTGTGCAGATTCTCGATAACACCATCGTCACGGCAACAACGAATCAAACGCTATATGCCCACTGGATTGCTGTGGGTGTCGCCATTACCTTTGACGGAAATGGCGGAACACCTGCAACTCAGGTTATATCCGGCAAGATGCCCGGTGATATGTATGCCATCTCTCTTGTCTCAGTTACAACGCCAACAAGAGAATTCTACACTTTCCTTGGCTGGTTTACAGCACCGGCGGGCGGAGACCCAATTACCGATACGAGCGTAGTTCCTGATGTAGATACAACTGTCTACGCCCAATGGGCTCCGATTCCGATCATCATCACCTTTAACGCACTAGGTGCTGCACCTGCCATGCAGGAAGAATCTGCGATGTCGGGTGACACCTTTGCGGCACCTATTGCGGCTGCCACGGTTCCGACTATGGCTGGCAACGACTTTGTGGGCTGGTTCACCCAAATCATTGGCGGGATACAAATAAGCCCAAGCAATATAGTTACACAAAACACAACGCTTTACGCGCGATTTGTATCAACGCCGCCGCAGCCCCCGATACCACCGCCAACAACACCACCAACGCCCCCAACATCGCCGACTTCACCCACACCTCCACCACCCCAGATACCACCAACGCCCGCGCCTCCGATAGATCAAGACCCGGTCTTCTTTAGAGAGGATGTTACCTTAAAGGAAACGCACTATGCCTATCTCATCGGCGGAAGTGCTAACCTCATCGCACCAACGGATGCCATCACACGCGCTGAAGTGGCAAGCGTTCTTCTGCGGATTGTAAGTGATGAAACGCGATCTGCCTATTGGACGCTTGAAAACCCATTTCCTGATGTGCCGAACAATGGCGGTACTTGGTTTAGTAATGCTGTGTCTGTAGTAAATAACATGGGGATTATGACAGGCTTTTCTGATGGCACTTTCAGACCTAATCAACCAATCACGCGGGCCGAAGTTGTCACGGTTATTACACGGTTTTTATCCGATGAAATGCAATATAGCGACACAGCGGACATGTTCCCTGATATTTCTGCCAGTTGGGCGATAGACAATATCAACCTAGCAGCCGAACTCGGATGGATACAGGGTTACGCGGATGGAAATTTCAACCCGAACGCGAATATCACGCGGGCAGAGTTTGCCACTATGGTAAACCGTATGCTGAATCGGACCATAATCGACATTGATGCAGCGAATATGAGAACCTGGATAGATAACGCAAACACGAGCGCTTGGTTCTACTGGGCGATGCAGATTGCATCTAACTCTGCGCCTGGGGCTCCAGCGCGTGACTGGGCGGCCTTGCAGCTGCCGAATGCGAGAGCGGAAGATGCGATTATCTAGCAAATATTTGCCCCAATCCCATAAAGCCTAAATCCACCATCCTGGTTGGTGGATTTAGGCTTTATGGGATTGGGGCAACAAAAACATAAAAGCAAATCGACACAAAAAGCCAGCAACCTATTGCGGTTGCTGGCTTCTATGGCGGAGGGTGAGAGATTCGAACTCTCGTGAGCTTGCACTCAAACGGTTTTCAAGACCGCCCCGTTATGACCACTTCGGTAACCCTCCATATTCAACTAGCTTTGCTATTATACAGGACAAAAAACGAAAAATCAAGCGAAAAATTGAGACTAAAACGCAGAATATTTCACCGCTTGACAATTTTAATGCCTTTGCACTGACACCCGTGCAAATATTTTCGTTAAAGTTCCGCTGCTGCGGCTAATATAGTGTATACCCTAAAAAATATATTTTATATTCCAATAGTCTATGATATAATGATCGCCACGCAGCTATTGTAAAACGGATTTGAGTCGTTTCGCTCTCCGGCTGTGCCGAGAACCGCGAAACATGATATAATGATTACTATGCAACACTGTAGCAGGATTTAAATTTACGCAGGGGGGTGAGATTGCAGGTGGCTGGGAAAACAGAAGCTGTACGGTTGAATAAGGTACTATCCAGGATCGAGACTTCGGCCGATCGTGGGCTCACCCGTGAGCAGGCCAGGGAGCGGTTGGAAAACGGCTATGCCAACATACGGCCCGAATCGGCCGAGAAAACAGTCGGGCAGATTTTCAGGGATAATATTTTCACATATTTCAATCTTGTCTTCACGCTTCTTGCTCTGTGCGTTGTGCTTGTGCGGTCTTATCGGGATCTCATGTTCATGTTTGTTATCATAATAAACTGCGCTATAGGCATATTACAAGAACTGCGCTCTAAACGTGCGCTGTCTAAGCTTTCATTTATCGCAACGCCAAACGCTGTCGTGATTCGTGATAAAGAACGGATCCCTGTCCCGGCACATGAGACAGTACTGGACGACATTGCCGTGTTCACAACCGGGATGCAAATCTACGCCGATGCGGTCGTCGTCTCCGGCGAATGCCAGGTGAATGAGGCACTGGTCACCGGTGAGTCGGATGAGATCACAAAAACTACCGGAGACACGTTGTTATCCGGCAGTTTTATTGTCTCCGGCGAGTGCTGCGCTAGGCTTGACAAAGTAGGACGGGACTCTTTTGTCGCACAGCTTACGCTGGAGGCGAAGAAGACGCAGCAAAAAGGCCGGGTCAGCATGATGATATCTCTGAAGCGGCTTGTACAGATAATCGGCATTGTTATTATACCGGTCGGGATCACGCTGTTCCTGCAGCAGTTGCGCGCTGAAAATACTATAGCGGTAGCGACTGTACGTACAGTCGCCATACTCATCGGTATGATTCCGGATGGGCTGTACCTGCTTGTCTCGATTGCACTGACTATAAGCGTATTGCGTTTAGCACGCAACAGAACGCTTGTCCATGAACGCGGCTGCGTTGAAATGCTTGCCCGGGTTGACGTGCTTTGCGTTGATAAAACGGGAACTATAACAGAAACGCACATGGAAGTAAAAGGCACGGCGCTTCTGTGCGCGGACAGGTATAATTCCGAAGATATCGACATACTGCTGGCCGATTACATCGCAAGCTCCCCGGATGATAATGAGACGATGGCGGCAATGCGTGAATATTTTAAAGCAAGCTCCAAACGCCGCGCAAATAAGGCTTTGCCATTTACATCGGCAAATAAATACGGCGGAGTTTCGTTCTATAATGACGAATCGTATCTCCTCGGCGCGCCGGAGAAGATTCTGCTGGATGAATACGGAAGGTATAAGGATGAAATTGAAAAACACTCGTCCCAGGGATACCGTGTCTTATTGTTTGCCCATTATGACGGGGACATCTCACAGAAAGTTATAAGCTCCCGCGCATTCCCGTTGGCACTGATACTGCTGGCTAACCGTGTGCGTCCGGAAGCCCCGGGTGCGTTTAAATTTTTCGCCAAGCAGGGCGTTAAAATCATAGTCATATCCGGCGATAATCCTGTCACCGTGTCACAAGTGGCGCGTGAAGCGGGAATAGAGGGAGCCGAGCGTTTTGTCGATGCCGGGGAACTCACCACAGACAGGAAAATAAAACGCGCCGTCAGTGAATATATCGTATTTGGCAGAGTCACGCCCGACCAGAAACGCAGACTAGTCCGCGCCCTGAAAGGCACTGGGCATACAGTGGCAATGACAGGCGACGGCGTAAACGACGTGTTGGCATTGAAAGACGCCGATTGCAGTATTGCCATGGCATCCGGCAGTGAGGTCGCAAGCCAGGTGTCAGACATTGTGCTATTAGACTCTAATTTCGCCGCAATGCCCGCCGTTGTGATGGAAGGCCGCCGCGTTATCAATAATATTGAACGTTCAGCCTCACTGTTTCTTGTTCGGAACATTTTTTCGCTTCTGCTGGCGCTGGTAAGTATAGCTTTCGCGCTGGAACTTCCACTCACCCCAGCACAGTTGTCACTGTTCAGCGCCACACTTATCGGCATACCGTCATTCGTCCTGGCGATGGAGCCGAACAGGAACATTGTCAAAGGCCGGTTCTTAAAAAACGTTATAGTAAACGCTCTTCCGGCAGGACTTACCGACTTTATCGCGCTGACGGTGCTTATCATCGTCTGTATGCGGCGGGGCGTTCCGTCCGGAGAAATGGCCACGATGGCGACTATTATAATCGCGTTCGTCGGGTTCCAGATGCTGTATAAAATCAGCCGTCCGCTCAATTCACTGCGAATCGCGCTTATTGTCGCCATGTTCGCGGGCTTTACGCTCGGGGCAATTCTGCTGCGGGATTTATTCGGGTTTTATCCTCTGGCTGGTCAGAGCATCTGGCTTGTGATAATCTTCTGCATTGCAACGGTTCCGGTGATGCTGTTTTGGTCGCTGGTTTTCAGGAACAATAAAAATAACGATATGCCCCGGTCTAGCGAAAAACCCATGTAGGGGCGGAGGTACAAAACACCCGGCTCTGCGGAGCCGGGTGTTTTGTCCACGGGACGATTGCCATCGTCCCCTACATGGGTAAGTGCCTGATTGTAACCACGGACGGCCAAAGGCCGCCCCTACATCATATTCCCAATCAGACAAGCGGCCGTTTCAGCGTGGCGGAGTTGTATTTCGGCAAATTCGTTATATGTAAGGTCGTTATAATCCGCCGTCGCGGAGGTGAAACTTTCTGCCAGCCCCACGGCGCTGATATGTATCGTACGCAATCCCTCTGCCGCTGCGCGAAACGGCTTGCACTCACAGTTTGGGGAATATGCCCCACCTGTCAGTATAAAATATCTTACCCGCAGTTTCTTTAAAATCTGCAAATTATCCCGCACCAAGCATTGCAAGGTATCTCTCGTCCGCGATTGACACTTTCTTGCCAGCTTGCGCAAACATTCCGCGTCTTGTGCCAAAACTTCCATCATTCTGCAGAGCATTTCGGGTTCTGTTTGTACTTCACCTTGAGGCTCGCGTATCTCGTCAATACCCATCCCAGATCTGTTCTCTGTCACACGCTGCCACACGGCGGTGAATTTTTCGCTGTCAAAGCTTAGATTGTCCATAGCCATCCCCTCCTTTCTAAGCCTATAGTATGCCGGAGGTTTATCCAATGCACAGATTTTTCGTTTCACCGGCGGATATATCCGCCGATTTAATCCGCCTAAGTCAGGAAGATTCCACCCACATCCGCGCCCTGCGGCTGCGGCCGGCTGAATCATTTATCGTCTGTGACGGCATCGGAACCGACTATGTTTGCCGCCTCGGCAAACAAGACGGCGGCAGCGTTGCGGAAATTATTGAGGCTGTACCCTCACTTGGAGAGCCTTCTTTTGACTGCACTGTCTTTATCGCGTTCTCCAAAGGATCAAAGCTCGATATAGCGGTGCAGAAATCCGTGGAACTGGGCGCTTGCAGGATCATTCTTTTCCCGTCGGAACGCGGAGACAAGGCGGACTTGAAAAAAATACCGCGGCTCCAACGAATCGCGCTGGAAGCTGCCAAGCAATCCGGCAGGGGGATAGTCCCTGCTGTTACGGCGGAGGACACGTTCGATTCAGCCGTGATTCACGCCGTGAGCACTGACTTTCCGCTTTTCTTTTACGAATGTGAGTCAGAAACGACGCTGAGAGACGCGCTCTCACAATACAACGCCGGGCAATCCGTCTCAATCTTCACCGGGCCGGAGGGCGGATTTACGGACCGTGAAGCGGATACCGCCAAATCCTCCGGAATGACGGCTGTCACGTTAGGAAAAAGAATCCTACGGTGTGAAACCGCACCAATCGCGGCACTGGCCGCCGTGATGTATCATACGGGGGATTTATAGGCCAAATGCAAATCTAAAGCCGAGTCAACATCTGTTGGCCCGGTTTTTCATTATTTCGTAAGAATTAGACAATCTTTCTTGTAAGATTTTTTCTGTAGTCTAAGAGCGTCAAAGCCGTAGGGGCGATTATTAATCGCCCGAAAAGCAGGATAGCATTGGGCAAAATTGCAGGCGGTTAATAACTGCCGCTACACGCGACACCCTCAGCAAAGATGTGATATAATAGCCGCAACACCAACAACACACGGAGGAACCATGATGAACATACTTATTTGCGACGACGACAAAGAAATCGCGGCTGCCATATCTGTCTATCTTGAACATGAGGGGTTTACAACGCATCTGGCGCATAACGGGGTGGAAGCACTCAAAGTCCTTGCAGATGTGGAGGTAGAGCTTATTATCATGGACGTAATGATGCCGGAGCTTGATGGAATCCGCGCCACGATGGCGATTCGTAAAGAGCGCAATATACCAATTATAATGCTCTCTGCCAAATCCGAGGATACCGACAAAATCATGGGGCTCACCGTTGGCGCGGATGATTACGTGACAAAACCGTTCAATCCGCTTGAATTGATCGCCCGTGTAAAAAGCCAGCTGCGGCGCTTTACCGTACTCGGCAGTCTGCCGCCGCCGGAAGCGGGGGTCTATACAGTTAACGGCCTGTCAATTGACGATAACCTAAAGTCCGTAACGGTGGACGGTAACGATATCAGACTTACACCGCTGGAATACAAAATCGCGTTGCTGCTGATCCGCTCTCCGGGCAGAGTTTTCTCAATAGACGAGATTTATGAGCGCGTATGGGGCGAGGAGGCGTTTGTCGTTGACAACACAATCGCCGTGCATATTAGGCGAATCAGGGAGAAAATTGAGTTCGATCCGAAAAATCCAAAATACATAAAGGTGGTATGGGGAATTGGCTACAAAATGGAAAGGCTGGACTAGCCGCCCGGCCGTTAAAATTATAAGCTTTATACTGATACTCGTGCTCGGCGTTGTGATAATCAACAGGGCTGTTGCTACGCTGATGCGGAGCAATGATACAGGCGTGGGGCTGGGGATTGTATTTGTCGATTTATCTGAAGACACCCCGCTCGACACAGGTTTTTTTGACCGCAATATGCCGCTGGCCTATCGCCACGCTTTGACAGTCTTGCATTATGGAAGCGAGGCAAATATTCTGGCCGGGGAATTTGCACGATGGGACTTGCATCCACCGCCAGTACGAAATCCATCTTGGAATGAGATGGTCAGCGAAGACATACAAATTTTGCAGACGGATATGTTCGGGTATCTGCACATCCATCACGCGGATGGCTCTTGGGAAATACTGCCGATCACGCGGGATGAAGTACACCATGTGATGGAGAGAACCATGCAGATGCAACTCAATGAGTTTCGCATGGCGCTGTCAAGTCTGAACACAACTCCGGGACTTCTGTTTTTTGTGAATAGCGGAGACACCGCCCACTTCAACACCGGATCAAATATCAACTATTTCAGGTCTCAGCCCGCCAATATAGTCGTGAGAGCCGGGGAAGTATCAGCCTCCAACTTTTTCAACTTTTGGCCTCCGCCTCCTGTATATGGTGAAATTATGCTCGCGTTCACCGCTGATGTCATAGGTTTTGACTTAGACACATACTCCGCCGCCCGCACAGCGTATGTTGATGATCTTATTAGCATAGCCGCCGCGTTCACGCTTGCGCTTGTGCTGTTTATAATCCTGCTCGTCGGCGCGGGCAGAAAGTACGGGGCAGACGGCGTACACTTCTCGCCAATCGACAAACCGTATCTGGATTTGGGCCTTGCCGCGATAGCTGCATTGGCAGTATTCGCAACATTTATCGTCCTTGAGTTCGAACGGCTTGTCTGGCACCAAAATAACGTCACCGCGCTTACAATTCTGCTCTCCGGGGCTGCGGTACTGGTCGCCACTCCGTTGCTATTGTGGATTATGAGTTTGGTAAAACGCATGAAAGCCGGTAAATTTTGGCGGCATATGCTGATATTCGCCCTCCCACGCTGGATTTTTACACACACCGCGCGCATCGGGAAATCTCTGTGGGTCGGGTTCCCGCTGACGTTCAAAATTGCGGCAATATCTGCGGCGTTATTCGTCATCATGCTGATTGTTGGACTTGCCGGATACAGCGGAAGCGGCGGACTTATGGTCTTCTTCGCGCTGGTATTCACCGCGATAATCACATTCTTAATGCTGCGTTACGCCAAAAGTATTCAAACGCTCAACCAAGCCGCGCTGAACGAGGCTGTTGACGCAAAAATGAAAAGCGAGCGACTGAAGACAGAACTAATCACAAACGTGTCGCATGATATACGGACACCGCTGACATCGATAATAACATACACCGATCTGCTGAAGCACGAGGGACTGGATTGCGAACAGGCACCCGCGTATCTTGATGTCCTGATACAAAAATCACAGCGTTTGAAGGCTCTGACAGACGAGTTGTTCGAGGCGGCGAAAGCCGCAAGCGGCAACATTGAGGCAAAGATTACGGAGCTATGCATAGTCTCGCTGATAAATCAGGTTTTGGGCGAACTCGACAGCGCGATAAAATCCTCCGGGCTTATATTGCGCGTGAATCTGCCGGAGCGGCTGATGGTCATGGCCGACGGCCGCCTGATGTGGCGAGTTATGGAGAATCTGTTGTCGAACGTCTTCAAATACTCCCTGCCCGGCTCCCGCGTGTATTTAGACGCAATGCAGGATGAGTCGTTGGTCCGGGTCGAGCTAAAGAACGTTTCCGCCACGGAGCTGAACGTTGATCCCTCCGAGCTGACAGAAAGATTCAAGCGCGGCGATGATTCCCGCGCGGACGGCGGCAGCGGATTGGGGTTGTCGATTGTGCAAAGCTTCATAATGGCACAGGGCGGTAAATTCGCGATATCAATCGACGGCGACCTGTTCAAGGCCACCGTGTATCTTCCGCCCACAACAGGCGAAGGGCTTGTTGGCGATACAATGCCGCTGGAATCATCCTTGGTACCCGCTCCGGCGGATGATGCGGCTCGTCCGCGTGGGTTTTTGAAGAAGATCAGGGCAGTGAAAGAGGCCTTTAGGGGCGGACACTAAAACAATAAAAGCACTGACGGCAAAGATTTTCATCTTGCCGCCAGTGTTTTCATTTATGTGCATCCTAGTAACGCTATTTTCAATTATGCATAAAGATAATTGAGTCTTTCACTTTGAATCCGTTTTTTTCGTAGAACTTAACAGCCGGGTATCCACGCTCCGTTGTTAGTGCCATATTATTCACGTTTTCCTTTGCTATTTCAGTTTTCACATATTCAATTAGCTTGCTGCCCATGCCTTGCCCTTGAACTTTTGGATTTATGCTGAACTCATCAACCCACAATTCTTTAAAGTCCATATAGGTCATAATACGTCCGACACACATGCCAACAGCTTCATTATTTTCGATAACCACAAATCCTCGAGACATACGACTAGCCATCAACTCATCAATACGCTCGAACGCTTGTTGCAAAGTCCAACGCTCATTCCATGGTTCTTCACTAAATGTCTCTATTAGTGATTTAGCACATGATTCAAAGTCAGATTCTTTTATTGCTCTGAATTCCATTTTTACCCTCCTGTTCTGGACAAGTCCCAGATAAATACAGGCTATTTTTTCAGGAACTCACTGATCACGTCGTCCAAACAAGGATTTCCTATCTCCTGCAACGCGTACTCCACCCTTGTGTTGGGCTTGTTCATTTTCACGATTCTGGCGAGGTCAATCGGAGTCGCAACAACAATCGCGTCACAGGGGGTGTTTTTGATGGTTGCTTCCAGATCCGCAATCTGCTGGTCGCCATATCCCATCGCGGGCAGAACCGCGCCTATATCCGGGTAGGTTTCATACGTATCTGCCAGCCTCCCGACGGCATATTCCCGCGGGTCAACAATCTCAGCCGCGCCGAATCGGTGGGCGGCGACAACTCCAGCGCCTATCTTCATGCCGCCGTGCGTCAGCGTCGGGCCGTCTTCAATAACCAATACCCGCTTGCCCTTTATCGTTTCAGCTGAATCCACATGTATCGTTGATGCCGCGTCTATCACAACCGCGTTGGGATTGACTTTCGCGACATTGTTCCGGACAGCTTGTATCCCCGCAAAATCCGCGCTGTCGATTTTGTTGATTACAACGACATCCGCTATACGCAGCGTGACTTCACCGGGGTAATAATTCAGCTCATGCCCCGGGCGGTGCGGGTCAACCACTGTGACCATTAAATCGGTTTTATAGAACGGAAAATCATTGTTTCCGCCATCCCAAAGGATAATATCGCAGCCGTTGGGGTCGTTTTCTGCTTGTTTTAAGATTTCGGCATAATCAACGCCTGCGTAGATTACGTTCCCGCTCGTGATATGCGGCTCGTACTCTTCCATCTCTTCGATTGTGCAATTGTGCTTTTTCAAATCCTCCAACGACGCGAAACGCTGAACTTTTTGCGCGTTTAGGTCGCCGTACGGCATAGGATGTCGCACAGCAATGACTTTTAATCCTCTTTCATTCAGCAACTGCGCAATTTTGCGTGTCGTTTGGCTTTTTCCACAGCCTGTTCTGACAGCGCCGATGGCGATGACCGGTTTTGAACTCTGCAACATCGTCTGATTCGGCCCCAGCAAAGTAAACGCGGCCCCGGCGGCATTCACTTTCGCGCCGATGCCCATGACATACTCGTAATTCACATCACTGTAAGAGAAGACGCACTCATCAACGTCATATTTTTTTATCAGCACTTCCAGTTCATCTTCCGGATAGATGGGAATTCCGTTCGGATAGCAGCTTCCGGCCAGCTCTTTAGGATACTTTCGCCCTGCGATATCCGGAATCTGCGCGGCCGTAAACGCCACGACCTCGTAATCAGGATTGTCTCTATAATACGTGTTAAAATTGTGAAAATCCCTGCCCGCGGCCCCGATAATAATAATTTTTTTCATTTGAAATCCCCCTTTTATATTCCTCTAAAGAGCATAACAGTTATTGCATTATTATGCAATAGACTTTTTTGCAAAATTATAGATAATATCTAAAGTTATCCGAGGTGCGAATGTATATATTTTGCATAATATGCAGTGATTGTTGCATATTATGCACGTTTCGTTCGCGCTCGCTCTCAAAGAATACACCGCCTCAGATATGTCGGTCAGAATTATAACTCATATGGCAAAATAGTTCAAGTATTTAATTAAGCCGTAAAGGGGATGGCCCCCTTCTCCAAAAGCAAGTATTTCCCTTGAACGACAAGTAACGGCATGATATAATCTAACCACTCTCGCACAATTTTTATAAGAGAGCACGCCGCGAAATGGGAAGCTACAGAAACTTTAAAAGGAGATATATGAATCAGTTCAGGGACAACTCAAAAGACAAATCCACTGCCGACTCTAAGCTTCGGCGGTGGTTAATAGCGGGGATTGTGTTCGTGCTTGGACTTCTGCTCATCGCCTTCGCGTTGCGTGGATTATGGCGCGGTATGCGCGATACTGCCGCGGCGCAGACAGAGCACACGTACTTGCGCGACTTAGGCTCCGCAATAATCATGGCCGCCACGTCACCGCGTGCTGTGGCGCCTTTTGTTGAGCAGCCGATTCAGGAATCCACTCACGATGAAACTGCGGAGCAGGTTTATGAAGCTACTGACCCGGATCCTATGGATTCACCGCCGCCGGCGGATGCTCCGCCCGGCCCCAGCGCGGAGCAGATTGCGGAGTCACTGGACGCCCTGGCTGAAATAAATCCCGATTTCGTGGGCTGGATTATCATCGCAGGCACCACAGTGAATTACCCAGTCGTGCGCGGGCGGGATAACTCACGATATCTGCACACCACGTTCAGCGGTACGGCGAATCCTGCTGGTGCTATATTTATGGATTATCGTGGTTCTGAAGGCTTCGCCGCGCCGGCAAGTCTAATTCATGGACACAACATGCGCGACGGCTCAATGTTCGGCTCGCTGACTAATTTTCTGCGCCCGGAGTTTTTGGCTGACCATCCGGAAATTTTTATTGTAACGGCGGAGGGTGAAACGCTCGTCTACCACATCTTCGCAACGCGGCGCACCGATGCATGGGACAGGGCATACACGCTGGATTTCAACAGCGCCGAAGCAGCCGCGGCGTTCTTCGGCAGATACGACACCGAGCGATTTCTAATACTGTCCACCTGTCTTGGCGGCACGGACAGATACGCACGCCTGCTGATATTCGCGGCGTTGGTTGAGGATTGAGGAGCGCATATGTATGTTATTATTTTTAAGATATGGAATACAATATAGAGAAAGGTTGAATTGAAATGTCAGAACGAAAAAACATGCTGGAACAAAAAGACAAATATAAATGGAGACAAGGTCCTCTTCCTAAAGTTACACGCGATGATATGGCTGCGGCATTTGCATGTGCTAACGATCTGGAAACTCATAAATGCGATTGTCATCATACTACATGCCCATACTTCGACAATTGCAAGGCATGTATTGTATTTCATATGCGTTTGAACCAGTTCCCGACTTGCCAAAGAGACATGTTGGCGGAATGGGGAGTTGATTACATTGCAAAGACTACCTGAAAAACGACCATGCAAATGGCTCAGACCCCTGCCGCAACGCAAGAGAGCAGGAACTCAAAAAGTTCCCGCTCTCTTGCTATTCCGTGTCATCACTATTAGTTTCGCCGTTGAGAATTGCTAAAATCTCAGGCTCTCCATGGCTAATGTACATTTCCTCAGTTCGCTGCTGCGCTTTCTGTAATATGTGAATTGCAGCTGTAACATGCCGGAATAATTCTAAGTAAGCGGCTGTCAAGTAAAGATTAAATAAAGAGCGAATTTTTCTCGCGGCACATCCGTCGATTTATTCACAACATACTGCCTTCTATTTGCAATTCATCGAAAAACGCCTTTTGTGTATTCCCTTACGTTCAGAGATTGCTGTTTACTTCAACTGCTTTCATATTTGCGTCTCCTACTTTTTATTGGACTATAACTTTAACACCTCTCAACCGTCAACTATTGCACAGACGTTTTGCTTTTTCCAGACGTGTATAGTACAATGAGAACATGAAAATCATGCAAAGGAGAATACAGCATGGGCATAAATAACGAGGTATTAACCTGCATCCGCAGACGCAGAAGTACGCGCAAGTTTACAGATGAACAAATATTACCGGAGCAGCTGGACGCTCTGTTGGAGGCCGCAATATGGGCACCAAGCGGCGGGAACAATCAGAGCTGGCTATTTACGGCGATTCAGAAAAAAGACACTCTTATCCATCTGAATGATCTGGTGCGCAAGGCGTTTGAAACTTGGGTCCCGGACGATGACTATCCAAGCAAACACGCTATGAAAGATCGCGTGAAAGACGAGAACTACAACTTCTATTTCCGTGCGCCGACGCTGATTATCGCGTCGAACCGCCCAAACTACGAAAACGCGATGGCGGACTGCTCACTCGCGCTGCAGAACATCTTTCTCGCGGCTCAATCTATGAAGCTGGGGAGTTGCTACATCAATCAATTGCACTGGCTTCGGGATGACCCGGACGTTCGCGCATATTTGGCAGAGCTTGGTATCCCCAGAGAACATACGATTTGTTCATCGGCAGCAATCGGATATATCGATGCGGAATCGGCCGCGCCCGCCCGTAAGGACGGCACGATAAATATTGTCCGCTAATGGCAGGCCATATGGACGGCTATCGCACCGTGCCACGTGCGGGCGAGGCGGAATTTACCGGAAAACGATCCAGGTTTATCGGGCATATCGCCCCGGTTAGGACCGAAGATGAGGCTGCCGCCTTTTTGGCTGATATCCGCGCACGGCACAAAAAAGCAAACCACAACTGCTACGCTTATATCCTGCGCGAGGGAAATATCATGCGTTACAGCGATGACGGTGAACCGCATGGGACTGCCGGCACACCGATCCTGGAGGTCATCCGGCGTGAGGGAATCGTCGATGTTGGCGTTGTAGTAACGCGGTATTTTGGCGGGATTCTATTGGGTGCCGGAGGGCTTGTCCGCGCTTATGCCAACGCGGCAAAGCTGGCACTTGATGCGGTTGGAATCGCGCAAATGTGTCTGTGTTCGGAACTGGTGCTGGAGATGCCTTATGCCCGGTACGAGCGGGTGTTGAAGCTTCTGGATGATTACCCGGCCCGGGTACTGGACACGAGTTTCGCGGGCGATGTGACGCTGTATATCCGCATACGATCCGATGGTCTTGCGGCTCTGGAGGCCGTGTTGACAGAGCATTCTGCGGGGATACTCCGTCCGATTGTTATCGGTGAGATGTTCGCGGCAATGTAAATAAAACATGGACATCTGTCCTTTTGGGGCGCAATAATTGACAAGGTGCGACAACCAGAAGGAGAGAGAAAAGTGATAGAATTAAACAAAGAAATCACGGCATACTTAGATTACTGCAGATACCAGAAAAAATTAAGCAAGGACACCTATGTTGGGAGTCATGCTCATAAGAAAAATGAGAACGAATATTCCTCGCAAGCCGACCCAATGCTGAACACAAACTGATACTATAAAAAGCGGGGGCATCTCGATGGTGATATGCTCCCGCTTTCCAAATTCTATATTACATTCGTAACTCCAAGATAAGTCTCGTCACGCAGAATACGGAACACCGCCACCGCTGACCAGAGTGTTTTGCCGTATTTGGCAAATGAAGTGGAGTATTTTAATCCAAGCGACTTTTTGTACTCCATCGGCGACGGAACACCCATGTTGTTCAGCCTAGCGGCAATCGCCTGGGCGCTCTGACCGTCTAGCTTCCAACGGAAGATTAGCCGCACCACATCAGCGGCGGTCTCGTCGATGACTAGCCGGTTTTTATTGCGTTCGTCGCGCATGTAACCGTACACTGCAAACGCCCCGATGAAATCACCTTTTCTACGCTTAGTGTCAAGCTGGCTACGGATTTTGACTGAGATATCGCGGGCATACGCGCCATACTGTCAAGGATATTTGGGATATTTCCAAAGTTTGTTGAAGTTGACGATATCTTGCAGATACAATCCGTGGTTTGTGGTTTAATGACTGACAGTATATTTGTTGCTACGAGTCTGCTAACTGCGGATAAAAAACTGTAAGCACCTCAAATGAAGCACTGACGGGATTATGAATATGATTAGCACAAATTCATATAAACACTCTATGCTAATCAAGCTCCTAATTTAAAAAGACTCAACCGCTTGTCAGAAACCGAAGGTTGACAAGCGGTTGAATAATTATGCATTAAATGCATTAATCAGAAGCCATGCTACGTTTACCACTATACTCAGCTAGTTCAAGGGAACACCGGACGCCAAGGTGTATTCCAACGTCCAAATGTGTTTGACCATATACGATATTCCAACACGCCTCCCGGCGGACAATCAGCGCAACAAGGGGGTCTAACTCTAAGATAAGTCGTAGTATGCTCCCAACGAGGAGAAACGTCTTGATACGTCGTCATTTCAGGCGATGCATTTTCATTGGCAGCGGCAAAAGGGATTGTGAATAAAAACAAAAGGATTAAAGTTAAAATAAGTGACATTGCTTTTTTCATAAGAACATTCAGCCTTCTTCTTTAATTATTGGTATGTTTGCAAACATATCCGGAATCTCTTGTAACTCATAAACAAACCGCCCGTCAAGGAACAGCTTATATCTGCCATCAGTTGTAAAAAGAATAAACGAAGCTTCATCGTACATCACATGAATATCCACCGCATCATATTCTGGAGGATGGTGGAAAGGTTGGATGATAAACATAAATGACGCAAGAAACACCAACATAATCAAAGTTACGGAAACAATTTGCTTTTTAGCAGACCTCTCATCGCTTTCAATCAACTGAAATCTCTGCTCCAAGAATTTTTCATAGTCAACGGCCTCTGTCTGAACATAGGTTGAAGCAGTTGCTGATCTAATTGCGTCTCTCAACTCCGTGTATCTCATAACGTTATACAACGAACTTAAATATGTGGCCTTCTCTTCACATGTCATGTGCTTTTTCACAGCCGCATCGCATCGTAGTTCCAACAGACGATCAAGATTATGATGAAAGAAGTGAACGAATGGATTCCACCAAAATACGATGCATAGCATGTTGTAGAATGACTTAACCAAGATATCGCAAGATTTGAAATGCTGATATTCGTGCCTCAGAACCATTTCAAATTCATTGTCAGGGATGTTGTCCATCACAGGCAAACAAATACACGCACGAAATATGCCTGTAACGAAAGGGATCTCAACATCCGGAGATACTATTATGCTTGCGCGGCGCATTCCCAATTTTTGCGCAAGCAAAACCGCGCGTGAGTTATCGGCGGGATTATGTTTGTATAGCCTTAGTGCTAACTTCAACTTGCGCACTATGTGTATAGTCCGTAAGAGCATGACCACGGAGCCAATCCCCCACACTATGAGCAATGTTGTCTGTAGCTCAAGCCTCCCTGACCCCGGCCATATGTCAGTCCTTATTAATGACATAATTCGTGGAAGCAGGTCAAACGAATGTATAGCAAGGGTAATCTGCGGGAAGCTCAGCGGCAGAAAAAGCCTTAGTGCACCAAGCAGCATGAGCAAAACTAGCGCCGATGTGCTATATTTTGCAAGATAGCGTGTACGGTGCCGCAAAAGCGCGATAACAACCAGTGCCAGATTGAAAAGAAGAACAGCCATGACCAAAGAAAAGCCTATGATCATTTATCCACCTTCTCTCTCAATTTCTCTTGCAGCTCCCGGAGAAGTTCCTCCATCTTATCTACTGTCTCAGGGTCTAATTTGGGCCTTTTTTGTATAGACAAGGATATAACACGCAAAAGAGCCGCCGGTGAACACTCTGAAAGAGTTTCACCATAATAATCCTCAAGAGACAGTGCAGTAATAAAAGTTCGCGAGAGTGCTTTCCCATCCTTTTCAGAGCCGTGTATTGATATAGCACCTTTATCCATGAGGTTATTCAGTATTGAGTGTAGTGATCTGTCTTTCCACCCTTTGCCTGCAGAACGTTCTTTAATTTGAGAGCCAGTCAGTGGAGCACCAGCTTGCCAGAGTACAGTCATCACCTGTAACTCGTTTTTTGATAGGTTAATTATCATCACCTCCTTTAGTGCGATCATGCATAGATGTTAATATATCACATCGTGACGAGTCGAGTCAACTCGAATTCAGCACAATATCATATACCAGTATGCTGCTTGTGATTTTAACTGATTATTGTGGTGAATTTTTGTGCAATAACACAATTTTCAAACAGCTCGACCATTCCAGTTGACTGGATTCGTTGATTTATGCTACACTATGAATATCCTAGAGCATTTTTGAGACATCAACAATGCTTTTCAAGATTGTAAGAATTCCACGGGATACTAAAGAGAAGGGTAGGGTGTTGCCTATGAGATAACGATATGAGCTTGCGAGAAGTTATCAATTTTAATTATTTACTACTTAAAGGAGGATTTTAGTAATATGTCTAATAAGAAAAAACTTATCTCTGTTCTGTTGGTTGTTGTGCTGATGTTTTCCTTTACAACTTTTGTAGCGGCAGCAGAGCCAGCTGTGACGGAAGCAGCGGTTGAATATGAGCAAGTTGTAGTGCCGTTTGCCTGGTGCTGTCCGTTTCCAAATCACGGGCATATTAATATTTATTGTCCAGTCACGGGTCTTCGTACGGGGAGAGTATTCGTGTGCTTTACCTGTGGAACAGTAAACCCCACCTAAACTGGGTTGTTTAGATTTGCAAAAAGGCAGCTCTGTTTAAGCTGCCTTTTTGTGGAATGAAATGGGAATAACGTTGCGTGTACAGAAATAATGAGAGATGATAGGCACAAATATTGTACGATGGGAGGCTTTCTATGTACATTCTACGAAACGCGCTGAAAAATCTTGCTCGAAACAAAGGCAGGAACATACTGGTCGGCCTTGTCCTGATCGCCATTATTGCAGCGGCAGTGGTTGGGCTTGTCATAAACAATACAGCCTCAGCCGTTATCAACGATTACCGTGCCCGGTTCGGCAGTCGGGTCAGCATCACTCCCGACATGGATGCTCTTCGCGCCAGGCACGGCGTACCACCCGGAGGATTTATTACAGCAGCTGTAATAATTCCCTCTGAGCAAGTTCTTGCTTTTGCCCAATCTCAATACCTTATGGGATATGTTATGACGGTTATGAAAACCGGAGGAACTATTGATTTATCGGCAGTGGGTGAAGTTTCTTTGCCCACCGCTGCTTTTAATCTTGGCCCCGATGGTGAAATTGCAGCTATTGACCCCAATGCGGAACTGAGTGTTGATCCACAATTCCGTGTTATGGGCAATGTATGGGATGAATTTGAGACCGGAGAGCGCTTTTTGCTGGAAGGCAAAATGCCGCAAGCTGATGGAGAAGCGCTGATTGGGCAGGAATTGGCTAAGCTTAATGGATTGACCATCGGGAACGAAATTACAGTGACGAGTAGCCACATATTTCCGGATGGGGGATCTATGCATGTTTCAACCACTTTAACCATCAGTGGGATTTTTCTTGATTTAACGGAAGATATAGATGAAAATCAATTGTTGGGCGGTTTTCTCAATCCACATTTTAGTCGCAGAAACGAAATATTGACCACGGCGGATACTCTAATTAATTCGATTGCCCAGCATGACGACCTGCGCGCTTTTATGGCCGTTATACTTAATCCCATATATTATCTGCGCAACCCTGTGTATCTGCCCTATTTCGAGATGGAACTGCGGGAAAAAGGACTGGATTATATTTATATCGTATCCACGGACGAAGCCGCTTTCAACACAATCGTGGAGCCGGTAGAAGGACTGCGCTCCATATTATTTACTTTTGTGATTGTTGTGTTGGGTTTGGGTGCAGTTATCCTTATTCTTCTGTCAACTATAGCGATACGTGAGCGTAAATACGAAATTGGTGTTTTGCGGGCAATGGGAATGAAAAAAAGCAAGGTTGCGAGAGGCCTTTTGTACGAGATGGGTGCGCTGACTGTTATTTGCTTGACCCTAGGCATTATCGCAGGAACCGCAGCCGCACAGCCAGTTGCGGATAATCTGTTACTGCAACAAGTTGAAATTGTTGAGCGCACAACCCAAATCGAGGCGCAGACAGTGGGAATGGAGGGAGCACTAGAGGCGATGGCTCGCGACTTTATGGGCCCATTAAACCCTCCCGAGGCTGAACCTCTATCTGAAATCAGCGTACGCCTGAGCGCTCCAGCTATGCTTCAAATTGCGGCAGTTGCGATACTGCTTGCATTTGTCGCAAGCGTAATCGGGCTTGTGAATATTATGAGATACGAACCTATCAAAATACTGATGGAAAGGGATTAGGTTAGTGTGTACATCTTAAAAAACGCCCTCAAAAATATTAGGAGGAACAAAGGTAGGAACATACTTGTCGGGCTTATTCTAACCACCATCATTGCAGCGACAGTGGTTGGGCTTGTCATCAACAACACAGCTTCAGCTGTTATTATTGATTACCGATTCCGATTCGGGAGTCAAGTCAGTATTGGCCTCGATGTGGAGGTTTTGCGCACTAGATACGACATACCTCCCGATGTCTTTATCTCACCCATCGCCCATATTTCTCCCGAACGGGCTCTTACCTTTGCTCAATCTCAATACCTAATGAGATACGTTATGACCGCAAGCAAAATCGCGGGGAATAATGATTTAACGGCAGTGGCTGACGCTAATATTCCCCGCCCCACTTTTAGAGTTGGCCTCGATGGTGAGCGTATTGATATTGATACTGACGAGATTGAGCAGATGATTATGCCGCAATTCCGTGTTATGGGCAATATGTGGAGTGAATTTGAGACGGGGGAGCGTTTCCTGCTGGAAGGCCAAATGCCGGAATTTGCCGGAGAAGCGTTGATTAGCCAAGAATTAGCCGAGATAAACAGACTAACTGTTGGTGATAAAATTACGGTGCTGAGTACCACCATGGTGGTGCTAGAGGATGAACCTGTTTCAACGAAATTAACCGTTAGTGGGATTTATCTTGATTTGACTGAAACAGAAAGTCAACAAGGCGGCTTTGCCGACCCGTTTTTGAATCGCAGAAATGAAATATTGACCACAGCGGACACATTTATAAAATCAATTGAACAGGATCCGCGCATTTTAAACGTCATTTATCTTCAAATCACGTATTATCTGCGTGCCCCCGCGTATTTGCCCTACTTTGAGGCGGAAATACGAGAAAAAGGACTGGATGCTGCAATGTTTGTAACCACGGATGAAGCCGCTTTCAACACAATCGTGGAGCCGGTTGAGGGCTTGCGTTCGATAATATTTCCTTTTGTAATTGTTGTGCTGGGTTTGGGGGCGATTATACTTATTCTACTGTCGACTATAGCGATACGTGAACGCAAATACGAAATCGGTGTTTTGCGGGCGATGGGCATGAAGAAAGGTAAGGTTGTGCGGGGTCTGCTATACGAAATGGGCATAGTGACTGTCATTTGCTTGGTGCTTGGGCTTGCCGTGGGCAATATAGCCGCACAGCCCGTTGCGGATAATCTGCTGCAACAGCAGGTCGAAATAGCCGAGAACACAGCTCCGGCCCAAATCAGGCCGCAGGCAGGAACTATGGAAGCCGCGATGGAAGTTGCAGTCCGTGACCTTATGGGGCCTATGAATCCACCAGAGGCTGAACCTCTGTCTGAAATCAGTGTACGCCTGAGCGCCCCGGCTATGCTTCAAATTGCGGCAGTTGCGATACTGCTTGCCTTTGCCGCAAGCGCAATTGGATTTGTGAATATTATGAAATATGAACCTATCAAAATATTGATGGAAAGGGATTAGGTTAGTATGTATATATTAACAAACGCCCTGAAGAATCTTGCTCGCAACAAAGGCCGTAATATACTGGTCGGGCTTGTTCTGTTCGCCATTATTGCGGCGACTGTAGTTGGGTTTGTCATCAACAACACGGCCTCCGCTGTTATTGACGATTTTCGTACACGGTTCGGCAGTCAAGTAAGTATCACTCCTGACATGGAGGTTGCCCGTGCCAGATACGGCGATTTGGCCTACCTGCCCCGCGCCATTATTCCTCCTGACCAGGCCCTTGCCTTTGCTGAGTCCCGATATCTCAGGGGACATATTATGACGGCACTCAAAAGCGTCGGAAGTGATTATTTACATGCAGTTGGTGAAGCTGGTTTCACTCCCGGTTATAGAATTAGTGGACTTGGAATGGAAGGAGACGATCCTGTTATATCTAGGTTCCGCGTCATGGGCAATATGTGGTATGAATTTGAAACGGGGGAACGCCTTTTACTGGAAGGGCAAATGCCGCAAGCTGTCGGAGAAGCTATGATAAGCCATGAGTTGGCAGAGCTAAACGATCTGTCTGTCGGGGATGAGATCATGATGCTCCACGCTGCGTTCATGCCCGAAATGGGGGCTATGTATTTACGCAATGTTCCCATTACTTACACAGTCAGCGGGATATATCTCGATATGACGGAGATAGGTGGCGGATTCCCCGCTCCGCTTAATCACCGCAGAAATGAGATGTTGACCGCCATAGACACGATGACAAACCCAATCGGCGATGGTGTGAGGGCTTTTTTGATTATAAGCGCCACGTACTATCTGCGCGATCCTGCGTATCTGCCCTACTTTGAGGCGGAAATACGTGAAAAAGGTTTGGCGGATACTTTCCGTGTATCCGCTGATGAAGCCTCGTTCCGCGCAATCGTGGAACCGGTGGAAGGCCTTCGTTCCGTATTCATTACATTTGTGATTATAGTGCTTGCCTTAGGGTCGATTATCCTTGTTTTACTATCATGGATTGCGATTCGTGAGCGTAAATACGAAATCGGCGTTTTGCGGGCGATGGGCATGAAAAAAGGCAAGGTTGTGAAGGGGCTTTTGTACGAGATGGGCGCATTGACCGTTATTTGCCTGGCATTAGGGCTTGTCGCGGGAACCGCGGCTTCACAGCCCGTTGCGGATAATCTGTTGCGGCAGCAAGTCGAAATCGCTGGGCGCACAACCCCAAGTGGGCCGCAGGCGGCAGGATTGCTTCATGGAATGTTGCCTCTCCCCGAAGATGCGCCTGAACCCCTGTCCGAAATCAGTGTGCATCTGGGAGCACCTGTCATGGTTCAAATTGCGACAGTCTCAGTACTGCTTGCCTTTGTTGCAAGCGCGGTGGGTATTGTGAATATAACGAGATATGAACCTATTAAAATACTGGTGGAAAGGAATTAGATGATGAGTGTATTGACATTGAATAATGTAACTTATAGTTATGAGGGCACAAATGTTTATGTTCTGGATAGCGTAAGCGCTTCGTTTGAGGCCGGCAAAGTTTATGCAATTATCGGGAGATCCGGCGCGGGCAAATCTACGTTGCTGTCGTTAATTGCGGGGCTAGATGTCAGCACGAAGGGCGAAATTTTGTACAACGGCACAGACTTGAAAGAGATCGACAGGGACGAATACCGGGCAAAGGGGATAGGGGTTATTTTCCAAAGCTACAACTTGCTTACAAACGCGACGGCTATTGAAAATATCGTCCTGTCAATGAACATCAGCGAAAGCGAAGTTACTAATAAAAAGCAATTCGCGTACGATTTACTTCAAAAGATCGGCATAGACAAAACGACCGCCGACCGTAAAATATTGAAACTATCCGGCGGCGAGCAGCAAAGAGTGGGAATAGCACGGGCGTTATCTCATAAACCCGACATAATCATTGCGGATGAACCTACGGGCAATCTTGATACCGACACGGAAAACGATATTTTGAAAATACTTATTTCCCTCGCCCATGACGAGGGAAAATGTGTTATTATCGTAACACACTCAAAGGAAGTGGCCTCCATTGCTGATGAAATATTGGCAATGACGGACGGCAACTTCGAGAGTACGAAAACGATGGATTAATATGCTACGGAAACCATGATTGAGAGTAAAATGTAATGTAAAGTAATTTCCATCTGACGTATGATGAGAACGTAATACTAATTACACTCTCATCGTAGCTTAAGCGTTAAGATGGAACGAGGCGCAGCGGCTGCCGCGCCTCGTCCCGTATCCTATTGTAGCAAGCAGGGGATATGGCTCGCCACATCCAAACTTTAGCTTGTTGGGAGACTCTCCTAAACCCTCTCGACCGCCCTCGGGGCAGTCGTTAAGACGGCGATGCCGTCTGCTGTGAAAAGGTCTTGAGTTGACGCTTACTCTTTCTTCACCGGAATCCATACTTCCGCAAATTGTTTTCCATCGTCAGCTCCGTAGTAAATTTCCATATCAGGACCAAATGCTCTATTATACCCTGATGTCGGTAGCCATTCGGTATAAATTTGATCAAAAAGCCCCGGTAGTTCCCCACCAGCCCAATCAACCGGCTTGCCACGGAATACTGCCCATGTAGCTTTCGGAATTTGTACCACCATATAACCGCTTGCATCAATACCCGGTTTTAATAAAGCACAGAGCATATACGGTAGACCATCTTCACCTTCGTTATATCCGGCATATGTCAAGCATTTATCATTTTCTCGGTATCCAGCAATTGCATGAATTACACAAGCGCCATCTTCTCTTGGATGACCAAAACCGTTAGGTTGTCGAATACCGCCCGCATCGTCGAACAGTTTTTCATAACTACCGTCTTTGAAACAAGTATCCCAAAGCACACCACCAGCGCCTTGCGCGACAATCCCTTCAATGCCGAACACTTCAAACGCTTCTTTTTCTTCGATTCGCCAATTCATTGCCTGCACTCCTTTGATTTTGATTTGAAAGGTGAGTGGCGGGAAAATGGTTAAACTCACGCCCGATTGACGCGCTGCGGACGGTGTAACGCCGTGTTGTTTTACAAAAGCGCGGCTGAAACTGTCCGCGCTTTCATAACCGTACAGCACAGCCAAGTCAATGATTTTTTCACTGCCACTTTGTAATTTCATCGCAGCCAGCGACAATTTGCGTCTGCGAATATATTCGGACAGTGGTATATTAGCAATATAATAGAACAATCGACCAAAATGATAAGGCGAATACGATGTGGCATTTGACACTTCGGTAAGCGCCAAGTCATCATCAATATGTGCTTCGATATATGCCATCGCTTTGTTTAGCTGAGTTAAAATATCCATAACACAACCTTGTATAATGAAAACATAGGGATTCATTATACATTTCCTTTCATTGATCGGTAAGATAGCCCTATACTATCTGTGGACGCTGCGGCTTGGTTACGCAACCTACG
>WQWC01000024.1 GCA_009785525.1 Oscillospiraceae bacterium | reverse complement strand
GCATCAGACCAGATATCATTCAAAGAGTTTTTCGACCCGTTCACGGGTAGTAAGAATACAAAGGCATAGAAACAGGCCGCTTTAGCGGCGGCCTGTGACAGTAATGCGGTTGGCAGACTTTTCGGAGCGTCTTAAGACGCTGGCCAGCAGCATGCCCTTCTAGGGCTTGTGCATACCACTAGTTTACTAGTGGTTTTGATTGATTTCTTCTTTTCTATTTCTATGTAAATTAAAGCTGTAAAACTGAAAATTATCACTCTTTGTCTATGGAATCCTAAAGTTACGGATATCCAGCGGAAACCAATACTCTTCAGCGCACGATCTGCACAATACTGTGCCGGAGCGAACTCCTTGGTAAGCATTACCTCTGAATTGTCGCCCACATCTTGTACAACTTCGAGTTGGACCACAAGCGGCTAGCACCATAACTACAACTAAGATAATTGCCATAATCAGTGATAGCTTTTTGAATGATTTCATTTAAAATTTCCTCTCTTAAAACACAAAACAGCTGCCCTCTGCAATACAAAGAACAGCCGCTTTTTTACGTATGAAAATATTCACCCCGCTCCTCGCGGGCAGTGTTTACAAAACAATCAGGGCATGACAAAACGCTTGCTTGCAAAAGCATTGCGCAATCCATCACGTCTATCAACCCCTTGTGTAAAATTTCGCCTTATTATGCTATTTTTCGCGGTGCTTGTCAAGAACCAATCCTACCGGCTTTTCCACTCTTCTTCAACGCACTTTCCGCAGGCATCGCATTTTTTCGCCTCGTCGTACTTGCACTGCACAGGGCCGTTATACCACATTTCTTTCTCGCCGTCCGGGGTGTCATAGATACCGCCGAACATTGGTTCCATCAGCGCGGCTTGGAAAAACACCGGTTTGTCAACTCTTTTAAAGTTCAGCGGGCAATGATGCACCCCCGCCGGGACGCGGATTATTGTCGGCTTGCTGACAACAAATGTCTCCGCATCAACGCCGACTTCACCGAGCGTAAACTCGATCTCCGCGTCAAAGTCAAAAACATTCGGGAATGCGCCGCCTAAGAATATCAGATATTCATCATGCTTATGGCGATGCGGCACACGGTCAAGGAAAAACGGCTTTACAAAAATCTGGAACCCAACATTGAAATGCGAACCCGGAATCTGCGAAGCGCCTCTAAAATACGCCTGCGGCTTCACGACAAAGCCGGGGTCATCCCCCTCCGCTACAACCTCATTGTTTTCCATGGGAAACTCAAATACTAATTTTTCGTACATTTTTTTATTCCTTTCCGGGCAAATCATTACCCTTGTATATGTAGTTAGTGCCGTCATAGGCAATCCTGCCGTAATCGCCTGACGGATAGAACGGCATGAAGTTTATTGGCGCGCCAACGCGTTTGAACGTGACCGGCCCGTGCCATACTCCCGGCGGAACGCGGATAACAGTCGGCTCGGTAATTATGTAGCTCTCCATGTTTTCCGGGTCATCGCCAAGCTGAATTTCGATCTCCGCGTCAAACTCAAAGAAGTGCGTTATATCCGCGCCGGTAAAGAACAGGTATTCTTCCACGGCGTGATGCATATGCAATTCGCCGACCTCGCACGCCTGCTGCACTATATTCATCACCGTCCACAGCCGCGATTCCGCCAGCTCGTTCTGCCCCCTGAATCCGGTGCGCGGGCTGAGAAAGCGCGTATCGTCGTGATACTCCGGCTTGAATGGGAATACATACTTGTCGTATTTGCCGGTACGCGGCAATTTGTTCATCTCATAGAACGGAGCCATCAGCGCTTCTTGCGGGTCACCCTGCTGCTCCTTTGATTTTTCGAGACGCTCTTTCATCGCTTCGGAAAAGCACTCTCCGCAATAAATACATTCGTTAGATCGGTCTTTCACGCAACGCCGTACGCCGGCGCCGTCGTACATAAACTCTTCGCGCCCTTCCTCGTTTACACGTGGACTAATTTTTGACCAGTCCCCGTCAAGATACATCGCCGAGAACAGCACCGGTTTACCGATACGCCTGAAATTAATCGGGCAATGATAAAGTTTCGGCGGGATGCGGATTATCACAGGTTCAGTAATTGTGAACATCTCTAAATTCTCCGGGTCCTCTCCGAGCCAGATGTCGATTTCCGCGTCAAAGCCGTCGTAAAAGTTGTTGAAGTCGGCCGTGGCAAGCACAATGTACTCATCCGCCGCATGATGTGTGTGCGGCACTTCCATCACCAGCTCTTTCGTGACGGATGTGAAGTCCATGTACAGCCTTGCTTTCTCCATCATCGTCGTGCCGCGGAAGAATCCGCGTGGAGACGCAAATCCGTACCAGCTGTGATTTTCTTGCGGTATTTTAAAAATTAAATCGTCATATTTGCCCATAAAACACACTCCTTTCCTGCCATTATAGCAAACCGCCTAAATGAATGCAATCACGAATCTGTCGTATATATACTCTGCCCCCCACTGAAAGACAGCGAGGGGCGGTTGCAATATTGACTGTATGGTAAAATCTCTAGCTGAACATCTGCGGAAATTGCATCATAATTCCGTAGGAAAATTCGTCAGCCATTTTGAGCGCTTCCTCTTCAACCGCGTCAAACGCTTTTATGTCAGCCGGATAGTCTGCCGCGAGTCTCATAGCAACTTCCTGTGTAGTCAGTGCCAGATGCCGGTGGAGCATTTCCCGCATGGCTTGCCGGTCGTAATAAGGGTTGATACTGCTGAAAGCGTCTGCCATTTTATCGGCATTTATGTACCATTGGCGGTTCAGCTCATCGGCCGTTGCGGTATTTCCGTCACGCAGGGCAGTAATCAGCTTAGCCCCGATTTGCAGATGCTCACTCAACAGCCGCGCAATGGTACCTGCTGTTTCCGGTGAGTAATAACGCGCGAAAACGCCCGCGATGTCATCCGGATTTTGCATGAGCCGGGATGTGACCGCGTTCAAATCATGCAGTCTCTCGGCAATACTGATTAGCAGCATACGCGTCCAATATACATGCTGGCTCCACTTGAGACGCATGTCGTTTATCAGGCTTATTTGCTTCACGGGGTCTGGGTAGGCTGCCGGGGTCTGATTATCCGGTATTATTCGGAACTCCTCGCCCGGGCAAATAGTCAACATACTGCCGATTTGAAGATTATACGGGTCGGCACCGGGGTTCATTGCGAGAATATCGGACACGGTCGTTTGATAATACCTTGCAAGCTGATACAGGTTATCACCCTGCCGGATAACATATGTAAAAGGTTGGGGACAATGCATAACATCACACTCCTGGTTTTTTATACTAACAGTTTATGTATGTTATGCGTTTTTGCTCCTCGTTGTTCTGCTCTACCTCCAGTCGAAATACGCGGCATTTGTCGCAAGATGCCCGCCGTCCACCGGCAAGGTGATGCCTGTTATATGTGAGGATTCATCAGACGCCAAAAACACCGCGGCCGCCGCCACCTCTTCCGGCAGACCCAATCGGCGCATGGGGTTCTGTGTGCGATTGAGCTTTGCGTATGCCTCTGGGTCATCCTTCAAATCGCCGCTGACCGATTCCCACATCGGCGTTTCTATCTGTCCCGGGCATATCACGTTTGAGCGGATACCTTTATCCGCGTAATCACACATAATCGCGCGGCTTAACCCTATCACGGCGTGCTTTGAACTGACGTAATCAGATGCCGCCGGTGTGCCGATAAGCCCGCCGACAGACGCGTTGAAAATGATAGAACTCGACTCGGGATTTTTCAGCATTTGTTGTATTTCATATTTAGCGCAATAAAATGAGCCGAATAGATTGATCCTCACAACGCGCTCCCAAGCCTTTGAGTCAACCTCCCCGACTGGGGCGCGGGTCATCATTACCCCGGCGTTGTTAAACGCGAAGTTCATCCGCCCGAACGCGCCGGCCGTTTCTTCCATCGCGCGCGCGACCGCGTCTTCGTCCGCGATATCCGCGTTGATACAGATAATTTCCGCCGTTGGGACGGTTTCTAAAATCTGCTCTTTCGTTGCATTGAGGGCTGCGTCGGAAATATCAAGCAGCGCGAGCAGCGCGCCCTCTTTCGCGAACCGAACCGCGCTTGCCCTGCCCATTCCGCTGCCCGCGCCGGTGATGACACCCGCCTTGTTTTTTAGTAACATTTCGCCGCCTCCTTGTCAATATAAAATTTTTCATAACAACCCGCTATCCGGAGATGTTTTAAAACCGACGAAAGATCTGCCCTGCCTGGTACGCTGTTGCTGATTCGACCCTGTAAGGGCATCGTCTCGACGTCCCGCGGGCGACCAAGACGATCGCCCCTAAACCTTGACTATCTGCGTACTGCCCCCGATGATTGGCTTGTATCTACTCCGCGGCCTTAAAATTGTACAGCGGCTTGACTGTCGTCACAATATCCGCTGTATCCCCGATGTTGGCAACTATCTCTTCCATCGGCTTATACGCTGCCGGCGCTTCATCTAGGGTGCTTTTATTCACAGTAGATGAATAAATACCCGTCATCGCTTTCTCATATTGTGTTAGTGTAATACTCGCTTTCGCTGCTTTGCGGCTCATAATACGCCCGGCGCCGTGCGGCGCGGAGCAGTTCCAGTCTTCATTGCCACGGCCAATGCAAATAAGGCTACCGTCACGCATATTCATCGGGATCAGCACCCGTTCGCCTTTTTGCGCCGAAATAGCGCCCTTTCTCAATATCATGGACGCTAAGTCAATATAGTTGTGTATTGTCATAAACTGTCCGGCAATTTTGAATTTTACGCGTTTTTCCAGTTCTTTCACAATGGCTTTGCGATTCAGATCGGCATACCGCTGAACAATTGCCATGTCATGCAGATAATTGTCAAACATAGCGCCTTCCAGATACGCCAATACGCGATCCGCGCCTTTGCCCATTCGCCCTAATCCGTCAGCGGCGGCATTTTGATAGTAGTCGCACACCTGTTTACCCAGGTTCCGGCTGCCGGAATGCACAACCAGATAAAGCTGCTCATCATCGTCCTTGCCCAGCTCGATAAAATGATTCCCGCCACCCAGCGTACCAATAGAAAGCCTTGCACGCTCAATATTAACATGTTTCGCGCAGCGCAGAGAGTCCAAGTCAATTTCTTCATTGAAATGGTGAGGCTCCTTGCGTATTTTGAACCCGGCCGGGATATGCTGATGGATCGCCTTATCAAGCTGCGCAAGCTCCACGCGCTTGTCTTTCAGCAAAACGGTTTCCATACCGCAGCCGATGTCCACGCCGACAAGATTCGGGACGATTTTGTCTGTAACCGTCATCGTCGTACCGATGGTGCATCCCATCCCGGCGTGGGCGTCCGGCATGACTCGTATTTTACTTCCAGCGGTAAATTCCTGGTTCAGCAGATGCTCGATCTGCGTGAGTGCACTCTGCTCAGCGGTGTCAGTGAACACTTTCGCTGTGCTGTATTTTCCGAAAAGTTCTATCATTTTTGCTCCTTTTTAGTACGTACGCCTGTACAAACGCACCTCTATTTTGCCGCTTAAACAAAGCACGCAAAAACAGGAGGAGCTGCTCCGTGTTTTTGCGCATCTTTAATGCTGTACACCTTACTTAATCTTCAATAAATTCCCAATCATTTGCGTACAATGGATTAGCCCCAGCTGATTGTTGTAACTGAGTCTCTGATACCTTCAAATCTCAATGAAAATCTGATGCGGCCGGGACTCAAGCTTTCCGCTGAGAGATAACCTTCGAAATTTGATATATCCAGCCTGATCTCCGTGCCGTCCTCTTCTCCGTTTTGGGAAATGACGAGTGTTATCTCCCCCTCGGCGCTGGAGCTGTTCACGTGGATATTGGCCAAATCCTCGGCGGTCAGGTTAAAGGTTCTGTTGCGTGTGCCGCGGCTTGCGGAGCCCACGGAAATCGAAAAACTCCCAGGAGAGCTGCGCTCCTGCACATTTACGCTCGTCCTCCATGTCGCGCTATTCGCGCCGTCACACGCGGTAACAACGAGTGTCGCTGCAATCAACATAATCGCCGCAAAAACACAGGATAACCACCGATTTTTAATAGACCCCTGTTTTCGTGCTCTCATCTAAATTCACCCCTTCGTTATTTTAAGCTGTGCTGATAAACTGAGCAAATTCTTGTGGCGTATATACACTCATTTCCCAGGTGTTACTCATAACGTCTTTGAAATTGTCTATTTTCGACAAAGTACTTTTGAGCAAATACTCCATTTTCACTGCGTAATTAAGCATAGCCCTTAAATCACCAAATGCTTGTCTCTTTGTGTTTAGGGTCAATCCCTTCCCTTCCATAAACAACTTCCAACTTTGAAGCGATGCAACTGTTAATCTATCAATGCGAGCGTCTTTGAATGTTGGTAAGATGCACCAGTTGAAGTTTTGCTTGTTTCTTGCAAGCATTGATTCTCTGCCCTCAAACGACGCAACCTTACATGATCATTATATCATGGTTGTAACTATAACGCAAGGTTGAGCGTAAAGTTTTTACTTATACAGAGTGTACCATTTGTAACGCCAGTTCCCGGAATTTCTTACGGCGTTTTTCTAAATCGGCAACATCAATCCCCCAAATGTCAAACACGACAGATGTATTAATCTTATGTCGTCCGTAGGATAGCACGTTTCGTTTATCCAGCTCATTCTTAACCGCCTTTTTGAGGTGTGGGATGGTCGCGGAGGACAAGCGGACAAACAGAGCAGCAATCTCTTTGTTTCCTATCTTAGAATGTGAATAGTATATTTTGAGAGCGGTATCAATGCTCGTGATGTGATGCTCGATATGCTCATAGCTACCCTCCCTCCGTTTTCGTAGCCTTGTTGTATTGCCGATAGTTAATTACATTAAAAAGCACGGCATTACAGTTGTCAAAAAAACGCTTGCCAGGGTGTGCGCGGAAACATTTTTAGGAATTATAAGAGATAGGGCAGGCGCTTAGTTGTTGCGTGATTATCTCTGAGCAAAAATTCCCCTTGTACCGGGATGTCTCCCAACAAGCATAGTTCTTTCAGGTTTCCGTGCAGCAATATTTATGGTTGATATTGCCTTAACATTTGTGCTATAATGCAAAAATAGTGTTAATAATGTTAAACACTCAGGAAAGGTGTTGACAAAAGCCATGTTATGTGAAACAATTTTTACGGCACGGCACGGCACGGCACGGCACGGCACGGCACAGGCTAATTGCGCCATTTTGTAACGCCCAAAAACTAAATATCAATACAAGTTACCAAAGGCAGTTATTCCTTGCGTTTTTATGCGCAAGAGGATAACCGCCTTTTTGTTTTCCTCTGACAATGGTATTGGTCGGGGAAATATGTTTTGCAGCTTTGGGACATGTTGGCCCGAAGCAGGGAGGGGAGGGTGCCAGATAACGAAAATATACGAAAACGCAGGTATTATCTATGTTTGCCGATCAAAAAAGGTTGCACATAGACGATAACTGCGTAGCAAAACCAGGGGACATAACTGCTTTTATAATAAATTTACTGAAAGAAAGGAACACTTATGAAACAATTTATGTCTAATGAAGCATCAGAGAAAACCTGCGGGAAGATGAAACGTGTAAACAGCTTTAGAAAAATGATTTCTGCCATCCTGTCTATGACATTTATACTCAGCATGGCGTTTCCTATCATAGCTGCTCAAGCAAATCGCGGAGCAATGTATCTGTTGGATGAGGCACTAGCTTTAGAAGCGTTTGAGACAGTGGATGTGATAAGGAACCGAACTGTTGTTTTAGAAGCAAGGCCCTCTGGAGAAAGAACAGAAAGTGATTCAGAGAGAACTAATTCAGTAACCGTCATATTCTACGATAATGGACATGAAGAAATTGACCTCCCTGAAAGTATTAATGCTGAAACAGGAAGCGTATTTGCGTTAAACCACGATGAATATGCGATGACCCTCGAAGGATTTGAGTTCGGCGGTTGGCTTCATCCTGATTCAGTACAGATTGTTCTGCCAGGGCAGACAATCATGGTTGCGGGAACCGGTGTAGTAGAACTTTTTGCAATTTTTGGATCAACCGACATTAATGAGGGACTGACTGTTTTGGAAGCTGCTCCCACTGAAGAAATGGAAAATGGTTTAGTAACCATCACATTCAACGATAATGGGCTTAGCGATCTTTCGGTCCCGGCAAATATTTTAGTTGAAACACCAAGCATTATTGTGATACCATATGTACATAACAATAAAGTTTACGGTTGGCTTCATCCGGATTGTGTTCAGGTTGTTCAGTCCGGGTATGAAGTGAAAATTACAGGCAGCGGCATTATACACTTTTACGCTTTGTGGGAACCTGACCATTTGGATTCCGGGCGCGATTCCGCTATGAATATATCGCCGCTGTGGCAAAACAATTTTGCGATTACACACCCATCGTTTAATGGCCAGACAGTTCCATTTCAGAGTTTGCAAGTCAGTTGGACAGCTGTTTCCGGCGCTGCATACGCTTTATCATTACGCAATCTTTACACGTATGCAGAGATACATCGTCATGTACCCGTATTCGGAACTTCTGCTACGATACCCCAGACAGACCTTAGCCCAGGGCGTCAATTTAGAGTTGCCGTAAGGGCAAGGGTAGGTACGGTCGAGCAATGGCGTGAGCGGACTTTTTCGGTGCAATCGCCGACACCAACACTGACATTAAACCCAGGAACATCATGGGATCCGCCAGCAACTACTGCGTCAAGAAATGTCACAGTGAATACAAATCAAGCATCTTGGTCTGCAAGCAGTAGTCATTCGTGGCTGCGGCTTAACAGGACATGGGGTACAAATGGGCAAAGCTTCACTATGAGCGTAGACCCAAACCCATTGTCTACCAATAGAGTCGGAATGGTGACTGTCACTGCTGCTGGAGCTGAGCCGCGTTTTATCAGTGTAGCGCAGCACGGGGCGTGGAGTGCACCGGTACAATCGCTTACCGTATCACATTCGGCATGGAATCCGGGATCAGCTGCGATAACTTCGTCCCTGATGACAATAACCTCAAACACTGATTGGGTAATATCCAGCAACCAATCATGGCTTGCACCGTCGGTTACCAATGGAACCGGCAGCCGTGATTTTACACTCAGCGCATCGGCGAATCCGAATACGACAGCGAGAACTGGTACTGTCACAGTCAGGACGGCTGACTGGTCCATAGCGCGCAATATTACTGTGACCCAAGCGGCGGCGGCGCCGGCAGCGACACTGTCATTAAACCCGTCAGGAGCATGGAATCCGGGGTCAGCTGCTGCGTCAAGAAATATCACAGTGACTACAAATCAGGCGTCTTGGTCTGCAGGCAGTAATCAATCGTGGCTGACGCTTAACCAGACATGGGGCACAAGCGGGCAGGTTCTCACTGCAAGTGTAAGCGCAAACACATCGACAAGCAGCCGAACCGCAACATTGACAGTCACTGCCGGGAATCAGACGCGCCAAGTCACCGTGACGCAAGCTGCAGCATCTGCAGCTACCCGCAATGTCGTACTGAACGCAGGAACAAACGCACATTGGGGAACGACCGCACCCTCCGGATGGGTACGCCACACACCGGCAACAGGGAACATCACGGCGATTCGCCAATCCGTGGCGGTAGGCGCTGCTATGCCGACGTTCCCACAACCAACAAACGCACCGGCAAATCACACTTTCAACGCGTGGAATCCGGTACGGCCGGCAACGATGCCGTCAGGCTCAGGCAACTGGAGTTCAACGGCTCAGTGGAGACCAGCGGCAAATACTGTAACCATTACACTAAATGCTAACGGGGGAACAGTTTATCCTTCGCCAACATCAATTGTTGTTCCATCGGGTACTACAGTGGGCAACTTGCTTCCACCCCCGACCAGAACGAACTATACTTTCAGGGGATGGTATGACGCCCAAATAGGCGGTAACCCAGTAATGTCTCATCACGTGATAAACAGCAACATAACGCTATTCGCCAGATGGAATGTAACCGTTACTTTAGACGCTAATGACGGTAGCGTAAATCCAACGTCTGTATCAAAAGTTGGCGGCGGAACCATGGGTGTACTGCCAACCCCGGTCAGAAATGGCTACCGGTTTAACGGGTGGTTCACGGCCAGAACCGGAGGAACCGAAATCACATTTAATACAGTCGTGATTAACGCCCATGTGACTTATTTCGCCCAATGGTCTCCGGCACCGATTTGGCGGCGTTCTGACGGCAACTACGTTGGATTTTGGCCTAATAGGGTAATAACCGTAAGCAATGCGCCCAGAGTTTCCGCTGGAGCACCGTCCGGCTTTAATCTTGACACAAGGTTAAATGAAGCCGTAGATGCGTGGCAAACAGCACTGAGGATAGTACCCATAGGCAGGGACGCACATGGCAGTGCCCACGTACAGGTTTTCGGCGGTTCGTTGCAGCAGATGCAATATGAGAGCCAAAACTATGGCACTTGGTCTGGACTTGCTTGCTACCGTCGTAGAATAGAAACCAGGCTCGCAACACCTGCTATTGATGGTATTCCAAGAAGAGTATACAGCTTTTCTGGGTACGTTCGAATCTTTATTACAACACATAACCGTAGCGGAGTCGAATGGTCTGCAAATAGTGTACGGGCATTAGTCGTCCATGAACTTGGCCACGCGTTGGGTTGGGATGGACATTCACCGCATCGGGGAGATGTCATGTTCTATAGAGAAGAATATGAGAACTACCACGGCAACATATCCTATGAAGAGGCAAGGCATTTGCGATACATATATGAGAGATTCTGGCTGTTTCCGGGATAGTACAACAGTATCCATGTTTCCATAGAACAAATAATTGAAAAAGGAGATACACTATGAAAAAGCTAATGATTTTAGTATTGGCTATTACGATAATGTTAACCCTATTTGCGTGCAGCGCAACGAATACAGAACCTGATGACACAACTATTACAAACGAGGCAGATGCAATGATTGGCAATTCAGCAGAACCGCAAATTGTAAGAGCGCCTACAGGCAGCATGCGGATAGAGTACCTGACCTTTGAGCAGGCCTTGCTGGTCAGCACTGATATTGTAATCGCAAATTATGTTGGAAGCCGACCTTTTGGAGAAACCCTTGTGGAGTTTGAGTTTGTTGTGTTGGACAGAATTTTAGGCAACGCAGCCGGCACTATATTTGTTTACGCGGAAAACGCGTATGCATCTGTTATGGGCGTTATGGGGGCATCGTCATATAACCCAAGCGAGTCAACGTTTAGTAGCGGGACTGACTATTTGCTGGTACTCGATAGGCTGTGGCGCGCTGTGGCACTAACACATCCCGACGGGTATTTGTTTATCAATGGTCTTATCATCGACTTAGACAATCCGGCAGGAAGCACAATGTACAACGAACCCGTGTCACACCATGCGACTGAAATTAATTTCAACAGCAGGAGTCTTGACAGGGAAGAGCTGATTGCATTTATAACCGAGAAAACAGCAAACAACCCGCCCGGTAGAGACCACATCCGCTCAGATAACATCGTAGACATTATTGCCGGTTCGCCCTGTGTCTTGATTGTGGAAATCGGCGAACCAAGGAGTTTAGCAAGTGCGCAGTCTCCAAGCGATTGGGTGGAAAGTGACAGATACTACGTCACTGTTGTTGAAGTATTAAAAGGTGATGTTGATGTTGGGGTTGAGCTGATTATTAGTTTCTTCGCCGACACGGTACAAACCGGAGAACGACACATTGTTGCAGTTGCGCGATTAGAGGAAGGAAGTACCACCTTTAGCTTCACTTCCCGCAACAGCCTATACCGGCTCGACCAACGCGACGAGATTATGGGGATATTGGCTGGTCAAGGCAGCTCCACCCTCACCTTCCACGCATACGGCGAAGGCACCTTCGCCAACGGTGCAACGTCTATCGCAATCCCCGTAACCTTCGGCGAACCGCTGGACTTGAGCGCCGTCACAGCGTATATCGACGCCGTAGACGAGCAAGGGCAATTTGCGTTCTGGGGCTGGTTCACGGATGCGCAGCTTGATGGCTCAGGCCGCAGCAGAAACGGACATCGCAGGCCGCTTCTCTCCGATGACTCGATTGCGGTGCCGGTGTCATTCACGCAAGCAGCGTTTGAAGCACTTGCGGTTGGCGGGAATATTGACTTGTACGCCATTTGGTCGCTTTGGGGTGATGTGGATGACGATGGTGTGGTAACTCCGATTGACGCAAGCATGTTGATGCGGTTTGTGAGCGGATTAGCTCCGCGGCCTGTTATTAACCTAGCGGCGGCAGACGTTGTGCGCGACAGCGTTGTAAATCCAATAGACGCAAACGTATTGATGCGCTATGTGAGCGGAATGGCTCCGCGGCCTGTTTTGGGGCAACGGCCGCCTACGGAGGGGCCGCAGCAAGCGAGGGGGGATGATGCCGATGAAGCGATATGGCGAATCAGCCATGAGGAAGTATCGCCTACGGCTTCGCATGTCGATGTCCGTGTATATCTGCACCAAAACACGCCGCAGGGCATGGGGCTGACGATATTCACCATAGGATACGACCCGGCAGTGCTGACAAACCCGAGGACAACGCTTTCTTACTATCACGGCGGTCTGGACTTTGACTACATTTTGCACCCCGGACACATACACGGTCAAAATATCATTCTTCTAACATGGAGTAACGTTGATGGACCATACATGGGTTCTGACATATTCGTATACATCCGCTTTGATATAGCATCAGCGGCGGCGGCAGGCGATGAAGGCTTCGTGAGGTTTAATACCGGCACAATACAGTACATGGATCACGCTGCCGGCGGGGGTTCCAATCCGCTCAGCCTTGAAAACGGCTCTGTTAGAATAGTTGCGCGATAACAATTGATGTGCTTTGTCTTTGCTGTGTATAGACCGTACATTATTGCATCACGTACCACAGTGAAACGGCAGCGTCAACAGCTTTCGCGACATAAAAAGAGAATCCCGCTTGCACGTTGTATCGTGTAAGCGGGATTCTCTTTTGCAAGGCTGAGCCGTTCAATTTTTGGAGCAGGATACGGGAATCGAACCCGTGTGTTCAGCTTGGGAAGCTGACATTCTGCCATTGAACTAATCCTGCAGTGCGATAATTTTATCACAATCAACGGCAGAATTGCAAGCATAAAATTATCGCGGCACAATCTCCCGGCAGTAATATTTGTCCAACAACAAGCATATCCCTTATCAGGAGGGATGTCTATGAAACGAATACTTACAGTACTAATCATGCTGACAATACTTGCTTCAGCGGGCGCACGGGCGTTGTCCGTCTTTGAGTATGAGCCGGTGTTCTTCGACTATATTGACAACGAGCAGATTGACTTGGATTTTTTCGAGCGGGAGTACACACCCGCCTCATCGGTTACGGAACTTTCGATCAACGCACCATCCGCCATTTTGATGGAGCGGGACAGCGGCAAGGTTATATTTGAAAAAGACGCGGACACAAAGCGCGAACCCGCCAGCGTCACAAAAGTGATGACGATGCTTCTTATAGTGGAGGCACTGGAGTCTGGCACTATAACAATGGATGAAATGGTCACAACAAGCGCGTTCGCGGCGTCAATGGGCGGTTCTCAAATATACCTCGAAGAGGGCGAGCAGATGAACGTCCGCGAGATGCTGAAAGCGATCGTGGTTTCATCCGCCAATGACGCGGCGGTGGCAATGGCGGAGCATATTTCGGGTTCAGAACAGGTGTTCGTCTCTAGGATGAACGTCCGCGCCGTGGAACTGGGTATGGTAAACACGCATTTCACCAACTCCACCGGCCTGATGGATGACGCAACACACGTGACCACCCCACGGGATATCGCCATCATGTCGCGGGAGCTTATCCGACATGATATGATAAAAGAGTTTACGACAATCTGGACAGATACGCTGCGCAATGGTGAATTCGGCCTCTCCAACACGAATAAGCTGATCCGATTCTACGAGGGCGCGACCGGACTGAAAACGGGATTCACACAGCGCGCCATGCACTGCTTGGCAGCAACTGCGGAGCGTGACGGAGTTGAGTACATAGCCGTAGTTCTGGCCGCTGATACATCAGCTGATAGATTTGAAAGTGCGCGGACACTTCTGAGCTTCGCGTTCGCCAATTTCACGACAATCGCTATACAGCCGGACGAGGTCTTGCCACCTGTCAGGGTGACGCTCGGCCAAACTCCGACAGTCCAGCCGGTTGTGCGGGGCGGCGGTCGGCTATTGGTCGAAAAGCGGGATGCTGCGGCGATAACCAAACAAGTGGAACTCGTTGAAAACATCACCGCCCCCGTACCCCGCGGCAGTGAACTCGGCAGGCTGACGATACAAAGCGGGGAGACCCTGCTGGGTGAGTACACAATCATAGCCGGGGACGATGTTGAGCGACTCGGCTGGGGAGATATTTTTGTTAGTTTTTTGCGAATGTTCTTCACAGGGAGATAATTAAAAGCGGACGCTTCAAATACGTAAGCGTCCGCTTTGCTTTTGTGCGGTATAGGGGCGACGTATATTACTGCGTAAAAACAAAACACCCGCCGACTGTGGTCGCCCCCCCCCCCCTTTACTAAAGAGGGCAAAGAGAATATGAAGCCATGACTCTGGGAACAGCTCAGTGCTGCCGTGGATTTACGATGACACTACTCTTGGCGGGTAAAAGTTCTTCCATTTATTATTACGTCTTCAGATTCTTGCGAAAAGCTTGCATCCGGTTCATTGCCATACCTAAGAGTCCGCCTGCCATTAAATATGCGAAAATCTAAGGGTCCGACGGATCTTGTTTCCGTAAGGCTACTTTCCGTCCAATGAGTTGTAGTTGTACGAGTAACCCGACTACCGTTAAAGTCATACACCACGACAATTTCACGGCCGCCCCTGAAAATTGTCTCTGATACCCACTCCCCGTTAAGCGCCCCGCCAAGCGGTGCGCGCTCAAGCATGACAATAATCGCAGACACAACCATTATAAAGCCCAGCGTGACAAAGACAATTTTTCGAATCTCCAGTAACTTTCTTTCGCGCGGCCGACTCCCTTTCGGATTAAACGGAGCATCGCAATGCGGGCAGTACAAGTCGCCGATTCTCATTTCTTTACCGCAAGATGAACATAACATATCGATTCTCTCCTGTTAATAAAATAAAACGATTTGTTTTTTCGCCCCCGCATAAATGCGGTAACATCTCCGCAAACGGCGTTTTTATTACTAATAATTATAGCATAAGCAGAAGTGGACTCAACATTATGTTTTCAATTAAAACAAGGCGGAAGCGGCATTTAGCAGGCTTCCGTCTTGTAAATTTTCCAAACGCGGAGCCACTGCCTTTATACTATATCTAACATTTCGCTCAGACTCTGAATGGTGTGCCGTTGCCCCCAGTTCTTTTGGTCGCCGCTTCTGTTAATTAATACAGAAATTATACCGGCATTATTTGCTCCGCGTATATCTTTTTCTTCATCTCCGACATACATCATTTGAGAGGGAGTAATGTTAAACGATTCAAGAAGCATGTTGTACCCCATTGCATTAGGTTTTCTGTATCCAACATCAATTGACGTAAAACCAGCATCGAAATACTTTTTGATATCGGCAATATCTTTTAATGAAAATACATTATCCATCCCATAAGCGACATCAGTTAAGAATCCCAAAGAAATGTTTTTTGAAGAAAGAGCTTCTAATGTTTCAGCAGTATCACAAAAGCACATAGCATCTAATTGGAAAAATCCATAAAAAGATTTCTTGGCATCAATCAGCTTTTCGTAATCTTGCTCCCAGACATCAAAGATTTCTTTGAATATGGTGTCAGAGGACACTTCGTGTTCTCTATAATGCTCTCTTGTGTTGTATTTTGATAAAATTGCAATCGCCAAATTCAATCGGTTATTCTGTTCAGCAATTTGGCAATCACGCATAACTTTTCTCAGGGCTGTTGGATATAGGGCATTCCAATTTAGCGGTTTGTTATAATTAACCAAGGTTTGTCCTATATCAAACCCCACAGCTTTTATGGACACGGTATAAATACACCCCTTAATATAAATTTGTCACGGTTAAACCTTCTGCAAACGGCGGTTTTACTACTAATAATTATATCACAAAAAAAGTGTCCGCACTAGTTTTACAGTAAAAACTTTACAAGATCAGGATATTGTGATAAATTGTACCGGTGATTTTGACCTCTTGGTAAAACCTAAACTTTCAGAAAGCGGGGAGCTAATATGTTCAAAAACCTTCAGCAGGCAAGGGATTTTTGCACCGAGAACGATATTAAGATGATCGACTTTATGATGGTGGACTTAGACGGGCGCTGGCGTCACCTCACTATTCCGTCCGCCAGATTAACGGAGCATACGATGGAACACGGTATCGGCTTCGACGGCTCCAACTACGGCTTCGCCCCGGTTGAAAAAAGCGACATGATATTTATTCCGGACTTATCAAGCGCATATGTGGACGAGTTCGCGGAAGTCCCGACACTTGCGATGATCGGCGACGTGTTTGTCATCGACCTGCCGAAGAATCGCCGTTTTGACCAGGACCCGCGCAACGTGGCATATCACGCGCAGGAATACATGAAAAAGCTGGGTGTCGCGGACGAAATGCGTATCGGCCCTGAATTCGAGTTTCATGTGTTTGACCACATCAGCTATGAAGTGAAACCTAACAGATCGATGTATGAAATAGACGCCGAGCAGGCTGAGTGGAATTCCAGCAGTGAGCTTCAGAACCTTGGCTATCAAATGCGAAAAAAAGGCGGCTATCATATGGCCCCGCCGCTGGATAGATTGAGCGGATTCCGGTCACGCGTGACAATGCTGATGGAAAAGCAGGGGATTATGGTAAAGTACCACCACCACGAAGTCGGCGGCCCCGGTCAACTTGAGGTTGAAGTGGAATTCGGCTCCATGCTGGAAATGGCCGACAAGACCATGATGACAAAATATCTAATCAAAAATGCCGCTGTGTCCGAGGGCAAAACGGCGACATTCATGCCCAAGCCGATCTATGAGGAAGCGGGCAACGGTATGCATGTGCATATGCATCTTTTTAAAGACGGCAAGCCGCTTTTCTACGACGAGAAAAATTACGCGCACTTGAGTGACACCGCCCTGTACTTTATCGGCGGGCTTCTAACGCATGTAAAAGCGCTGTGCGCGTTTACGAATCCCAGCACAAATTCATATAAGCGACTCACCCCGGGTTATGAAGCCCCTGTGACGATTGGATATGCGACTTCAAACCGTAGCAGCGTCATCCGTATCCCAGCGTATGCGAAAGCACCGGAAGATAAGCGCTTTGAGCTGCGCTCACCGGATGGGACATGCAACCCATATTACGCCTATGCCGCGATCCTGATGGCGGGACTGGATGGAGTCCGAAATAAAATCGACCCGGAAAAAGCCGGATTCGGGCCTTATGACTTTAACCTGTACAATCTGTCAGCGGAAGAGCAGAAGAACATAAAGCAATTGCCCCGCACATTGGATGAGGCGTTGGACGCACTGGAAGCAGACAACGAATTCCTCACCGCAGGCGGCGTGTTTCCGCAGCGGCTGATTGAAATCTGGATCAAAAACAGGCGCGCCGAATCCGCGAGATACAATCAACTGCCGCATCCTGTGGAGTTTGAGTTGTATTACGACCTGTAAGTGTAAGCGTACAAACAAGAAGCCGTGAAGTGTATTTAACGCTTCACGGCTTCTTATTGTTTGACTATACTTCACGCTCTGTAACCGTAACCCTAACCATATCGCCGGGCTGTTTCCCGATTTTTGCACGAATTTCTTTAAGCACACCTATAACATAACACACTGAGCCGTCATCGTTTTTCGCACCCATGTTGACGATACTGCCGTCATAAGGCTCTCCGTCAAAAGTGGCGTGAACTTTCACCCTGCCCTTGCCGAACTCTGCGCGGATATCATACGGAAACAGCACATACGCGCCGCCTTTACCGATAGCGGAGGATTGAATGACGGCGTTGTATTCATAGACCTTTTTGCTCATTCTTCACCTCGTTAACAATGATGTCGATGGTATAAACCTTTTCAGGAGCGTTGCTTAGACAGAAAAAGGTTCAAAAGAACCTGTAAAAAGAATGAAAGACCACTCACCTTAAAAGAGATCGTTTAAGTCCGTTAAGCGACTCTTTCATTTCATAAATCGGTGCACCGATTGAGTCAGCATTTCTCAAAATAACATTTCGCACTTCATCAGCAGCTCTAACTCCAATGTATACTGCACTTATAGCATCAAACAAAATGCAGGGATTATCGGGCGCGATAATTCCGCTACCGTAAATCAAGCGCCATTCATTTTGATTTCTCCAAATCTCGCGTTTTATCATGTGTGCTAAAATGTCATAGCCGACAACACTTCGCGTATTTCCTGTAGCATAGGAAATAAACATATCAGTTGCATCAAAATGAGAATCCGAATAAATAATAGGATACATAAATCTTCGTTGAAGAGCACCATTACTATTAAACTTTGTCATATCATATTCAATGCAGATTCCTCTTCCTCCAGCGGCATATTGCCCCCACAACAAATCATTTGATGGAATATAATCTCCGTCAATGTTTTCGCCTTCACAAAAAGAGCAATACCTAATGCCGGCATGAGCCATTACTTTACGACTTTCTGTAATCTCGACACATAACTGTCTAAATAAATCCTCTAAAAGCGCATCACCTAAACCTTTGTAGCCATATACTTCTTCAAAGATACGATAAATGTCAATTTTAACAAAGCCATCACTGCTATCGTCCATTTGCTCCACTGTTGCAAGATAAACATACTTGTGCATAAGCTCGTTAATAACATATTCGCTATCTTTCACATTGGCAGGAAAGGGTCTGTATCTAAATAGCTTAGCTGGAATATGATTATTCTTAATCGAAAAAGCATCCTCGTATTTTTGGGTTTTGAGTAAAGCCATAAATTCCTTCATCCACATATGTACCCCATTCACTTCAACTGCCTTTCTTACTCACTTGAGGTATGCGTATCTGGTTTGCCAGGAGTATACATATCGCAGATATGACTGCACCCACGAGGAAGACGTAGATGTAGCCTGTATCGACATTGCGCTCCCAGATCAGCGCGGCGAAGAATGGCATGGACATGGTGACAATATGGTCAAGCGAGATGCTCAATGACAGTGTCCCGGATACTTCTTCTTGGTTGTCGGCGAGCCTTCTGACATATGTAGTGCGTGCCATGCCGGCCCCGATGGAGAAGATGTTGTCAATAATGAAGCAGGCGGACACTATCACAAGCGCAACGACCGGCGAGAACAATGTTCTGGCAAAGGCGAAGCCGAAGCAGGATAGGAGCAGCAGCGATGCTTCAAACACAAGTACGAATCGTTCCCCCATTTTGTCAATAAATATCCCCAGCATCGGACGTAAAAATACACTGATGATCGATGTAATCAGGACAAGTGTAGTCACGGTGGTGACGGGTTGGTCGTAAATGGTTACGATCAACCATGTGACAAACGTGAATGTAATCTGCCGACGCGCGCCGAGGGCTATCGACAGAAAGTAAAACAGCAGATATTTTCTCCTAAATATCAGCCGCGGCCGTTTAGTTTTAGACACCGAGCCGGGACTCATGAAAAATAGTACCACACCGGCCAGTACCATGGCGATGGCACCGGCGGTGAATGTCACAACGAACGGCACATCAATCACCGCATATAAAAAGAGTAGCACGCCGGTGGCGATGATCATCATAATCGTATTCACGCTTTGGATTTCACCGAGCCTTCGCCCAAGACTGCCTTCTTTGGCAAATGTCATGCTGATAGAGCTTTGCAACGGCAAGAACACATGTTGACCCATGCTGAATATCATCATGGTGGCCACCACAGGCCAGAACCCGGACGGAACAAGGCCGAACGCAAAAAGACCGATACCGCCGAAAATATTCGCAATCGCGGACGTGCGGACATCACCCAGAAACGCCAACGCAGCGGTGATAAAGACGACCAGCAGTCCAGGCAGCTCACGAGGGAATTCAAGGGAGGCTCGCTGCATCATAGTAAAGCCCAGATCCTCAACCAAGCGGTTTGCGAAAGAGGTGCTTTCAACTGCCATGGTGATTCCAAGCAATGCATTTGCAATCAAAAAAAGCAAAAAATCCCGTGTTATGGTAAACTTGCCGATTTGAATCTCTTTCATAATGCCTCTCCCAACTCTTAATTAACTGTAATCTTATAATAACTCAGGCGCAGATTAAATTCAATGTTTTTCTTGTGGGGCGGCATCTATAATTTCTCCTACTTTTGGGCATCCTTCTAAAAAACACGGAGGATTACACTCATGGAAACTGTGGCCTTTTTTGATGCTAAACCCTATGACAAGCTTTGGTTCGACCAATTGAAACAACAGCACGGCATTGAACTCAAATATTACGAAAACCGCCTCAACCGCGACACGGCCGTTATGGCCGGCGGGGCACGGGCGGTGGTGGCTTTTGTCGCCGACAAAATCGACGCGCCCACCATCGACATGCTTGTGAACGTGGGGGTGGAGGCGGTGGCGCTGCGATCTTCCGGCTACAACCATGTGGATCTGAAATACGCCGATGGAAAGCTGCGGATATTTCGGGTACCCGCCTATTCACCCAACGCGGTAGCAGAACATGCCATGGCGCTTTTACTCTGTCTAAACCGCAAGATTCACCGTGCATATAACCGGGTGCGGGAGTATAATTTCAACCTCAAGGGACTTGTGGGATTCGACCTCAAAGGTAAAACCGCAGGCGTGGTGGGCGCCGGGAAAATCGGGCAGGCGTTTATTGATATCTGTCTCGGATTCGGCATGAAAGTCTTAGCCTACGACCCTGAGCCTATCCGGCGCGTCGGCGTGGAATACGTGAGCCTTCACGACCTATGCCGCCAGTCTAATATTATCAGCCTCCATTGTCCCTTGACAAAGGACAGCCACCACATCATCGGCCGTGATACATTGCGCATGATGAGCGAGGGCGTAGTCATTCTCAACACCTCCAGAGGGGCGCTGATCGACAGCGAGGCGTTGCTGGACGCAATAAAAACCGGGAGGGTCGCCGCCGCCGGACTTGATGTTTACGAAGAAGAATCTGATTTCTTCTATGAAGACGTGTCCGGAGATGTGATTCAAGACGATAAGCTGAAGCTGCTCTTAGCAACGCCGAACGTGCTGGTTACAAGTCACCAGGGATTTTTGACCGAGGAAGCGCTACGTGAGATCGCGAAAACCACCCTGCAAAACTTATCAGACCATTTCGCCGGGCGACCCGCTGAGAATGAAGTTTCGTATATGACGGCGAGTGTGTAAACGCCTCTGTAAGCGGCAGATAAAAAGCCGCCTGTACAGACGGCTTTTACAGCTCATTCATCAAACTCTATATAATAATCTTCCGCTTTCCTTTGCAGCTGTTTGAGGGCTTCAATAGATTGCTCATATGTAAAGGTATTCTCAATAACAAGGCTGATGCCATTAAAAAGGCCTAAATATAGTTTTTTGAAATCGACTTCTTCGCTGTTTGGGAGATTTTCTTTCATTCGTTGTCACCCACTCTGCGCACAAAAATAGCACGCACGGGCGAAGGTCACCCATACATGCCGAAGCAGGTACACTACAACAACGAACAATTGCAACTGGCACTTGAAAGTACGCCGTAAATAGGGTATACTGAACAAGCACACTGGCAGACTTGATCTGCTGTGTGGGTGGCACTACCGCCCATGCAGGTTGGAGGGTGTTGTCGCACCTTCCAACCTTTGTGCATTTTCTATGCACTATGCCTGTCTATTGTAACAAAAACCATCCCAAAGGTCAAGATTAAATTACACTATGTGGCTGGGGATAATAGCCACCAGTCCCCCGCCCAGAGTCGTCGCTTCGTACCATGCCTTGATATCCACATCGAACATTTCACCGCAGTTATAATTCACGACGTTGGCGCTGGTATCGTCATACATCATCGACGGTATAATCGTCCAGTGCCACTCGTCCAGTGTTTCCACTCCACCGGTGTCAAGGTTCAACAGCGCGATGGGCGCGTCTTTGGAGAGTATGCCGGTCAGATAATCACGCACTTCGACGAAACCCGGGCGCTCGTCGCCTTGGCCGGGGACATTGAGTGATGTTACTTGAAAATCAAGCCCGCATCGGGAGAGATATTTTTCGATCCGGGTCGTCAAATGCCGCGTAGACGGGATTCCGCCGTACGTCGGCGTGACGTCCGTCCATACGTCTTCCATAAGCGCAAGCCATTGCTGCTGAGAGAGATGGTCGCTAGTGCGATTCTGTAAATAGCCAAGCATAGTCGATACCACCGATGGGCCGCAGCCGGCGTGGCGCTGCCATTGGATGTTGTACCAATCCTGATTGCACCCGTATTCAACCTTGCCGTCACCCATATCCACGGCAAGCAGTCCTATATTTTTGATTTCTGCTTTTTTCATAGCGCGAACCCTCTCGAAAAAATAAATGCAACATATTATACACCAAGCCGATATCCAAAAACAAGCTAAAAGATTTGACTTGACGCGGTATTTATTATAGTATGATATGTAACAATAAAAATTGAAAGGGCTGATAAAAATGGCATGGTTTCAAGTGAGCTTTGGCTCGGCGAATTTAAAAAGAATGGTAAACGCGAATGTCCTAATCCCGGGCATGGATGCGCGGATGGCCGGTATGCCGCTGCGGGAGGAGAAGCCGTACAAAACGCTATATCTGCTGCACGGCTATTCCGGTGACTACACAGACTGGCTGACAAACACAGCGCTGATGGAAATGTCGCAGATGAACGATATCGCAATTGTAATGCCCTCCGGCGAAAATTCATTTTACGTGGATATAGAACGATCCGGCAGGATGTACAGCGAGTTCATCGGGCGGGAGCTTGTGGACTTCACCCGCAGAGTCTTCCCGCTGTCTAGCCGGCGCGAAGACACGATAATCGGCGGATTGTCGATGGGCGGCTATGGCGCGTTATATAACGGGCTGAAGCACCATGATGTATTTGCGCATGTTATCGCGCTTTCGTCGGCACTGATTGTCGAGACCGCACCGAGCTCGACATACGAGCCGAACATGATGGGAACTCATAGAGGCTATTTTGAAGAGGTGTTCGGCGACCTTGACAAGTTGCTGGAGAGCGACAAGAATCTTGAAGTTCTGGCAAAGCAGGTGCTTGACAAAGGCGGAAATCTTCCCGATCTATACATAGCATGCGGGTGGAATGATATGCTGGTCTACGGCAACCGCAAGTTCAGTTCGTATTTGAACGATATCGGGTTCAAACACGTCTACGAAGAAGGCGCTGGCACGCACGAATGGGCTTTCTGGAATAATTTCCTCAAACGCGGCCTTGAGCGGCTTGAGCTGAAACCAAAAATGCCGCCAATGACCCCACCGTTCTGGGTAGACGCGGAAAGTGATTCACCCAATCCTGTGGTGCTTTAAGATGAAAATTAGTTCCTGACAAACGCTGCAAAGAATCGTAAGCAATAAATAGAGGCGAGTCTACACATGTAAAAATGCAGACTCGCCTTTGGCCATTTCAGTACATCATTTCCCTCTTTTCAAGTCTTTTTTCCAACGTTCAGGGCGAATCAGGCAGTGTTTGCCATATCCTATAAGATCTTCCCTGCCCGCGGCTTTCAGTGCTTTGCTAATTCTTTTTTGATTTTCTGGCTTTTTCCATTGCAACAGTGCGCGCTGTACAGCCTTTTCTTCCCATGTGCGCGGGACGTACACGGGCTTCATTGTCCTTGGATCAAGCCCAGTGTAATACATACATGCCGAAAGTGTACCGGGCGTCGGGTAAAAATCCTGCACCTGCTCTGGGCTTTTGCGCGATTTGTTCAAATACTCAGCAAGGGCAATGGCGTCGTCCACCGTGCTTCCGGGGTGCGACGAGATCAGATACGGCACAAGATACTGCTCTTTACCGTACCGGGCATTCATCCTTTTGTATTTTTCCGAAAACTTCTCATACACCTGGTTTCCCGGCTTGCCCATGTAGTAGAGAACGCTGTCGATGCAATGCTCCGGCGCGACTTTTAGCTGGCCGGAGATGTAATTCTTCACAAGCTCTGCGAAAAACTCTCCGTTTTTGTCCAGCATCAGGTAATCAAATCTAACGCCTGAGCGTACAAATACCTTTTTCACGCCCTGTATATTCGTAAGCTTCCGCAAAAGCTTTAAATAATCCGTATGATCCGCATCTATATTGCCACATGGTTCCGGCGCAAGACAGCTTTTACCGACGCAGATACCGTTTTTCAGTTGTTTTGCGCATGAAGGCCGTCTAAAATTCGCCGTTGGCCCACCGACATCATGGACATAGCCTTTGAAATCAGGGTCACTCACAAAACCCTCAACCTCGCGGATAATCGATTCATGGCTTCGGGATGCCACTATCCTCCCTTGGTGGAACGCCAGCGCACAAAAGTTGCACCCGCCGAAACATCCCCTGTTGTGGATAACAGAAAACCGCACCTCTTCAATCGCCGGGACTCCCCCGGCTTGTTCGTACATCGGGTGGACTTTACGCGTGTACGGCAACTCATAAACCGCGTCAAGCTCCTTCGTGGAAAGCAGCGCCGATGGCGGGTTGATAATCAGCGCCCGATCTTGGCAACGCTGTATCACCGCCCTGCCGCGAATCGGGTCATGCTCTTCATACTGTATCATCGCGGCCTTGGCGTATTCCTTTTTATCTGCCGACACCTCTTCAAACGACGGACAAATCACATGCGGATACACACACGCAGATTCATCGGCTGCGATGAATCCAATTCCGCGTATGTCCGTGATGTCCTCGCCTTTAGAAAGCCTGCGGGCAAGCGCCGTAATCGCCGTTTCACCCATTCCATAGACCAAGACATCGGCTTTAGTATCGAATAAAATCGGGCGGCGGACTTTGTCGTCCCAGTAATCGTAATGGGCAAATCTCCGCAGCGAACATTCCAGTCCACCGATAACTATCGGCAAATCAGGAAACGCCTCACGCACTCGGTTAGAGTAGACAATCGCCGCGCGATCCGGCCTTAATCCCGCCTGCTTGCCGGGTGAGTAATAATCCTCACTCCGCTTTTTTTTTGCCGCCGTATAATGGGCGACCATCGAGTCTAAGTTCCCAGATGTCACAAGCGCGGCATATCGCGGGCGGCCCATCTCCGTAATTGCCGACGTATCACGCCAATCCGGCTGGGCGAGTATCGCGACCCTGTATCCTTGCGCTTCAAGCACTCTGCCGATAATAGCCGCACCGAAGCTCGGATGATCGACATACGCGTCACCCGTTATCAGTAGAAAATCATAGTAATACCAATCCCGGCTCAGCATATCCTCGCGCGAGATGGGCAGAAAGTCAGCTGTGTTCATTGTTCAAATGCGAATTATCGCCGTAATATTCCAATTTTAGCTCCTCATTTTCAAAAACTATCATAGTGACGGCCGTATTATCACAGCGGGTCACTTTTGCAATCTCGTGTGACGGGTATCCCATAAGTCCGCATATAAACGTCCGTATCGCGGTTCCATGGCAAACAATCGCGACTGTTTCGTCATCGTGAGCTTTGGCAATATCTTTGATACACCCGGTAATACGGTTCTGCAAATCCGAATAGCTCTCGTTACCTTTTATGCCCCACTTCACCGGGTCACTGACGAAATACCCCAACTGTTCCGGCCATCTTTCCTCTATCGCTTCCCAAAACAGCCCCTCCCACTCGCCTATGCTCACTTCACGCAAGCGGTCCATCGTGCAGAACTCAAGCCTGTGGGATTGACAAATCCCCTCTGCTGTAACTCTCGCTCTTGTGAGGTCACTCGAATAGACGGCATCGATTTTCTCATTCGCAAAACGATTCTTCAGCAGCTCAATCTGCCGGTATCCGTTTTCGGTGATTTTACCGTCAAAATGCCCATGGGCAATACGATACAGGTTGCCTTCCGCCTCGGCGTGCCTTATCAGAAATATCCGTGTCAATTCAGGATTACCCCCCCGATAATCTCACGAGCAGCGGCGATATTATCGCGCACAAGGTATTCCTCCAACCCGTCAATCACAGTAAGCGGCACGTAAGGGTCGGCAATATTGGCCGTGCCAATTCCAACAAGACTTGCCCCCGCCAGCATCATCTCAGCGGCATTATCCCCGTCCATCACGCCGCCCATGCCTAAAACCGGGATTTTCACAGCAGAGGCCACCTGCCAGACCATCCTGACTGCCACCGGGAACACGGCAGGGCCTGACAATCCACCCATGTTGTTTTGCAGAACCGGACGGCGCGTTTGCGTATCTATCCGCATTGCCAGCAGCGTGTTGATGAGCGAAATTGCGTCCGCCCCCTCCCCTTCCGCCGCACGTGCAATTTCGGCGATATCGGTGACGTTCGGCGAGAGTTTGACCATCACAGGCAGGTTTGCATGTTTTCTCACAGCCGCCGTCACAGAGGAAACTCCCTCAATCGTCGTGCCGAACTGCATTCCGCCGGCTTTCACGTTTGGGCAGGATACATTCACCTCCAGCATATCAGCCCCGTCAGCGTCCGAAAGCTTCTCAGCCATTTCGGCGTATTCATCTACCGTGTTGCCCGATATGTTCGCTATAATCACGGTGTCCAAGCTTTTCAGAAACGGCAGTTCATCCCTGATAAACGCATCCACTCCCGGATTTTGCAGTCCAACACTGTTCAGCATTCCAGCCGGAGTCTCGGCAATCCTCGGAGGTTGATTCCCGAGCCGCTCTGTAGCCGTCAATCCTTTGACGCAAATCCCGCCGAGCTTTGACAGGTCGTAGTATTCCCCATACTCCCTGCCAAAACCGAATGTGCCTGACGCTGTAACTATCGGGTTCTTGAACTCCACCCCGGCGAAGTTTATTCTTAAATCTACCATAACCAGACCCTCTACCCTTCTTGATCAAGATTACAAAAGAACATCGCGAAACGCAATAAAGTTTTCTTTGCTTACTTTCTTTTTCAAAAGAAAGTAAGTTACCAGACTACCTTCTCTGCGTTGAACACCGGCCCATCTTTGCAGACGCGGCTCATGTGATCTTTTCCGTCAGCCCTTGTCGCACAAGCACAGACCAAGCACGCACCGATGCCGCAGCCCATGCGTTCTTCCAATGATACTTGACACGGTATGCCATGCCTTCTGCAAATTTCCGCGACGGCTTTCAGCATAGCATGCGGCCCGCAGGCAATTACAGCATCATGCCCACCGTTGCGGAGCGTCTCCTCAAGCAAATTGGTGACATAGCCTTTGTCGTCCGTAATCACACGGACGGCGGCGCAGATTTCCTCAAACTCCCGCTTAAGCATAATCTTGCCAGAATCGCGGAATCCAAGCAAAGCAGTTACCCTGTCCCCCAGCGATTTCGCAGCAAACAGCAGAGGCGGAACACCAATCCCACCGCCGACAGCGATAATATTGCCGCTCTCCGGCAATGCAAATCCGTTACCCAATGGGCCGAGGATGTCAAGCATATCACCAGGTTTGCATTCTGAAAGCCAGCGCGTACCCTCACCCTTAACCTCAAAAATAAACGCCAGCGTGCTATCCTCTGCGCGGCAGATGCTTATAGGGCGGCGCAGCAATCGCTCTTCGCCGCATTTGATATGGACAAACTGCCCCGGACGTGATTCGGCCGCGAGTTCTCGGCAGTCTACAGTGATTGCAAACGCAGTATCCGTGAGCTGATTACTGGTAATTAATTCACATATATAACGATTTGGCATGATTTTGATCCCCCTTGTATATTTTATAGATTAACACATTCGCCGCGTGTTTACAACAGCGCGGTTGCTATGATATACTGTTTTGGTAATATTATCATTATAAAATAAAAGGAGTGTTGATCTTTGCAAGATTCCAGATCCGACAGTTACGCCGCGGCCGGCGTTAGCATAACAGCCGGGTATGAATCCGTTGAATTGATAAAAAAACACATCGCGAGAACCAATATCCCCGGCATTTTAGGTTCGTTCGGCGGGTTTGGCGGGTTCTTTGAGCCGAATTTGAGTTCAATGAATCGCCCTGTTCTCGTCAGCGGAACCGATGGAGTGGGGACAAAACAGATGATTGCCTTTATTATGGACAAGCATGACACAATAGGCATAGACTGTGTTGCAATGTGCGTTAACGATATCGCTTGCTGCGGAGCCTCCCCGCTTATTTTCCTTGACTATATAGCCATGGGCAAAAGTATCCCCGCACGTAATGAGCAGATAGTCGCAGGCGTGGCCGAAGGCTGCGTTCAGGCAGGATGCGCACTTATAGGCGGTGAGATGGCGGAGCACCCCGGCATGATGCTGGAGGATGAATACGACGTCGCCGGATTTTCCGTCGGCATCGTCGATTACGATAGTATTATAGACGGCAAAACAATTAAAGACGGCGATGTTATTATCGGACTTGCCTCATCCGGCCTGCATTCAAACGCGTTTTCGCTTGTGCGGAAAGTTTTTCAGCCTGACTTGAAAAAGCTTGAAACACATATGCCTGATCTAGGCTGCACATTGGGTGAAGAGCTTTTGCGCCCGACTAAGATATACGTAAAGCCACTGCTGGATGTGATAAATCGATTCCCCGGTGAAATCAAGGGCGTCAGCAACATTACAGGCGGCGGACACCATGAAAACGTCCCGCGTATGCTGCCGAAGGGTATCCGCGCCGTTATCGACGCGACTAAATTCCCGGAAAATCCGATTTTTTCTATGATAGCCAAACTCGGCTCAATACCGATGCGGGATATGTACAACACTTTCAACATGGGTGTCGGCATGGTTATGGCTGTTTCCGAGGAGAGCGCAGATAGCGTCATGGCCGCGTTCCGTGAACATGGCGAGACACCTGTTATAATCGGCAGGTGCGAAAACGGTGATAAAGGACTGGATCTGACATGGTAAAGACAGCTATTTTAGTCTCCGGCGGTGGTACGAATTTGCAAGCTATTATTGACGCACATTTATTCGGTGAGATAAAAAATTGCGAGCTTACCGCCGTCATTTCGTCAAACCCTGACGCGTACGCGATTGAACGTGCGCAGCACGCCGATATTCCCGCGTACATTGTGGACAGGGCATCGTTCCCGAACCGCGCAACGTTTACAAAGGCGTTGCTGGACAAATTGCTGGATCTTGATATCGACCTAGCTGTGTACGCAGGCTTTAATTTTATACTCGATCCCCCATTTATAGAGACATACCGCAACAGGATCATCAACATTCATCCTTCGTTGATTCCGTCTTTTTGCGGGCTTGGGTATTATGGTCTGCGGACGCATGAGGCCGTTCTGGAACACGGCGTAAAGATCACCGGCGCCACAGCGCACTTCGCAACGGAAATCGCCGACGACGGACCGATTATACTGCAAAAGGCCGTGCCTATATTAGAAGATGACACGCCGAAATCTCTCCAGCAGCGTGTGATGGAAGAAGCCGAGTGGGAAATCCTCCCCCGCGCGATATCGCTTTTCTGTGAAGGCCGGCTGGAGGTCGATGGCCGGATAGTACATATTAAGGAGGTCGTTGATGATGCCGAACAACCTTAACGACCTGTTGCGCGATAATCCCTACCCCGGGCGCGGAATAATGCTCGGCATGAGTGAGGATGGTGCGCGTTCTGTTGCTGTCTATTTCATCATGGGCAGAAGTGAAAACAGCCGCAACCGTGTCTTTGAACGGACAGACGACGGAATCCGCACCAAAGCGTTCGACCCGGATAAGCTAACCGACCCCAGCCTTGTAATATACCACCCTGTGCGCGTTTCAGACGGCAGAACGATTGTAACCAACGGCACACAGACCGATACGATACGCGATTATCTGATAAGCGGCAAAGATTTTCGCGATGCGCTTTACGAGTGGGAGTTTGAGCCTGACCTGCCGATATACACGCCGCGGGTTTCCGGTATTATTGAACGCGATGGGAATTATCGGCTGTCGATACTGAAAAGCGCCGAGGGCGATCCGGCTTGCTGCATACGCGCTTTCTTCGAGTATTCGTCGGCGATTCCGGGGATTGGGCATTTTATCTCAACATATCAGACGGACGGCAACCCTCCCCCGTCATTCGCGGGCGAGCCAGTCGCTGTGAAAATATCCGGCGATCTTCAGCGTTTCGCCCATGGTGTCTGGGATGCGTTGAATAACGATAATAAGCTGTCTCTCTACGTCCGCGAAACGGTCATCGCAACCGGCGAATCGTCCGATATCATCATCAACAAGAACGGAGCGTCCGAATGAACGAACTAGAGCTAAAATACGGCTGTAACCCAAACCAGAAGCCGTCGCGGATTTTTATGGATTCCGGCGACCTTCCTGTAGAGGTTTTAAACGGCAAACCGGGATATATCAACTTTCTTGACGCGCTGAATGGCTATCAGCTGGCGCGGGAGCTTCACAAGGCGACGAGATTGCCCGCAGCCGCGTCGTTCAAACACGTCTCCCCCGCCGGCGTCGCTGTGGGGCTTCCGCTCTCCGATATTGAGCGGCGGATGTTCTTCGCAGAGGATGCAAACCTGTCCCCGCTGGCGGTGGCATATATTCGCGCGCGCGGGGCGGATCCCGTCAGTTCCTACGGCGACTGGGCAGCACTGTCCGATATCTGCGATGAGGAAACGGCAAAAGTTCTGCTGCTGGAAATGTCCGACGGCGTGATCGCCCCCGGATACACTGACGCAGCACTTGAGATATTGCGAATCAAACGCAAAGGCGGCTATAACATTGTAAAGATTGATCCAACCTACATCCCACGCGCCGCTGAGCGCAAGGATGTCTATGGCATCACATTTGAACAAGGCCGCAATGATTTAAAGATCGATGCGGAACTGTTGACGAATATCGTCACAAAGCAAAAGACCCTGCCGGATTCGGCAAGGCTTGATCTGCTCATCGCGCTTATCACGTTGAAATACACACAGTCGAACTCTGTCTGCTATGCCAAGGGCGGACAAGCTATCGGTGTCGGCGCAGGCCAGCAGAGTAGAATTCACTGCACCAGACTCGCCGGTGCTAAGGCGGACAACTGGTATCTGCGCCAGCATCCGAAAGTGCTGAATCTGCCATTCAAACCCGGCATACGCCGTCCCGAACGGAACAATACAATTGACTTGTACATCTCAGATGACTGCGACGACATTTTACGCGACGGCGCGTGGGAATCTGTTTTCACCGAAAAACCGCCGGAACTCTCCCGCGAAGAACACATAGACTGGCTGAAAACCGCCTCCGGCGTGTCGCTCGGCAGTGACGCGTTCTTCCCGTTCAGCGACAATATCGACCGTGCGCATAAATCCGGCGTTGAGTACATCGCCCAGCCCGGCGGTTC
>WQWC01000023.1 GCA_009785525.1 Oscillospiraceae bacterium | reverse complement strand
TGGAAGGATCTATACCCGATAAATCGAAACCCGAACCCGCGCCGGAGCCTGAACCAGAGCCTGAGCCAGAACCAGAACCTGACCCACAATACCGTAATCCGCTGACAGGCTTGCCTACTGAGACAGACATATCTCATTTCAGGCCGTTGGCGATAATGATTAACAATTTAAGAGTCGCACAACCACAGCTTGGCATATCTCAGGCTGATATAATATACGAAGTCCCTGTTGAGGGCGGATTGACGCGTATGTTAGCAGTTTTTCAAGATGTTTCCGAGGTCGGTAATATCGGCAGCATACGCAGCGCACGGGATTATTTTATTGACCTGGCTCAAGCGCATGACTCTATATTCATATTTGCCGGCGGCTCCCCCGGTGCTTATACGGCACTTTCAAACAGAAATATCACGCGTTTAGACGGGGTACACGGCAGACACACGCACATCTTTTTTCGAGACCAGCAACGGCGCAGCAGAATGGGTTTTGAGCACAGCATGATCACGTCAGGCGAGTTGATCACACAGCACCTGCCCACATATGATTTTAGATTAGAGCATCATGATGATTTTGAATCCGCGTTAAAATTCGGGGAAATTGAAGATGTCTCATCCCACGGCGGCAATTCCGCCACCGACTTTACTGTTAGGTTCTCTGCGGGAAAATCAACGGCCTTCTCGTTCGATGCAGACAGCGGACTATACTACGTCAGCCAGCACGGCGGCGCGTATGCGGATGGTAATGATGACACACAAGTCGCCGTGACCAACGTGCTAGTGCTGCATACAGCCGTATCCGTGATCGACTCAGAAGGCAGACTCCGCATCACACTGACAGGCAGCGGCAGGGGTTACTTGTTCTCCGGCGGGTCTTATGTCGAAATCGAATGGTCGAAAGAAAGTTATTCGGCACCGTTTGTTTACAGCTTATTAGACGGTACGCCGCTTGTCCTAGGCCGCGGCAAGACGTATATATGCATCGTACCGAATGCTTACGGCATTGTGCGGTAGCGGTATTCGCTCAAATCAATCAAATCGGCTGCTGAAATACTCATGGGCAGTCTCTTGGCTTAGTGCTGGTCTGCCGCTAACCAACTCAACATGATCCACAGGCCACCAATCGGTAATCGGATTGCCGCGCAATCCGATCTGCGTCAAATTAGCAAATCCAACTTGCTGCACCAGGTCACTGATTTCGTCGTGTTCCAAATTCAACAAATCTATCAGATTTATCACCCTGGCTAACGGCGTGATATCACTGATTCGATTGTTCTCTAAAAACAAGTCTTCCAAATTCCCCAACCCAGCCAACGGGGTGATGTCGCTGATCTGGTTGTGACTCAAGTACAAGTGCGTCAAGTTCTCCAAATAAGTCAATGATGCTATATCGCTGACTTGATTCCTGGTCAAATCCAAAAACGTCAGATTCGTCAATCCGGACAGCGGCGAAATGTCACTGATTCGATTCATTGACAACATCAAGCTATCCAAATTCGTTAATCCAGCCAACGGCTTTAAGTCGTCAACTCTGCTGTTCTGCAAGAACAAACTCGTCAAGTTGGTTAGTCCTGCTAACGGGGTGATGTCGTTAATGTCATTGCCAGCCAACCACAAGTGTGTCAAGTTGGTCAGCTCAGCAAACACTGTCACGTCACTCATGCCATCCTTGGTCCAGCCCAACTGCGTCAAACTCGTCATACTGGCTAGCGGCGTTATGTCGTTGATGTCATTGGCAAGCAAAACCAAAAATGTCAAGTTTGTTAACCCAGCAAGCGGCGCAATATCACTGATCGGGTTTCCGTTCAAGTTCAAGATTCTCAAATTAGACAAGCCTGCCAATGGTGCTATATCGCTGATGTCATTGGCAAGCAAAATCAAACTCTCCAAATTCGTCAAACCAGCTAATGGCGTAACGTTGCTGATTCGATTGGCATGCAAAGCCAAAAACGTCAAATTCGTTAGCCCGGCCAAGGGTGTTATGTCGCTGATTCGGTTCATATCCAATCTCAATGTCTCTAAATTCACCATGTATCGCAATGGCACAATGTCCTCATCTGTTAAAAGTCTGCCGTGCAATTCAAGTTCGGTCAGTGCCGTGCTGAATTGCTCATCGCGGATTGTGATATACTTAGGATCTGCCGGCGGCGGCTCTGGTAGTTCAAACGCTGGCAGCGCAGGTTCCGTCGGCGTGGGGATTGGTATGTATGTTGGCATATCGTATGTCTCATATGCCGTGTAATCATCTTCTGATTCGGTTCTGTTTGTACAAGTGAAAAGGCCTGATACAACAAGAATTAAGGAACACGCCATCACTATATATTTTTTCAGTTTCATTGTAAAAGCCTCACTTTCAAATACTTATTTCTATTTTATTATAATGCGGAAACATCAAGTTTGCAACACCCGGTTGCATTTGAGTTTCCGCCTTTTTATGCAATTTTTCCATTCGGTTCTTGCAATGCTTCCCGTTGTCTGGTATAATACCTGACGGGATTAGAGGATATGAATTACAAAGGAGATCTGCCATATGTCATACATCGGCGAAGTATTAGAAGGCTTACAACAGCGCAACCCTGACCAACCTGAGTTTATTCAGGCCGTGACGGAAGTTTTGCATTCCCTGCGCCCTGTGATTGACGCAAATCCAGAATATAAAGATGCCACACTGTTAGAGCGGCTGTGCGAACCGGAACGTATCATCATATTCCGCGTACCGTGGCTGGACGATGCTGGAAAAGTTCAAGTCAACCGCGGTTATAGGGTGCAGTTCAACAGTGCGATAGGCCCTTATAAAGGCGGGATTCGTTTCCATCCGTCAGTGAATCTAAGTATCGTAAAATTCCTGGGATTTGAGCAGATTTTCAAAAACTCCCTGACAAGCTTACCAATCGGCGGCGGCAAAGGCGGGTCAGACTTCGACCCGAAAGGCAAATCCGCCAATGAGATGATGAAATTCTGTCAAAGCTTTATGAACGAGCTGTTCCGCCATATCAACGCGGATTGCGACATCCCCGCCGGGGATATCGGCGTCGGCGCGCGTGAGGTTGGGTACATGTTCGGGCAGTATAAAAAACTCGCGAACAGTTATGAAGGCGTCTTCACAGGCAAGGGCTTGACATACGGCGGTTCGCTGGCTCGTAAGGAAGCCACGGGATACGGACTTATCTACTTCACCGAAGAAATATTGAAAACGAAAAACGACAGTTTTTCAGATAAAGTTGTTACCATCTCCGGCTCTGGCAATGTCGCCATATACGCGTGCGAAAAAGCGCAGTCCATGGGCGCAAAAGTCGTTGCAATGAGCGATTCCACCGGCTGGATATACGACGCGGACGGAATCAAACTCGACGTGATAAAAGAAATCAAAGAAGTCCGGCGCGGGCGTATTTCGGAATACGCAGATGCAGTCCCCGGCGCAAAGTATACCGCCGGACGCGGAATCTGGTCGGTCAAATGCGATATCGCGCTCCCATGCGCAACGCAGAATGAGCTGTTGATTGACGACGCAAAAATGCTCGTTTCCAACGGCACCACGATTGTCTGTGAAGGCGCGAACATGCCCACAACGCTGGAAGCGACCGATTATCTCATCGAAAACGGCGTAACCTTCGGCCCCGGCAAGGCCGCCAACGCGGGAGGCGTGGCAACCTCCGCCTTAGAGATGAGTCAGAACTCACTGCGGCTATCCTGGAGTTTTGAAGAAGTTGACGCCAAACTGCATGATATTATGATTAATATCCACAAAAACGCGTTCGAGTCCGCGGACAAATACGGCTTCAGCGGCAACTATGTCGTCGGCGCGAATATCGCGGGATTCAGCAAAGTAGCCGACGCCATGCTGGCGCAGGGTGTGGTTTAGCAGCATAACAGTCCCCCCCTATTTATAATAAAAATATCAAGCCCTGAAACGTCTTAGATCGTTTCAGGGCTTGGTTCATTGAGTTGTTTTTACTCCGAATCTGTGAAAGATTTAAAAATATTGTCCTCCAAAACGACAACTTGGTTATATATCCCGTTGGCGATGACGCTTTCTATGGGTCTTCCAGTTAGCTCCGAAATGTGCTCCAGCCATTTGCAAACCATCTCATCGAGTTCAATTGTGAATTGCCGCATAAATTTGTCCCTCCTTTGGATTAATATCACTCCAAGAATAACACAATAATATGGGAAAATCAATAGAGTATATATACTCCGAAAGGATTTTCTTATATGGCTGGCAAATTAAAGCAGGATATTTCCATTGGGGCTAATTTGAAAAAGTATAGGCAAGCTGTCGGCTTATCTCAAGATATGGTTGCTGCCAAACTTCAGGTTCAAGGACTGGACATTCATAGAAAAATTATTTCCGAAATGGAATTGGGGCGGTACAGCATCCGAGTGAGCGTCCTTCTTGCATTGGCGGAAATGTATCGCACGCCCATTCAGAATTTTTTCGCCGACCTAGAGCGTTACGAGTAGACGCATTAAAAGCTCCCCGCCAATGGCGGGGAGCTTTCTTTCAAGTGGTTGAATTACTTAGCCGCTGCCTTCATACTCTCAATATACTCATCATAAGTCATCGCCCGGTCGATAATTCCGCCGTCTTTGAACTCTATGATTCTGTTGGCGACTGTCTGTATCAGCTGATGGTCATGCGTCGTGAAGATTATGTTGCCGTTGAAATCTGACATGCCGTTGTTCAGCGCGGCCACGCTTTCCAAGTCCAGGTGATTTGTCGGTTGGTCAAGCAGCAGAACGCTGGCGCCAGACAGCATCATTTTTGACAGCATACACCGCACCTTCTCACCGCCGGACAACACTTTTACCTGCTTGTAAACATCGTCACCGGTGAAAATCATGCGCCCTAAGAACGTACGCAGATAACTCTCACGCTTATCTTCCGAAAATTGGCGCATCCAGTCCATGATACTGAGATCATTGTCTTCAAAATACTCCGAGTTGTCATTCGGAAAATACGCCTGGGTAGTTGAGACGCCCCATTTGACTTCGCCCTCGTCAGGCTCTAATTCGCCCGCCAAGATTTTGAACATTGTCGTTATCGCAATCTCATTATCACCGATGAACGCAATCTTGTCGTCTTTGCCCATGATGAAACTGACTTTATCCAGCACTTTCACACCATCAACCGTTTTCGACACATCGGTGACGAACAGCCTGTCTTTCCCCGGTTCGCGCTCCATTTTGAACCCTACCCACGGGTATTTACGCGTGGACGCCGGCATTTCTTCCAGCGAGATTTTCTCAATCAACTTACGGCGAGACGTCGCCTGGCGCGACTTGGATTTATTCGCGGAAAACCGGCGGATAAATTCCTCCAGTTCACGGATTTTATCTTCGCTCTTCTTGTTCTGTTCCCGAAGCAGCCGCTGCATAAGCTGGCTTGAATCGTACCAGAAATCGTAGTTACCGACATACATTTTTATTTTGCCGAAGTCGATATCCACAATATGCGTACAGACTGTGTTCAAAAAGAAACGGTCGTGTGAGACAACGATGACCGTCCCCTCATAGTCCATCAGAAAATCTTCCAACCAGACGACGGAGTTGACATCCAGGTTGTTCGTCGGCTCGTCTAGCAGGATAATATCCGGCGAGCCGAACAGTGCCTGTGCCAGCAGTGCTTTGACTTTTTGGCGCGGCTCCATCGTGCTCATCTGCGCTTCATGCAGCTCGGTCGGGATTCCAAGCCCTTGCAGAAGCTGAGACGCGTTCGATTCCGCTTCCCAACCCCCAAGTTCGGCGTACTCTTCCTCAAGCTCAGCGGCGCGGATGCCGTCTTCATCGCTGAAATCTTCTTTTAGATACAGCGCGTCTTTTTCCTTGCCGCACTCGAAAAGCCGGGCGTTGCCCATAATCACCGTCTCTATAACGGTATACTCGTCATACATGTTTTGATCCTGCTTGAGGACCGACATCCGCACATCCGGCTTTATCTCAACACTGCCGCTTGTGTAGTCCTCCTCCCCTGCCAGGATTCTCAAAAACGTCGATTTCCCCGCGCCGTTCGCGCCGATTACGCCGTAGCAGTTCCCCGCCGTGAATTGCAAATCCACACGCGAAAACAGCGTTGTTCCGCCGAATTGCAAGCTTAAATTATTTACAGTTATCATTTTGTTCACCTATGTTTTTTTAATAATCGTTTGTCGTAAAATTGTGTGTCCCAGGCGCCGCACTGCAATGCGCAACTGCGCATAATGCCTATTTGGTACAGTTAAAATAAGGTTCTAAATTCAAATTGCATTATAGCGTCAATTGCGACTTGTCTGTCTACCCACTCACCGAAGCAGGAGTGTCCACTCCCGAAATTCTCCCCCCTGTCACATATATCAGGGTTTGCACAAGAAATGGATGCGCTAACACTGACATACGCGCCATTTACACATAAAATAAATAACACCCTAGGATCATTATTGCTTTCGCTTTCATAAATATAAATATTTGCATCATCTACTGTTGCAAACAATTTGTATGAGTCGGCATGAGTCCCCCAACCTGCCATGATATCCTCGGTGCTTCGCTGATTGCTAGGATACAAAATAAAGTTAAAAAGCATCTCATCAATCGTATATCTCACGTAAATATCAGCGTATCTGCCGCGAAGTACTATATTATTCAATGTAGCTGTGCCTGAAAATGGTAATCGTACTTGATCTAACCTCAGCCACGAGAAGAAACTTTGTAGATCTGCTCTTGTACGAATAAAACACGGACACTCCATTCTCCCGCCATCTTCTCGGTCGCAAATCTCTCTGAAATATTCCTCTATCGCTTGGTCGTCTTGGTCTAACAAGGCACGTATTTCCAAAATTGTATCGAAATCAGTTACCTTCAATCCTTCGCCTCCGCCATGATAACGGTCTGTACGATTACACCAACCACGTGGTTCGCCAACAACTATTCTTGCGTAGTATGCGGTATCAAACACATTAATTTGCAAAATATAGTCACCGATTTCGCTGGGAAATTCGAACCTTCCGAGAGTGCTGACAATATCCAGCCCCTCGTTAAACAGCGTGTACCACGCAGGTCGCTCGGGTGTTTCGTTAAAGACCACACCATGGTTTGATGTATTCAGTTGCTCGAAATAACGCTGGTTCCAACCATCTCCTTGTAATGTAGTCATGTCAAACGGGTAAAACGTAATCACCGGCAGATAATTCTTGATTTTTTGTAGCTGCGCATCTTTGCCAAAATCAAGCGGAATGAATATTTTTCCGTCGTACTTCATTTGACCCTCGTGTTCCCATGTTTGCTCTGCAATTATAACACGCGGAGCAATAATTATGGGAACATGGGGTTCGGTTAATCTGTCAAAGCTGTTGATATTTTCGGGCGATTCGGATACACATCCTACCATGCTTAATTTGAATGCCAATATGAGAAACATTATGACATAAGACTTCGCGTTCTTCACAAACACCCCTCCCTCATTGCTTTACTAAACATAGACGATAGAAAATGGCATATGTTCCATAGAAATTATAAATTATCCACATTGTCACAAGCTTAAAACACCGGATACTATGTTTTTGCCCTCCCGTGACTATTTCCTCGTATTCTTCTCATAGATAATCACAAGCCCGCGCAGGATCAAATTCGGGTCAAACGCGATTTCGCGCTTGCAGTGGCCGTATACCGCGCCGGAGAGTCCGCCGGTGGCGACCAGGCTTGCCGGTTCTCCGAGTTCCTCTTCAAAACGTGCCGTCATACCATCGATCATTGCTGCCGCGCCATATATCGCACCGCTTTTCATGCAATCTATCGTGTTGGCGCAGATGTATTTGGGCGGCGCTTCAATCGGCACCTTCGGCAGCTGCGACGTGCCGACAGACAGCGCGTTCATAGAGAGCGCGACGCCTGGCATAATCGCGCCCCCTATGAAGCTTCCGTTTTTGTCAAGCACCGTGATCTTCGTCGCCGTGCCCATGTCCACTATAATCACCGGCGGCTTGTATGCTGAAATCGCACCGACCGCGGTGGCGACCATGTCAGCGCCAAGCTGCGCCGGGTCGTCAATCAATATGTTCATGCCCGTCTTAATACCGGAGCCGACGACAACCGCGCTGACTCCCGACAGCATTTTCGCGGCCGTTCGTAATACGCCTGTCAGTGGCGGCACGACTGATGATATAACTACCCCTGTGATCTTCTCGCGCTCAACGCCGTGGAAATCCAATATGCTCTTTATACCGGACGCATACTCATCCGCTGTTTTGGCTATGCTTGTTGACATTCTGAAAACAAAGTTTATCTCTTCACCGTCAATGCACCCTATAACAATGTTTGAGTTGCCGACGTCGATTGCGAGTATCATATGTTTACTATCCTTTTTCAGTCACAGATTTTTTGTCGGGGAAAAAGTGTATAAGAGATCTGCTGATAGCGGTGCCTGTCAGCAGGCCAAAGGCTGCTTCAATCGGTGCGTTTATGCCAATGATGGCAACAATCGCGACCCAGACTGCATCTCCGTAAGTCGCGATGAATAGGTCGGTGCGTCCGAACAGTAATATCCATGTGCCGACGAACAGAATCGTGTTACACAACGGGGCGGCAACGCTCCCCGCCATTGCTGCTAAGGTTTTGTTCTTAAATCTGCGAAACGCGAGGTATACAAGTCCGGATATCCACCCGGCAAGTATGCGGGGGAACAACATAAGAACAACTGTAAAAATTGGGTTGATGTTTAAAAATTGTGCGAAGAACGGACTGAGGCCGAATATAATTCTCAGAAACGCGCAAAGCCCCCAGACTCCCCCGGCAATTGCACCTCCTGCCGGACCTACTACGATTGCCGCCACGGCGACCGGGATAATCATCAGCGTAATCGTTACGGGACCGATAGGCAAAAAGCCAAGCGGGGTAAATGACATTACTGCGATGATTGCGACAAGTACGGCCAATTGTACCATCTTTTTTGTGTCTTTCATAATTAAAAACTCCTCCTTGCTGCCACTCCTCCCTACCGTAGGATGCGGCGCATTTGATATTTTACACCAAAATATTAAATTGCGCAATAAAAATGTATTGAAAATCGCGGCGGAAGCGTATATAATGGATGTAATTCTTATAGAATAAACAACCAAGAATGTATGGAGGTTAATGAAAATGACTCAAGTTACCAAGGATACTATCATAGCGGATATACTGGAAATGGATATTGCCGTGGATGCTATTCCGCTGCTCGAATCCATCGGAATGCACTGCATGGGCTGCGTGATGGCCAACAAAGAAACGCTTGACGAAGCATGTCAGGCGCACAATGTTGACACTAATGAGCTCTTGGCAAAATTAAACGCGCTGAAACAATAAGGGCAAATTCTAAAACGGCGGGCGGCAAAAGCCGTCCGCCGTTTTTGCACACAAAGGAAAGACAATGCAACAATTATTAAAACTGCCTAAAAGACTCGCCTCGATAGCCGATCTTATCGAACAAGGCGCATCTGTTGCCGATATCGGTACCGACCACGGATTTTTGCCCGTATACCTCGCGCAGCGCGACATCGCCCGCATCATCATCGCCTCGGACATAAGCGAAGGCTCGCTTTCCTCCGCGCGGCGAACGGCTGTAAAATATGGTGTGGAGGACAGAATCAAATTCGTCACAGCCCCAGGGCTTGACGGCGTGGAGGCGCACGAGGTTGACACAGTTGTAATCGCAGGCATCGGCGGGGAGAATATTGCGGGTATCATTAACGACGCGCCATGGCTTCGTGAGCGTGGCGTGAGACTTATACTGCAGCCGCAGACAAAACTGGATACGCTGTGTTATTTTCTCCGCGAAAACGGATACCCTATACGCCGCATGGAGCTTGTCCGCGACCGGGACAGGCTCTATGCTGTAATTCTGGCCGGTATGGAGATGAAAACGGGATGAAAATTGAACTTCAAAAGCTGACAATTGCCGACGCCCCCAAATGGCATAAACTGCAAGTTGAAGCTTACGCGCCATTGCTTGAAAAGTATCAAGACCACGAAATCAGCCCGGCGTCTGAATCACTGGAACAGATTGTTGAGCGGATGAAGGCGCCTTTTCGGGATCATTTTTTCGTCCTCAAGGACGGTGAAGTAACCGGCGGCGTGCGTACGGCTTGGTTGACAGGCGCAACGCGGTACGGGCTTAGCGGTATTTTTATTCTGCCGCGATTCAGGGATATGGGAATCGGGCAAATCGCCATGAATCTGGTTGCGGCGCGGTACCCAGACGCAGAAACATGGGAGCTAGAGACAATTTTACAGGAAGAACTCAACATTCACTTTTACGAAAAGCTCGGCTACAAGCGCGTGGGCGAAGAAAATGTCGTGAATGAAAATATGACGTTGGTGTCTTATATAAAGGAGGCCATAAATTGATAAGCGTGAACGATGTATACGAGTACTTAAACTCAATAGCGCCGATTGAAATGAAGATGGATTTTGACAACGTAGGGTTTCTAGTCGGGACGGCGGCAGGCGATGCTTCAAAAATTCTTGTCAGCCTTGATATAACGCAGGACGTGATATCAGAGGCGCTGGATATCGGCGCGGGGCTGATTGTGTCTCATCACCCGTTGTTCTTTTCACTGAAAAGCGTCACTGATACTGACATAATCGGCAGGAAAATTGTGAGATTGCTCTCCGGCGGCATGTCGGCGATCTGTATGCATACGAATCTTGATGCGGCTAAAGACGGGGTTAACGACGCACTGGCAGCTGCCGCAGGGATTGTCTCCCCCTCCCTTTTGTCGGAAAACGGACATCTGCCGTCCGGGGAGGCGTTTTCATACGGCAGGGTTGGGTATCTTGAAAAACCCCGCAAACTATCAGAGTATTTGGATATGCTGAAATACGCACTCAACACAAACGGATTGAGATATCATGACGCTGGCAAAGATGTCTATAAAGTCGCCACCGTCGGCGGTTCCGGCGGCGGGGATTTGCATCATGCCGTTGCACACGGCTGCGACACGTTCGTTACAGCCGATATCAAATACGACATTTTCCTTGAGGCGAAAGAGCTGGGGATAAACATCATAGACGGCGACCATTTCTGCACGGAAAATCTTGTCACCGGAGTTTTGATTGAAAAATTGCGGCAAGCTTTCTCACATGCGGATGTTTTCGTGTCGGAAAGACATAAGCAAGTTGCGGAATATTATTAGCAGATGGCGCACAATGTGCGCCATCTGCTTTTAGCTTTTTTAAATAAATGTGAGCAAGCCTGTAAGCCGGATTCTGTCGTGGACAGCCATCTATCTAGGCCCATCGTTACCAATGGGCTCAAGCCACCTCCTGAGAGCGGCCGGGCAAGCCTATTGCTCTCTCCACGGTGTTGCTCCGGATAGAGTTTACAGCGGCGGACTGTTCCCAGCCGCCGGGTGAGCTCTTACCTCACCTTTCCACCCTTACTCGTCGCTCGCGCAGGGACTGCGCTGCGTTTCCGCCGCCGGGCTGCGCCCTATGGCGGAAGCTTCGTTGCGTCACTGCGTCGCTCCTCTCCGACACGAACCCACTGCGTTGGGCTTCGCGTCGGGGTTGCGGGGATTGGGGCGCAGTCACTGCGTGAGCGACGAGCGGTTTATTTCTGTTGCACTTGTCCTGAAGTCGCCTTCGGCGGGCGTTACCCGTTATCCTTGCCCTATGGAGCCCGGACTTTCCTCGTAAACGGCCTTTCGGCGGGGCTTACGCGGCTGTCTGGCTTACTCACAAATACTTAACGTTCCGCAACAGCGAAACATGATTGCGTGCATATTTTACGCTATTTTGGTCTTAATGTCAAATTCCTGTCTTGATTTAATAGAAATATGATGGTATAGTAGGTGCTATAATAATATAATGTGGTTAAACCACAAAATCATTGTAAAAAATGAACAATTGGAGGGATGTACATGTTTACCCAGGAATCCACACAAGCCTCGGCCTCACGGCTTATCGCCTCGGTGCCGTCGGCGCTGGATGAATTCCGCTGCCCAGCCTGTTCCCAGGTTTACGCAACCTATGACGAGCTGCGGAGACATTTTGACACCACTCACCCGGCGGCAATCGCGCCGGTGACGGTGGCGCTCAACCTTAACGGCAAGAATTGTGAAGTTCTTGTCGAACCGCATTGGACGCTCAAACGCACACTTCAGTTCCGACTAGGTTTGACCGGTGCGAAGCACATGTGCGACAAAGGCGTCTGCGGATCCTGCACCGTTATTATTGACGGGCGTGCCGTCCTCGCCTGCTCAACACTTGTGCTTGAGTGCGAGGGCAAACAGATTCAGACGGTTGAGGGAATCGCCGCTGACCCGAAATGGAAACCGCTTGTCGATGCGTACTGCAAATGGGACGCGATGCAGTGCGGATATTGTACACCGGGATTCCTTGTTTCCGCCAAGGCTCTGCTTGACAAGAATCCGAACCCGACAGAGCAGGAGTGCCGTGAAGCCCTGGCCGGCAACATCTGCATCTGCGGTACTTATCCGCGTCACTCTACCGCGATTATAGAGGCGGCGCTGAAAATCTCTGAGGGAGGATAGATATATGGCTGATATTGTCGGTGTAAATGGTCAAAGAGAAGAATTTAAAGTAGTTGGCAAACATAATTTACCGGGCAAAGTTTCTTATGCGCTTGCAACCGGTGTCGCTAAATTCGGTGCGGATTACGTTATGCCTAATATGCTTCACGCAAAATTCCTTCGCAGTCCTTACGCTAATGCCTATGTGCGCAGCGTGGACTTGTCGAAGGCGCAGGCGCTTCCCGGCGTTGTTGATATCGTCACCTGGGAAGATGAAGAGATAAAAAACCTCAAACCCGCGATGTTCGGCCCGGTTCGTCCGTGGCTTGATAACTACGCGGATCAAGAGGGTATTGAAGTCGCCGTCATCGTTGTCGCCGAAACTGAAGAGGTTTGCGAAGAGGCACTGCGGTTGCTGGAGATTGAATGGGAAGTTTTGCCTCATGTTGTCGATATCCTCAAAGGCAACAAGGAAGACTCCCCCGCTATCCGTCCGACGGACAAGATATTCGGCGGCGGAATGTTCTCCCGTCCGGAAGTTAAGCCTAGACAAGGCAATGTTACATATGCCGAGACCACACAAGGCGACGTTGACACAGCGATGGCAGAAGCTGAGAATGTGCTTGAATACGAGCTTATGCTCCCCGCGTTTTCGTCACACTTGCCTAACCCGCCAGGCTCCGTCGCATGGTGGCGGCCCGACCCATATTTGGGACAAGGCCAGATACTGCACTTTGAAGGCGCCGTCCAGCGGCGTGAGCAGGTCGGCATGATGCACGGCATGACGCCTGATAAAACAGTTCAGGAAGGTATTTTCCAAGGCGGAAAATACTGTGACTGGGGTATGCGCAGGTCTCAGGAAATCACGCCTCTTCTGGCAAAACGCACGGGCCGCCCGGTCAGATGTATCAACACGCGTGAAGATACGTTCGACTTCCTGATGAATCAGCGTTATATGTACATGAAAATAGGATTCGATAATGACGGGCTTATTACGGCTATCGACGATTTCTCCGTCGCTGACGGCGGAATCGAAGGCAGTTCTGCATTTGGCGCGGCCAACGACCAAGGATATGGGCCGTACTATACGATGAAATGCCTTAACATCAGACAGTGGATGGAAGTCGTTGACTCTAACCGCGGCAAGATGTATCTGAGCGGACAGCACTGCCCGTTCAACTGGGATTCCGGCACAATGGCGATCTATCTTGTCGCCGAAAAGCTGGGTAAAGACCCGATTGATATAGCGAAACTGAATTTGCACGGCCCGGACTCTCAGGAAGATATGAGACCGGTTCCAAGCTTTGACGCGTGCCTTGAAGCGGGTCGCAAGCTTATGAACTGGAACCATCATCCGGCTGGTACAAAAAAACTGCCTGACGGACGTATGCATGGTGCGTCGTTCCGTTATCAGATATGCCCGCGTCACGCGTTCTCCGGGTATAACTGTAAGCTGGAATTCCGTAACGGCGTGATCCACATGCCGACGCAAGGGCCTGTCACTGGAATTTTCGCCGTTGAATGTAACGCAATGGTCGTCGCTGAAGAGCTTGGCGTCACATATGACGAAGTTGTTGTTGACTTCGATTACCGTGAGATCTTCACGCCTGTCGGCGGCGGGTCGGACGGCAGCACGGCCTCGGCATGGGCAATGAAAGAATGCGCCAACCTGCTGAAAAAACAAATCCTTGAATGGGCAGCCGAAGACGCGGAAAATCCGCCTCCTCCGGGTATGATGGGTGGTCCGCCAACTCCAAGTCCGCTTAAAGGCTATAAGGCGGAAGCGCTTGATATAGTTGACGGCCATGTTATCGTCAAAGCTGACCCGTCTATCGCCGTTCCGCTTCACAAGGCTACAACACGTCACTTGATAGCGACATATCACGGCAGACCGCCCGCCGCTATCTGGAGCCTTGGCCTCGGCAAAATGCTGGATACAATGAACACGGCTTACTGCGAAGTAGCAGTCGATGTTGATACCGGCGAAGTTGAAGTCCTGAGATTCGGCGTTGTCGCAGACCCCGGTAAAGTCCTGCGCCCGACGTCACTGGAAAGTCAGATTGACCAGGTTATGTACTTCAGCCAAGGCTGTCAGCTTCTTGAGGATTTTGTATACGACGATAGAACAGGCGTTCGGCTGAACAACAATATGATCGACTATAAAAAACCAACGATGCTTGACGTCGCGCCTGTTGAGCGGCAGTTCCTTGAAACCCGCGCCGGGAACGCGGCTTACGGAGCTTCCGGCATAAGCCACTCTCTGGCAAACACGCACATGGTGGTCATCGCGATTCACAACGCAATCGGCGTATGGGTAGATCCGCCGGCAACTCCGGATAAAATACTTAAAGCGCTTGGCAAGGCGTAGAAGGGGGAAGAATATATGAAACCTTTTCAGCATACTAACGCGGCAACCGTAAAAGAGGTTGAATCCACGCTGGCCACAGGTCAAGCCCGCGTGATCGCAGGCGGTACTGATCTTTTAGGCACAATTAAAGACAACATACTTCCCGTTCATCCCGCACGGGTCGTCAATCTCAAATCAATCCCGGGGCTGGACTACATAAAAGAAGACGGCGGCACATTAAAAGTCGGCGCACTCACCAGACTTGCCGATATTGCCGATAGTCCCATTGTTAAAGAAAAGTTCCAGGCTCTGGCTCAGGCGGCCGGCGCTGTCGCCTCCCCGCATCTGCGCGATATGGGTACCATAGGCGGCAACGTCTCCCAGCTTCCGAGATGCTGGTACTTCCGCAAACCGGAAAACCGCTTCCACTGCAGCCGCAAAGGTGGAGACGAATGCTTCGCTATTTTGGGCGACAACCGCTATCACTCCGCATTCGGCGGCAAGCGCTTCCATGACACTCCGTGTATATCAGAGTGCCCCGCAGGTATCGACAAACCGGCGTATTTTGAGCAGATGCGTAAAGGCAACTGGGACAAAGCCGCTGAGATATTTATGAGCATGAACCCATTCCCCGCTTTCACCGGCCGTGTCTGCGCACACTTCTGTCAAAGCGCCTGTAATCGCTGTCAGACAGACGAAAACGTGGCGATAGGCGGAGTTGAACGTTCACTCGGCGACTATATCATGGCTAACACCGATAAGTTTTACGCACCGCCGAAGACTGAAACAGGCAAATCTGTCGCGATAGTCGGCGCTGGCCCGTCCGGCCTCTCCGCCGCGTACTATCTGCGGAAAGCCGGAAACAAAGTCACTGTGTACGAGACGAAGGAAGAAGCCGGCGGTATGCTTATGTATGCTATCCCCGCTTTCAGGCTGCCGAAAGACATCGTGCGTAATGTTGTCAAAGCACTTGAGAAAATGGGCGTTGAGTTCAAACTGAACGTTCAGCTTGGCAAAAACATCATGCCGCAGGAACTTGATGACAAGTATGACAGTATCTGCTACGCCACCGGCGCGTGGAAACGCCCCGTTGTCGGCATCGCGGGTGAAGAGTTAACTGTGTTCGGCCTTGATTTCCTGATGGAAGTCAAGAAATGGATGGACGGCAAGGTCGGTAAAGAAGTCCTTGTCATCGGCGGCGGAAACGTTGCGATGGACGTTGCCATCACCGCAAAACGCCTCGGTGCGAATAAAGTCACGCTGGCATGTCTTGAACCGCGGGATCGTATGCCTGCAAGCAGTGAGGAAATCGAAAGGGCCGAGGAAGAGGGTATTATCATCATGCCGTCTTGGGGCGTGTCAAAAGTCGTTGAAACGAGCGGCAAACTCCAGGGTATGGAACTTAAAAAATGCATCAGCCCATGGGATGAGACCGGCAGGTTCAATCCGCAATACGATGATAATGATACTCAAGTCGTAAATGCCGAGAACATCCTTATGGCCGTTGGTCAGCAAGTAGATTTGAGCTTCCTGGATGAAAAGTATCATCTTCAGTTGAGCCCGCGCGGCTTGATTGACGTCAACGAAGAATCGCACATGACCTCACGCGAAGGCGTGTTCGCAGCCGGTGACGCGACAACCGGGCCTAACACCGTTGTCGGCGCACTCGCTAACGGACGGCGTGCCGCAGCCGGTGTGAATCAGTATCTGGAAGTTCTGGCCGGTGCCGGATGTGAATGCTCCGACGGATTTACCACAGTCGATTCTGATGGCATTCTGGTCAAAACCGCAATGAAACTGCGTGAACTTGCAGTCGATAAACGCGGCCTTGAGTTGGAGGATTCTGAATCCCCGACTTCGGATGAAGCACTTGAAGAAGCCAAGAGATGTCTGAACTGCGGCTGTTACACCGTACAATCGTCTGACGTATCCACGGCGCTGATTGCGCTTAATGCCAAAATCATCACAAATAAGCGCACACTGTCCGCCGAAGAACTCTTCGTGGCAGATACGCTTAAAGGCACAACGCTTGATCCCGATGAGATTATCACCGAGATCGTGATCCCCGCACTGCCAGCCGGGGCGAAGAGCGTATTCAAAAAAATGGCGATACGCAAGTCAATTGACTTCCCGATAGTCAACTGCGCAATTGTCACAGGCGACGAACCGCGTGTCTGCCTGGGTGCCGTGGCCCCTGTACCGGTTCGCGCGTTCAAGGCTGAAGACGCCCTGCGCGGCAAGGCGATCAACGAAGCCATCGCAGAAGCCGCCGGTGAAGCCGCCGTGGCAGAAGCCAGCCCGTTCGAGGCGACGAAGTATAAGGTGCAGATTGCGAAGACAATGGTAAAACGCACGTTGTTGGAAATGGCGTAAGTATTTCGTAATAATAGGCAAACCCCCGGAAGTATTTCCGGGGGTTTGGTTTGTGTTAATGAAAGTGATGAATTAGAGGCCGGATTTTGAGAAGTCAAACTATCTCGATTTCAATAAAAGTTAACTTATTGGAGTTATACAAATTGTTTTAAATGAACGTCCAAAATCTGTAAGGTAATAATACCTCTCATTAAATTGTACAGATACCTCCCCATCAACAGTTTCCAAATATTGGGGCTCATTTTGCACATAATGTGCCTCAAGAGCCTTAACACTTGGATGATTTTTTAGCGGGGCGTAGACACTTTTATCAAGAAGTGACCCTAGAACATTTGTGCTGATTATGCCGAGGCGCTCCATATTATCTAGATATTGAGGAATATTGTAGGGGTATTCACATCCGGCCTCTTCTCCAATATTTGAGAAGTTTCGCAAAATATCGTATCCATCGCCCTTTCTATTTTCATACCGAACTGTAATCACAGGGACGACACTATCCACAATTTTCATAATTCTAGCCTCATCTGGGCAGAGTTGTTTGATTATTTCCACAAAACTCGGATGAACTCCGTTTCGTGTAGCTTCATTCATTGATTTTGCTAATAATTCTGCATACATATCTCGCAATTCCTCGCTATCCACACAATAGCTTATGTATTGCAGAGCTGGAACTCCGATGTAAGCCTCAGGCGAACTAATTTTATCTAAGCTAACATTTTGCAATTTCTGTTCAAGTAGTTTTTCCGTCTCTGCTAAGTTGTACTCTCTCCCTATAATCCATTTCTCCAACGGTAAAAAAGCTGCCTTTATTGCTCTAGGTAGCAGCCCCAAAGCTTTGCCTGTTGGTTCAAGCACGGGTTTTGCAGCATCTTGATATCCCTCTTTTGCCACTGCGACAACGGCTTCTTTTGCTACTTCAAGCATTTTGTCATCCATATCTACACCTTACCCCCAATAAAATCCCTAAACCAATCCCCAACATTGGAGTCCCGCAACGCGAAGTCAACCATAGTCTCAAGATAGCCCTGCAAATTTCCAGCATCGTATCGCTTGCCCTCGAAATCTACAGCTACCATATCTGATTGTTTGCACAACGCGTTTAAGCCATCCGTCAGCTGAATCTCCCCGCCATAGCCCGGTTGGGTGTTTGCAAGTAACTCAAAAATCTCAGGTGTAAGTACATATCTGCCAAGAATTGCATATTCGGAAAACGCTTCTGCCGGTGTTGGCTTTTCGTTCATGTCAGATACTTTGAACACCCTGTCCTCAAGCGCAGACACTTTCAGCGATGAGTATTTGGAAATGACGTCAAGACTCACCTTCTGTGTGCCAACCGCTGAGGCGTTGTATTTTTCGGCGGCTTCGATAAGCTGTTTTATCACCGGTTTGTCTGCCATCATAATATCGTCAGGCAGCAACACGGCGAACGGTGAATTCCCGACAAACGCCTTCGCCCGCCATATGGCATGGCCAAGACCTTTCATCTCTTTCTGGCGCACGTAGAATATGTTTGCGATATCCGCCGAGCCTCTCACTTCCTCCAAATCCGACAATTTGCCCGAGAGCGAAAGCTTGCTCTCCAGCTCCGGCGAGTAATCGAAGTAGTCGTCAAGCGCAGACTTTCCCCTGCCGGTTATAATCAAGACATCCTCTATGCCGGAAGCCACCGCTTCTTCTATAATGTACTGTATCGCCGGCTTGTCCACAATCGGCAGCATTTCTTTCGGCACAGATTTCGACCATGGCAGCATCCGCGTACCAAACCCCGCAGCGGGAATCACGGCTTTTGTTACTTTCATTATAGCCTCACACTCTTTCCATCATATAGATTTGTTATAAGCTTATACACCGGTGTCCCCGGCAGAAAATGCAGGATTGGCAGTCCGATAATGTATAGAACGCCGAGCTGACCTAATCCTACTTGAAGTCCAAATGCAACAAAGGCGGGCCAGAATGCGGCGCCCCCGCCTGCATACGCCCAAGCGATAAGCGCGCCAATAGCAATCGCGTTGATGATCACCGGCGGCAGGCAAGCCAAAACTTTTAGCTTGAATGAGTCCCTGTTGATAATGCCTATCCGCATAGTGCATAACGCGGCTATAAGCGTCGCCAATGATCCGATTACAATATCAAGCGGGCCGTAGGGGCTAAAAATGTTCGAGACAACGACTCCGACAAAAACGCCCCAGACTGAATGCGGAAAGAAAAACGGCAATACCGTAAGCGCCTCCGCAACGCGGAACTGAAGCGGCCCGAAGCTTATGAATACAGTTCCTATCGTCAAGGCTGCGTAAAGCGCCGCGATAACACCGGAAAGCGCAAGCCTCCGGATTCGTGTTGTGCCGTCCGTCATTTTACCTCCAAACATGCCTAAAAGCGCCGCGAAGCGCCATAAAGTTCAGTTTACCTTTCTTTCAAGAAAGGTAAACACCCGCAGTATGATTGCCTGTACAATCCATACTTTTTTGACAACTCAATAGAGCGTTTATATCCATCCTGTTTCTTGAAGTCAGCGCACAAATATTCAACGCCATATTCCTGTTCAAGCTTGCCGCCGATTTCGTTCAACAGTTTCGCGTTTTTGTGCGGGCTGACCGACAGTGTTGTCGTGAAATAGCCATATCCCCCGCCAGCCGCGAGCCGAGCCGTTTCACGCAGACGCAAATCAAAGCAAACTTCACATCGGCGTCCGCCTTCGCGCTCGTCCCAGAACAGCTCCGTTGCGGCGTTGAACGCCTCTGCATTATATTCGCCCGTGACAAACTCCGCCCCTGCATAATCCGGCAACTCAAGCATCCGTCGCAACTCCGCCAATCGCTTGTCGTATTCCTCCGGCGGGTCAATGTTCGGGTTGTAGAACAAAACCGTTACATCATAGGACTGCGACAAAAGTTCTATCACATGACTCCCGCACGGCGCACAGCAGCAATGCAGCAGCAGTCTCATTTTACTAGAAATATTTTGTAATCCCCGCAGTGGCTAGTGAAACGTCCGCACTTACGATTATTGTGAACTTCACATGTTCACGCTTGCTGAAAGCATCGCACCAATCGAGGAATTCTTCAAGCCTGTCGTCAATACCGTCAACCCCGATTATGCGAAGCACACTGTCTATAAAAATATGCGTTATATCATAATAAGCCGAATGCAGGCCGCTGATAAATCCTTTTAGAAAAACATATCCGTCAAAATCATATTGTGTAGCCTCAATAAGCCTGACTTTATGCGGGATATCATACATAAGCTTTACACCCTTTTCTATACAGACAACATCCCCACGCTCTTCTTCAAGCGAGTTGTGAACCAGCTCTATAAGCTGTTTAGTTTTTCCGGAGCCTTTCAGGCCCATTATCACTTTAACCATGTTGAAACACCTCTTTCATTTTAGTTGCTACATCATTTTACCATTTCCCGGACAATCATTCAACCTAAATTTCTAAAGTCCGAGTATCGCATACAGATTTTTCTTATACGCCTCCACGCCCGGTTGGTCAAACGGATAAACGCCGGAAATCGTCGCCGAGATGGCGCAGGATCGTTGAAAAAAATACACAAGCGCACCGAATGATGCGGCTGTCAACCCCGGTGCGTGCAGCTCTATAACAGGCACTCCCCCGTCGATATGCGCTTTTTTCACAGCTTCGGACGCCGCGCGGTTGATCTCGCCCAGATCAAGCCCAGCCAACGCGCCGATTTTGTCGTCATGTATCGGCCCGCCCGGAATATCAAGTTCCACGCGCGGCCGGTCAAAGGTGACGAACGTTTCTATCAGCGTCCGCTCGCCCTCCTGAATATACTGCCCCAGCGAGTGCAAGTCGGCCGTGTAATCGGCATAAGCCGGAAATATTCCGCGCCCGGCCTTGCCCTCACTCTCGCCGAAAAGCTGTTTCCACCATTCCCCCATGGACTTGAATACAGGCTCAAACGAGGCCAGAATCTCTATCTTCTTACCTTCCCGATAAAGCGCCTGCCGCGAAGACGCATACAGCGCGGCGTTATCCCGCCCCGTCTCCATCTCCTCTCGCGCGCCGAGCATCATCTCGTCAATATCAATTCCAGCGACAGCGCAGGGCAACAAACCGACAGCTGTCAGGACACTATACCTCCCGCCGACACCGGGCGGCATTTCAAGGCAGCGATATCCTTCGCGGGCGGCCATTTCGTAAAGCGGCGAACCTGCGTCCGTCGTGATATAAAGCCTGCGCTTCAGCCCCGCCTGGCCGTATCTTGTCAAAAGCAGCTCTTTAAAAAACCGCAAGGCGATCGCCGTTTCTATTGTGGAGCCTGATTTTGACACGACGTTCACAGAAAAATCCCGTGAACCGATACGGTCAATTATCCACTTCAAATACTCGCCGGACACATTGTTCCCGGCAAAATATATATCAGTTGAATCCGGAGTGTTTTTGATAAACTCAATAGCCGCCCGAGCGCCGAGATAAGACCCGCCGATACCGATGACCACAAGCGCCTCAGATTCGCCACGTATTTTACCGGCAACTTCTTTTATCTCCGCCAAGTTTTCCGTGGACTTCGGCAAATTAACCCAGCCTGTGTCGGCCGACATATTGAAGTCCCGCGCCGTGCCGGTTCCGCGCAGTTCGCTTTCGTCTATGAAATTGAGAGTGCCTTCGATGTTGACTTTTATCATGTAAATCTCCTATAACTGTAGAAAATGCTTATACTATTTGTTTCAATTTTCTAACCGGATAAAACTCATGTAGCAACCCCATGTAATCGGGCAACTTATCGACATTGGGGTTTGTAACCCTAAAATCCGCATGGGTGCATTTGACAAATTGCTTATCACCTATGGTGTACTTTTTCGCCTTAGCAGAGCAGTCTGGTCTGCAAGGGCAATCCTGCCCTCCGAAAAATATTTCCTTAACATGCTCCGGCGCGTTTTCTACATAGGCGCGGTGTTTGTCTATATTATTTAGGTAGAACCTTAATGCAGTCCAATTTTCCCCGATATAAATCCGGGCGGGACACTGCCTGCTTTTTGTCTCGGTTTTTCCATAAATTATCATAAGCAGACTCCAACCATACCCGCTTCCTATGCTTCCTCCATAATCGTATCCCAGCGCATTTATTGCTTCATCGAAGGCTACAATAAAAGTTTTGGCTGCTTTGGATATTATTTCAAACCGCCGTTCTGATAATATATCCTTCATGTCTTTTTGCCCCGAAGGGTTTCGGTATTCGTCCAATGCTTCCTTCAAAGTTTTGCCGGTCTGCATAAACAGCCATGTGTTAAACTCATTTTTACCCGCCTTGATTTCATCATTGCCTGTTGATTGCCGGAAAAATCTGCGGTATTCATCCAGCGGGCCATTATTCCAGGCGATAACAGTATCCTCTGGAAGCAGTTCTTTGGTTTTAGGCATATATGTTCACCTGTCCTTTTATTTTTCTGTTCTTAACATAAATTATCTACATAATCACCGCAATAAATAACACAGCATACCATAAGCCACACGTCTCCTACCGGCTTGCCATATTTGCAAGCTCCATAAGCTTTCTCAGGCGGTGATTCAAGCAAGACTTCGTCACCGGCGGCGTTGATATCTCCGCGAGCTCCTTCAGGCTGAGTTCCGGGTTATCAATCCGCAATTCCGCTGTCTGCCGTAGCTTTTCCGGCAAAGAAGCAAATCCCCCGGCGGCCTGGATTTTCGTAATCGCCTCAATCTGATTCCCCGCGGCGTCCACCATCTTTGTGACGTTGGCGGTGTCGCAATTGACTTTTCTGTTAACGGTGTTGCGCATATCTTTCTCAATCTTCGCCGACATCAGCTCCATCGCGGAAATCGGCGCGCCGATTAGCGTGAGGAAGTCCTCTATCGCGGAACTCTGCTTGAAGTACGTGATGAAATTCCCGCTTCGCTCCGTTTCTTTTGGGGAAAAACCCATCTCCAGCAGCAGCGAATACGTCTCACGGCTTACGTTGAAATGGTCGGTCACCAGCTCTAAGTGATAGCTCTTCACAGGATCAGTTATCGCCCCGCCGGCCAGAAATGCGCCCCTGATAAAGCTCCGGCGGCAGCAATCTTCTTCAAGGACGCCGAGATTTATATGGTGCGCCAGATGATTCCCTGGGGTGAATCCATAAGCCTCAAAAATCCGCCTGAGCTTATCCGCGTCGTTAATAATATACGCCTTTTTTCCCGGTTTCTCCATGTCCGGTAGCATATCAAACGATATTACAAACGCGTTCTGAAACTGCGTGATAAGCCGCTCGCCAAGACTCGTGTTCTCGGTGATTATTTTAATCTCCCGCTCGCTGAACGTGTTGCCGTACAGAAGCATCCCGTAACACTCAGCCACAGCGCAACACTCCCCGCCCGTGGGGAGTTTGCACAGTTCCAGTTTTGTTTTGTATGAGAATGACAATGTACTCTATCTCCCTCTATAGTTTAAGCGCCATGTACCCTATTCATCTTTTGTGTACATATTTGCGATATACGCAACAAGTGCGGGCACATCATTCAAGCCAGCTAATCGTTTTTTTAAAGCTGTCCCTTCTCTATATCCCTGTGTACACAGTCAACCGGATAGCCGTTCTTGCTTAAATGTTCCATCAATGTTTCTGATATCGCAACCGACCTGTGCCGTCCTCCCGTGCAGCCGATGCAGACCACCAGATATCGCTTACCTTCTTCGATGTAATGCGGCAGAAGAAAGTCCATCATATTGCAGAGCTTCTGAAAAAATTCAGCGCTTTGCTCATGGGCGAAAACATACTCTTTCACCTCGGCTTCAAGCCCTGTCTTGGCTTGCAACTCCGCGATATAATGCGGATTCGGCATAAACCTGACATCAAACATCAGGTCCGCTTCTATCGGGATGCCATGCTTGAATCCGAACGATTTGATGTTGACGTTAAGCGCTTTGTTGCTCTCTTGCCCTTCCATGCGCGTGAATAGCATCCGCTGCAATTTCCCCAGTGTGAGACCCGTTGTGTCGATTATCTCGTCGACCCGCGCCCTCAGTGGGGACAGCCTTTTTATCTCCGCCAGGACGGCATCTTCCAGTCCGCTGAACCCCACATCCAGCGGATGGCGGCGGCGCGTTTCTTTATAGCGTTTGACAATCGTCTCCACTTCAGCCTCGACATACAGAATCCTGATTTCACAGTTCATTTCACGCATCTCGTCCAAGGCTGCGAAAAATTCGCTGATATCTTCGAGTGCGCGCACGTCAGTAACCAAGGCGACTCTTTCATACTTGCCGCGGGTGTCCAGGCACAGTTCGGCGAATCTCGGCATCATCGACACCGGCATGTTGTCCACGCAATAGAAATCCATGTCTTCCAGTACGGCCGCAACACGGCTCTTCCCCGCACCTGACAATCCTGAAATTATTATTAGTTCCATACTTAGACCCTCTCTATCTTAAAATCTTGACTTCCGTCTCAAGTGCAATGCCAAATCTTCTGAAAACCGTCTCCCTCACATGCTCAATAACCGCCATGATATCTTTAAACGATGCGTCCCCCCTGTTTACTATAAAGCCGGAGTGTTTTTCTGAGACTACCGCGCCCCCGATAGCAAAACCTTTCAGCCTAGCTTCTTCAATCAGCGCAGCGGCATAACCATCTTGCGGACGCTTGAACGTACTTCCGGCGCTGGGTAAGTCAAGCGGCTGGGATTCACGGCGGCGTTGACTCAACTCATCCATTCTCGCCCGGATTTTGGCGGCATCGTCTTTCCGCAGCCGTACGGCCGATGACAGTATTATGTCCTCATTATCTAGAAACCGGCTATGTCTGTACGAAAAGTCATGCTCATCGTCTGTCACGGAAAACACCCCCGTCTCCGGATTCAATGCCGTGGTCACCTGAATCACGTCTTTCATCTCCCCGCCGTAAGCGCCTGCGTTCATTGACACCGCACCGCCGAGTGTGCCGGGGATTCCGTGGGCGAACTCTAAACCTGCCAATCCCCTCTCACAGGCGAATAACGCCAACTTTGCGAGTATGATTCCGCTTGCCGCCGTTATCTCTGTTTCGCCTGTTTGCGCAATATTGTTGAGTTCAGTCGTTTTGATTACGATAATCTCAAACGCTCTATCATCCACAAGCAGATTTGTGCCATTGCCCATTATAAACGGCCGGACGCCGGATTCTCTCAGCACGGCGCTGAGTTCCGTCAATTCCTCAGCGCTTTTCGGGAGAAACATTGCGCGGACAGGACCGCCTGTTCTAAATGAGGTGTGGTTTTTCATCGGTTCATTGAGTCTGCACTCTATTGTGGGCAGCAAGCGTCCGGAGACCTCTAATGCCTTTGATATCGCATCCATGACGCACCTCATTTCATTTGATCGTCAAAATACTTGTTTATCTGCTTTGTGAACTCTATTGCCGCGTTATATCCCATGAATTTCTGGCGCTGGTTCATCGCCGCAACTTCAAGGATAACGGCTAGATTGCGCCCCGGCCGCACAGGTATTGTCACGGTGGCGACCTCAACACCCAGTATATTGACCGTTTCTTCATTTATTCCCAGTCTGTCATAATGCGTTCCGTCATTCCACGGCTCCAACTTGACAACAAGATGGATGTTCTGCTGCGTCCTTATAGCACCCACACCGAAAATCTGGCGCACATCGATAACACCAATGCCCCGTATCTCAATATAGTGCCGTATAAGGTCAGGCGCCGTGCCTTGCAGCATGTTGACATCAACGGCTTTTATTTCAACGGCGTCATCGGCAATCAGACGATGGCCGCGTTTTAACAGTTCAACCGCCGCCTCGCTTTTGCCGATGCCGCTCTCCCCTTCCAGAAAAAGTCCGATGCCGTATACCTCGACAAGAACGCCGTGCCGCGTGATGCTCGGCGCAACGGCTCGTCTTACAATTCTTATGATTGATGACATAATATCCGTCGTGTCCGCTTCGGTGCTGAGTACCGTCACGTCGTATTTTTCTGCGGCTGATATCAGCTCCAGCGTTATTTCCGCGCCGTGGCACATTATCAGGGCAGGCATCTTCTGCTCCAACAGCGCTTCCCATTTTTTTCGACACTCTTCCGGCGAATGTTTTTCCATATACGCCGATTCCATGCGCCCGACAAGCTGTATGCGAGTGGGGTCGAAGTAATCAAAAAAACCCGCCAACTGCAAGCCCGGCCGATGCACGTCCCCGGTGTATATCAACACATCCTCAAAATCGACGGATGGGTATATGATATCCGCCTGCAAATCTTCCGTCAGTTGTGACAGTTTGTAACTATACTCCATATTATCCCTTCCATCGCGTGTTTTAGATACCTATTTGCCTATTGTTTAAGTGTATACAAAATGCGGCTCTTTTGCAAGTCTTTTGCGTAAATTATCAAACAAAACGCCCGCCGGTTATAAATACCGACAGGCGTAAAGTATTTTTGATTTTACATTATAGGGGCGACCGGCTCGGTCGTCCGCGGGACGCCGGGACGACAGCCCCGCACAGGGTCTAATCAGCAACGACTTATCTACACAGGTGGTCTTCTTTTCTATAGCTTCTCTTCAATAAACACAGGGCCATGGCTTAGGCCTGTTTTCTTATACCGTTCTCCCCATTTTCCGGCCGGGCAATAGGTCTGGCATCTGCCGCAGTGCCAGGAGCTAATGTGCATAAGCCCCATCGCGTCTATCGGCATACGGCTTTCCCCCGCGGCGAGGTCTTCCATCGTCGGTTCTTTCTCCGGCAAATAGTCTTCCTTGCCACCAAGCGCTTTTGTCATCGCTTGCAGCGACTTGCGGCATTTTGCAAAATGGACTTTCGTATAGTCGTATTCCTTGCCGCCCATCTCAACATGCTCCAGCTCATGCGTGCCGGGTTCCCTGATTGCCCCGGTCGGACAAACTTTTGCGCATATTCCGCACTTCTCACCTCCGCATAGCGCAGGGCCGCCGTACATCGGATCCGGCTCTAACTCCAGCGTCGTCAGTATCACACCGAAGCGCTGGCGTGGGCCGTATTCCGGAGTCAACACGATACTTAAATACCCGAACTCACCAAGCCCAGCCGCGACCGCAGCGTGGCGTATGCTAATCTGTATCCCGTTTGTCATCGGCCCTGTTGAACACGGCGTGGCAATCTCGCTTGAATTCGTCTCTATGTACTGCGCCATCGCGTAGCAGATGTACGTGAGTTCAAAATTCGGCAGCATTGTGTATCCGTATGTGCCGAATATGCCTTTCAAGTGATCCTTCCCCTCTTCAAACGCGCGGAAATTTGCCTGTACAACTCCATCTATCAACCGCGCACCGACGACAATCACAGATTTACAGCCAGGAAGAATATCGCACGGGTGCCAGCCTTCCGGGGAAGTCTCAAATCTGTCGATACTCGCCACACCGCACAACGCCATCCCCAGTGACGCGGCGTGTTGTTTAATTTGCTCACTACTGATACTCATGTGTTTTGGCCTCCAATTTATAATGGTAATGCGTGTTATTGCGATTATTATATCATTGTTGGCAGGTAAAGACAAGGGCATCCCCCTCACGACCTCAATTCTTCCCAAATCTTCAAAGATTCCCTCATATATCGCGCCACGTCTATATCGTATACTTGCCGCAACAGACTGTCGTTTATAACCGCGTTCACTTTGCCGTGTACTTGAATCTCGCCGTCTTTCATAACGAGAATGTTGTCGCTGAGCTTCATCGCGAGATTGATATCGTGCAACACGCCGATGACAGTGCGATTACCGCTCTGCGCCCATTTTTTCAAGAAGTCGATCAGTTCGATTTGATATTTCAAGTCCAGGTGATTTGTCGGCTCGTCCAGCAGAATAATCTCCGGCTCCTGCACAAGCGTTCTGGCAAGAAACACCCTTTGCAGCTGTCCGCCGGACAGTGTTGTTATTGATCTATCTTTTTCTTTGGATAAATCCATCACCTCAAGGGTTTTCATCACACTTTCTCTGTCTTCGTCAGACGGCAGCCCCAAAAACTTGTCTTTTATGTGCAGATACCGTCCCATCATCACCGTGTCGAACACAGAATATGAAAAATATATGCCGGACAGCTGGCTCAAAAGCGCGATTTTTAACGAGACTTCCCGATGGCTCATCTCGTGCACTGGTTTGCCGCTGATTTCGATATCTCCCTTAAAAGGCAGCAGATTTGCCACAGCCTTTAAAAGCGTCGTCTTTCCGCAGCCGTTCGGCCCGATTATTGACAGATTTTCATTCTGTTCCACACTAAGCGTGATGTTTTTGACAACGTCAGCGCCTGTGTATCCGACTGATACGTTTTTTAAAGTCAGCATTGCACTCACCTCACTTGCGCTTTTTTCGCGCGTTTGGAGAAGTAGATATATGCGAAGAACGGCGTGCCCAAAAACGCCGTCACCGCACCGACAGGCAAATCCCTTGGCGCTATAATCGTTCTCGCGACTAAATCACATATCACCATAAATGCACCACCGAACAGTGCTGATAGAGGAATCACATATCTGTGCGAAGAGCCGAAAATACGGCGTACTATATGCGGCGCGACTAAATCCACAAAACCTATCACGCCAACAAATGCAATCGCGCCGCCAGTGAGGGCGGCCGATAATATAAGTAGCGTCCACTTCACTCTTTTTAGATTCACGCCCATCGTCTTCGCCTGTTCTTCGCCGAAGGTCATAATATCAAGCTCTCGGTTGAAGTGTGTGATAAATATCACCCCCGCCACGACAGCGGGCGCCAGAATATAAATCGCCTCCCAACCCCGCATAGAAAAGCTGCCCATCTGCCATAATATAAGCTGCTGCAGATTCTGCCTGGCCAACGCTGACATAAGCGTTGTTATCGCGTTGACAAAGAGGGAGAATACCATGCCGGTAAGTATGATCGTGTTGTTATCCATTTGGCTGTCAACTTTTGAGGCAAACCCTATCACTAAAAAGATTGTCCCGATACCAAACGCAAATCCAAGCACCGGCAGTGTAAACATCGCCGCCACCGGGATTGTTATCCCCAACAGAATGACAATCCCCGCGCCAAGGGACGCCCCGGAAGACACCCCAAGCGTAAACGAACTCGCCAACGGATTGCGTAGCACCGACTGCATAACGGCGCCGCTGACTGACAAGGCGCCTCCCGCAATAAATGCCAACAACGCACGCGGCAACCGCAGATTCCACACAATAGCGGTGGAATTGTTTACAGTTTCGGTAAACTCTGTCCCCGTCAGTCGATAGCGTATTATGGCAAAAATCTCCCCCGGCGGTATATTTACACTGCCTAGGGCGATTCCAAGCACCAGCACCACCAGACTCGCGCATATCGTGATTATTATCTTTACCTTCATAATATTACCGGCCTTTGAACGTCGTTATTGTCTATAACAAGCTGACTACTCCCTTTCGGGTCATGCGCATCTATGTACAACTTTTGTGCGGGGATGTACCGATGTTTGTATCGCAACAGATAGTCTTCGCCATACTTAGGCACATCCCGCTCCCTTGCTCTGGTTAACACTTTTTCATACGTTATGTCGATAAAAATTCTGTAGTCAAAAAGCGCTTTCAGCGGCTCACGATATAACAGCACTTTCTCAACTATGATCACATCCGTTGGCTCGAAAGTCTTTTCGCTGTATTTATCGGAGTCTAAGTCCAGTAAATCAATCGTAGTCATCTTCCCTGATTTAAGTCCCTGTATCAGTCCGTGCAGTCTTGGGACATCAAACGCGTGTTTTAAGTAGCCCTCCGGCGAATCGTCCGCCCTACGCACCGCGAGAGGATTGTGGAAATCGTCGCCGTGTAAAACCTGAGCGATGGTTCCTCTGCGTTGAAGATGTTTGCATAGGTTGTCCGAAAACACGGTCTTACCCGATGTGTCAATTCCATTTATTCCGATTACACATGGTTTCGGCAGTGCGAAAATCTCCCGTTCGATTCTCGAATAGATCAAAAACCTGTATATCTCCGCCTGAAGATTTTTCACATCGTGAACAAGCGCGTCAGAATCTTGAATATCCTCCGCACCGTAGCCGTAGGTAACACCGATAAACGGCACACCGTTCTCCCTCGCGGCGGTTATGTCGGTGATACTGTCCCCAGCCATTACGCATTGATCTGATTTCATCTCAGCAAGCAGCGTTTTCATCACCTGGGCTTTGGTCAAACCTTCGACACGATGGTATATCTTCTTAAAGTACCCGGCGATTCCGCAACGCTCAAGCACCGCTTCAATATAATCTTTAGTGCCCATGCCGCAGATTACCATTTCCACGCCGTTACGCCGCAGGGAATCCAGCATTTCGCGGACGCCGTCGAATAGCCTGCCGCGCTCTTTGACGGAGGCTATCTCTTGCCGCTTGATCTCTTTGCCGAATTCCGCGCGCTGCTCCGCCGTCATATCCGGGGCATTTTTCTGCAGAAACGATTGCGTCGTTGTATACATCAGAAAATTTTCGTTCTCGCCTGTCAACGGGATGCCGTATCTCTCGCACATCTCGCGGAACGCCGGCATGAGAGTCTCATGCGTACGGTATAATGTGCCGTCTAAATCAAAGATGACCAGGTTCATACTATCTCCTAAACGCAAAAATCCCGGCTCATCGGAGCCGAGACAAATATCTTCACCGCAAGATTAATAAGGCGAAAATCCCGCGACAAACCATATTGCCTCCATACTCTGTGGAGTCATTACGTTAAATGGCCACACCATTTTAAATGAGGCAGGTTTTCCGGCTATGACTTCAAACACTAAACTCCGCCTTCTCAAACTCAAATGAGTTCAATGGCACCTGGATTCAACTCAGTCAATACGGCAGCAGGACTGCTCAGGCTTCGCACCTGATTCCCTATTATCGCATATCGCGCACCTTCATTTTTTACTTCTTAAATTGTGTCCAGATTATACACGAGCACTGCCAGCTTGTCAAGTCCGGGTCAATTGAGCTTATCTGCATTAATCTCAAACAAACGCATGATTTGTTCCGCGAGCTTTCTGTTTTCCGGCGAGTTCAACTGCGGATCTGCATTCAAAAGCTCTTCGGCAGCGCTTTGAGCGCTTTTTAGAATCGCCATATCAGATGCAAAGTTTGCGATCCGCATTTCCGGCAGACCGTGCTGGCGTGAACCGAAAAAATCGCCAGGACCGCGGAGCTTTAAGTCCTCCTCGGCGATTTTGAATCCATCGTTCGTTTCGCGCATGATTTCCAACCGCTCACGCGATGTGTCGCCAAACAGAACGCAGTACGACTTATGCGCCCCCCTGCCAACTCTTCCGCGGAGTTGATGCAACGTCGCCAAGCCAAATCGGTCGGCATTTTCAACGATAATCAACGCGGCGTTCGGCACGTCAACGCCGACTTCGACCACCGTCGTTGCAACCAAGATATCGGCCTCACCATCTGTGAATGCGGACATAGCCGCATCTTTTGGTCGCGCCGCCATTTTGCCGTGAACAAGCTCCACGCGAAGCTCCGGAAATATCTGCGTTCGCAGCATGTCGTAATGCTCTTTCGCAGATTTTAGTGTGTCTTCCTCGCCTTCTTCAACCATTGGGCATAT
>WQWC01000022.1 GCA_009785525.1 Oscillospiraceae bacterium | reverse complement strand
TCTCTGAAATCGAAATCTGGGAACTGCTTCTCAATGATGACATTGCCTTTTGGCTGCAGTGTGTCCCACAACTCGTCAGTCAGAACAATTTCTGCGTGCAAAGGCGCTTCAAAAATCAGATAACCTGTGTCACCGTCCCAACGATACGGACTGTCGGGCGGAAACGGTATTCTGAAAGGCACTTCACTGGAAAGCACCAGGTCACCCGGTATCGACGTGTTGCCGCCGCCGCCAGGGACGCCGATGTGATACGACCTGTCCTGGGTATTGCCGTCAATGTCTGTATATGCGTCTTTGATGGTGATAACAAAGTTTCTGGTGCCAGAGCCAGAATACCAGTACAGATGCCACCAATAAAGCTGCCCTGTGGCTATGTTGCGGGCATTGTTGGCCCAGTGTACGCGGTTAGCGAGGTTGCTAGCACTCCAACTGACAGATTCAGCCGTCTGGTTTTGATAGCTTCCATTGGCGTTGCTACCCAGTTGAAAGGTGATACCCAGGTCGTTGTCTGTGACGAATCCGCTGTTCATGCCGTTGCCGTTGTTCCAGCTCACATTCTGTAAGGAGAATGCCTCATACAAAACCCATACAGTCGTCCAGTATTCCGGGTTGTCGTTCGCCGGCTCAAACCTGACCACGAGTTCAGAGCCCAGCGTGGTATAGGCGAACCGGATCATCCATGTGTCTCTGGGTGCTAAATAGAGATAGTAGCGGATGGCAAACGGCGCTTCTTCGTCTATAATATGCGACTCATCAATGCTCCACCGCATCCGGTCATCGGTTCGTGAGAAGTCAACGCCGGTAATATGCTCATTGTCCGATGCTGCGCTCGGTGGATAGAACACAGCGTCATCTGTGCTCAACGGATAATCCACCGCGTAAAGCGAGAAATGCCCCATTCTTGTTTCAACGGTGATGTTACTGTCGTCACCCAGCAGGCCGAGTTCGCCGTTTTCTTTCTCAAACTGCTTCGCCCAAATATAAATGGTAATGATGGCGGTGCCATCGTAATACCCGCCTGTTTGCGGATAATACACCGACGTATCCGTCCAAATCTGGCCGGGGCGCAATGTATCCCAAACACCTGACCAATCGACTGTATTGGCAGTGCCGGGTTCTACAGTATAGCCGGTTGGGATATTGGTAATGGTTGCAGGAATATCAATAGGGGGCCTTTCTCCGGCAGTCAATGCGCTGGCGGAAATCAGTGGAATTTGCCCCAACACTAATATGCAAGCCAGCAGCAGTGCTAACGTCCTTTTCATCATAATCATCTCCTGTGTGTTATCTGTATGTATTAAATATAATAATCCATTTCTAATATATCACAATATTTGGCAAATGTCAACAATTAGCGCGTTTACTTTGTACATATTGTCTCAAAATATGCCCCGGCTGCCGCAATTGCGTTGACGCCTGCCCCTATGACGTGATATACTTCAATGAGAATTTGAATATCGCCCAAAGCCGATGGCAATCAAGGGGTTTGACAACATTGATACCACAGATGCCGATACCAATCCGGGGATGTCCCTCTTGCGTAACCGGACGGATAATTAAATTTAAGACTCTCACCTGTATTTGGTGGGAGTCTTACCATGAATAAAATGGAGGGGCGAAAATGAGCATAATAAAATACCCGCGTTTGTTTGAGCCGTTCGCGATTGGGAACACCGTGTTCCGTAACCGCATCTTCTCGGCTCCGCAGGGGTATTACAATGTAGGGGCGGATAATCTGCCAAGCCTTGACGAAATCGCTTTTTTTGAGCGCAAGGCTGTCGGCGGATTTGCGTCAGTCAGTATCGGCGACTGTATTGTGGACAGCGCGACCGGTACGCATTATCCGTATCTTATACGCATGGACGACCCGAATACCCTGCCCGGCCTGTCATCATTGGCGAGCGCGATAACGCGCAACGGCGCGGTGGCGTCTGCCGAGTTGAGTCATGCCGGGATGTACGCCCGATTCATCAAAGACCCCGGCGGCAAAACTTACGGGTCGGACGCGAATAGCGAAGCCATCAGGCGCAAAGTGGACGTGATGGGCGGGACGCTGTACGGCCCTGTGTATATGGCCGACAGCAAATACGGCGAAGTTGAAGCGATGACCGAGGAGATGATACTGTATATCATCGACAAGTTTGGCCAGGCGGCAGCATGGGCAAAACGCTGCGGATTCAACATGGTGACAGTCCACGCCGGACACGGCTGGCTGCTGGCGCAATTCATGTCACCGATAGTCAACAACAGAACAGACCGCTGGGGCGGATACCGTTGCGTGAAGATGCGTTCGCGCTGTCCGGTATCACTCCGGAGTTTTATCAGATCGGCGATTGCGTGACGCCTAAAAATATCCTGACCGCGACGCAGTCTGCGTATACGATTGCAAGGAATATAGGAAGGATTTAATTTTCAATGACACTAAAAACAGAAAAAACACCCAGCACAAGGGCGATGATGTGGACAATACTTCTGGCCTCATTAGTCCTGATGCCGCAATTCGCGGTTATGCCCGCCATTGACGTTATTGCGACTGAAGTTTTCCCGGAGAGGTCGCTGCAGTCGATACAAACAGCGATGTCACTGAACGCCATGCTGTCGGTTGTGGGCGGCGTGGCGTCGGCTGTGCTTATCAGATATGGGCTGATGTCAAAAAAAGGCGCTGTAATGTCCGGATTTACTATCATGGCACTTGCGGGACTCACGGCAATTTTCCTGAATACGCAGTTCTGGCATTTAGGTCTTTTGAGCGTTTTTGTCGGCATTGGTATGGGTACGTGCATCCCAAATCTGCAGAGCATAATGTTCGACAACTTTGACGAAAAAATGCGCCGGTTTATGTCGGGGACATTTTCGGCGTTCCTTAATATCGGTGGCATAGCCGCAAGCTTGATTGGTGGGTTCCTTATAGCAATCGTGTGGTACGGCGGATATCTGACGACGCTGCCGGCACTTCTGTCCGCGCTGGCCGTGTTTATGTTCCTGCCGAAAGACAAAAAAATAAAGCCCGGTGGTACAAACAATAGGGCGAAGCTGCCCGGTGGCGTGTACTATCATACATTATTGATATTCTTGTTCGCGACGCTGCACATTGTCGCAGCGATGAACCTGTCAACACATCTCGCGGCCGGCGGCATTGGGGACGCGTCTACTGCCGGGATAGCGACATCGGTGATGCTGGTTGGCGGGGTCTGTGCCGGATTTTTGTTTCAAAAAATAACGAAGTATCTGCATGACCATACGATCACCGCCGCGTTCTTCCTGCTTTTCCTAGGATTTACGATTTTCAATCTGTTCCCGACATCTCTTGCTATGTCTATGGCGGCGATGGTAATGTTCGGCATTGCGTTGAATCTTCTCATGCCGCAATGTATATTCAACGTCTCGAACATGACGGAACCGTCAAACTCTTCGACGGCCACGATGTTTATTTTATGCATCGCCCCTGGTCTTGGCAACTTTCTGTCGCCTGTGATAATAACAAACCTGACATATGCCCTAGGCGGGGACTCCACACGCTTCCGCTATCAGTTTACCGGTGTGATTTGCCTTGTAGTAGCAGCGGCCGTGTTCATACGCAACGTACGGCACTCGAAGAGGGTTAAAGCGGCGTAGGTTGGGGGATTTATGTTTTCGGAGGTAAAACAATGACTGGAAAGTTGCAAAATCAGCTCAAATTTTTAGGAATCGTTGATGGCATGAAACAAGTATTTCGTCAAACAACATTGTTTGACGGTTCAAGATACGAGAATGCTGCGGAACATTCATGGCATTTCGCACTCATGGCGATGACTTTGTTTGAGCATTGTGTGCTTGATGGCATAAACATTGATCGTGTAATTAAAATGGCAATTGTACACGACTTGGTAGAAGTTTTTGCAGGCGATACCCCTGCAAATGATATAGCCGCTAATGTCGGCAAAGAAGAGCGTGAACGTGAAGCGGCAGATAAATTGTTTGCATTATTACCCGAAGAACAGGCGAATGAATATCGTAATCTTTGGGAAGAGTTTGATGCTATGGAAACCCCGGATTCAATCTATGCTTCGGCAGTAGACAGGTTTCAGTCGTTTTATCTCATTCATCAAAGCGGTACAGGTAGTGCGTGGGTAAAATTCAAAGCAACCGCCGAGCGTACGAGAACACGCGTACTACCTGTCAAAACAGCGATTCCCTCACTATGGCAATGGGTTGAAGATGCGATTGAAGAGAACGTAGCAAAGGGCTTATTGGTTAAATAAAAACATACATGTAAAAGCGCGGCTCGTTCTGAATGGGAGGAAAGTAATGAAAAAGAAACGTCGCTTCTTTGCATGGGTACTGGCGGGTATTGTCATCATCGGCGTCGCTTTGCTGCTTGCATGGCCATTGTCATTTGCAAACCGCATATGCGATAACGCGAGCTTGAATGTGCTGATGCTTATCCATGTTGAGCGCGTCGAGGGTATCACCGTCGAGGACGGCAGGCTCATTGATGAATACGGCAACATCATCGAGACTTCTCGGGTATATAGGTTTGAAAATGATTCCGAGGAGTTCATGCAGATTCGGGAAATAGTGGCCCGGTATTCATTTCGCAGATACCACCGGACGCTGCCAGGTTTTTTGAGAGGTATCTTTAATCCTCGCGGCGGGGGGACATTTCAGCTCCCCGAACATGATTACAATTTGAACCTGTATTTTAACTGTCCGGCTGCGGGCGGACACGGCGTCACTGAAATCAGGTCTTGGGGAACAGGTGAAATCATTGTGGCACGGAATCATCATCGGGGACAGCGCTGGCGCTGGTACCGGATGAATCCCGGCGCGGAGCGAGCAATGCGCGCTGAGATTATGAGCATTTTAGACGCGCAATACCAAACCGAATAAGCATTATCCGCAGACCAAGGGTGCGCATGTAAAAGTACGCCCTTGCGTCACGCTTAATCTGATATATGGCATAATATCATCACCTTTCTAAAACATAATGAATAACCGGAACCGCTCCTCTATATTATAGACGGAGCGGTTCCGGTGCGTATAGTCTATTACACCCGGTCCATGGCGATGTCGCCTAAGTTGACGTCAATCGTTGCGTCAACAGCGTCGAACGTCTTGTATTCATAGCCCTTTGCCTCTATGACAACATCGTACTTGCCCATTGCCAAGTCCTTGAACCAGAAGTCTCCGTATTCGTCGGAGAGCACCTCAACAGTTTTGCCGCCGTTTGTCGCCCGGCATCTCGCGCCGATGATAACCTCTTTCTCAACTGGGTCGTATACTGTCCCGGCAATAAATTTGCCCGGTATGTTGCGGTAGAACACACGAGGCCGCAGCCCCGTCTCCGGCATATTGACTGTCGAACCAACGATGAAGGCCTGTGCATCCGCTTCTTCAACGAATTGCAAACAATCAGTCGGACACGCCTCCACACAGCGCGGCAACTTATAGCCATTGTCAAGCAAGTGCGCGCAGCCGGTGCATTTCTGACATATCTTCAACTCATCGTTTTTGAATATCGCGTGATACGGACATGCCTTCATACACTTGCCGCACCCATCGCATTTTTCCGGGGCAAGGATAACAAGCCCATCGTCCCGCCTGTAGAAGCACCCTCTTCCGCAGGCTTCCATACAGGCCGCTTTCTCGCAGTGATTGCACAAATACGGGATGTAATGTATCTTAACTTTCGGAATCGTACCGCCTACATTTTCCTGGAGCTTTACCCAAAACTGGCCGATATCCGGCTGCGGCTTGGCATAAGGCGTCCAATCATTGCCGGAATGCTCATCCTTACAGGCAAGTTGGCAGTTATAACACCCGTTGCACTTAGCAACATCAACAGTAAATACTTTCGGCATAAAAACCTCCTAATTAATTATGGTATCTTTGCAGGGGCGCTCACAGACCGCCCCTACATTAACGATTGTCAACTGTCAATCAGCCAGCCGTCAAGACAGACGCCGCAGGCTTCATCGATTTTACGTGCAAACGCTTCGGGATATTTTGCTTTCCACCCGGCCATCTCTTCGTCGGTGACTTTATCAATGCCGACAAGGAAGCCGGAGACAACCATCCCGGTTGCGTGTTTTGAAATGTTGTTGTGCGGCGTTATCAGGTTAATCGCACCGCCGCGGTCAAGCGTTTCAACGTCAATCGGGTCAAAGCGCGAGCCGTGATCGACATAAATCACTTGCGGTATAAGCCGCTCAGTCAAATACGCCGCGCACAGAACCGTGCCGCGCTCGTTATAGACCTTCACTATATCTCCATGCGCTATACCACGCTCTTTTGCCGCGGCCGGGTGCATCCACGCCGGTTCATACTGATAGCCGTCTTTGGCGCGAATTTTCATCGTCTCTATCTCACGGCTCCACGTCACGTCGTCAAGATTTGCGTGGAAACGCCATCTGCCGTGGTTTGACATGCATAGATACGGATAGTCCTTCACGCGCGGGCTTGACAACCGCTCATCATGCAGGTCACTTTTCTCTATCCATTTCGGAAACGGCGGGCGTTCCTCGTCATTCGGGAAATGTTCCAGCAATCCGGTCGATGTGAACTCCAGCTTGCCGGTCGGTGTTGAGAGCGGATGCTCATCCGGATTGCCGGCAAATTCGGCGAGCCCCGCCGGCGCCTCCTGAATTCTTGTGTCGCCCGGCACAACGAAGATATCTTTTTTGTGGAACTCATCTTCGGTGTCAAGATGCGCGACGCCGGAGCCTTGCCAAAATAGTTCAATAACACGCTCGACTGCCTTATCGTTACCCGTATACGCCATAAAGACGTCTTCACTGATTTTTCTCGCTACAGTCGCCACACAGTCGAAATCGTTGAGAGATTCCCCGATTGGCGGGCAGGCCGGATACTCGCGGAATACCGATGTCAGCGTACCGCCGCCGGCATCGTCGCAGATATCATCCATCTCGAACTTTGTCGCGACGGGAAGTATGATGTCCGCCAGATAGCAGTCGTTTTCCATCCATGGGTGCTGTGCGACAATGCACTCTATTTCCGGTGAACGGTATGCCTTGACAAAGTTGAACCCATCATTCCAGCAGGTGACATTACAGGGCGCGTCGGTCCAGATCATATGCAGGCGGGAGTGCCCCGGTCTTGGAAACACATGCTTTGTCCACTGCTGCTCTGCTGGTCCGCAGAATGAGTACAGTCCCCACCACTCTATGCTGTCTTTCAATATGGCGTCATGCACCATACAGCGCGGCACAGACTGTTGCGGCGGGATATCGGTGATCTTGCACAGCTCCGCCAGTTCTTCAATCGTGCTTGCGACTTCGCTTAACTTATAGCGGCCCTGACCTATATCATCCTGAATCTTAAACGGCTCGTCCGATTTTGCCTCTTTTGCGGCTTCGTCAGTCCGTTCGGGGCTGTGCACTTCCAACGATTTGGCGAGCCACTCACGGGACGAATCATATGGGCGGACAAGTTCGGCGCGGTGCGGCAGGTTTATTACCGCCTCACCCTGATACGGCATCTGATATACAGGCGTGTGCAGATTCCACTCCAGCCACTTTGCCTGATGGACGCCTGGTTTGCCGAGGCCCTGCATACCGAGCAGGATTGACTGCAACCTCGCAGGTTCAGTCGAAAACGCGCCGCGGATACCGGGGCCGCCGTTGCCTATCGTCAGACTGGTTATTTTGCTCGCCCAGTCGCGCGCCACGGCTTTGATCGTCCATTCCGGTACGCCGCATTTTTCGCTGGCCCACGCCGGGGTTTTCGACTCCCCATCCTCTTTGCCCAGCACATAGTCAAAAAATGGCTCATACCCAACCGCGTGGGTTTTTACGTATTCCTTGTCGTACGTATCCTCTGTCAGCCATACATACGCAATCGCCAGAAACATCGCGGCATCGGTATTCGGCAAAATCGGGATCCACTTGTCAGCCATATAGCACGCTGAGTAGTTCAGCGCGGGGTCAACATATACGTATTTGAGGCCGATGCTCTTCAGCCATTGATTGAGGCGGCTGGACATATACCCGTCGAACCCGACCGGTGTGGTTTCAGGATCCGCCGCCCAAAAGAGCAAAAGTTCTGAATGCTTCGCGATATCCGGCCACACATTGCCAGAGGGCTGCATTTCTCCGACAGGCTCCCCACCCCAGACGTTTTTCGAGCCCCAGGAGTACCCCTCCCAGCTGTCCTGATTGCGCATTTGGCTTGTGTATCCACCCAGAAGTGACAGCAATCTGTTGGCACAGCCATGGCTGGGTGCGACGTGCTTGCCCTCACCATGCATATCCGCTTGCGATAGCACGGCCGACATGCCGTATGTGTCCCGCATACGCAACAGCTCATCAGCGACGATCTGTGCCGCTTCATCCCATGAAATACGTACATAGGGCGATTTCCCGCGGTTTTGCGGATTGCGCTCACCTTTCGGGTCCCAGTCAACACGTTTTAACGGCCATCTCACCCGGTTTTCTGAATACACGCGCTTTTTATACGACATGTAGTAGACTCCCGGCAGTGTGCGATCCGGCGGGGTAAGTGTTTTCCCCCGTGCCTCGATCTTCCAGGGATTTTTGCTGTCCCAGTCAACATAATCCCGATAATGCATAGGCCGTATCCGCGTCAGATTGCCGTCCTTGTCAGACTCAACCACCGTGGGCAGTCCGCTGCGCGGCCCCATAAGACTCGCAGCTTTAAACACCCGCTTATCGGCCTTGATATCAATAGGTTTAACCACCATATGGATGCCTCCTTTAATCAAATTATAATTAACTTATAGCCAGATGGGAACATCCCCTTCCCCTTCGTGCGCGAAGGGGAAAAGGGGGAAATCCTTACACCATTGTCATCAATCCGCCGTCATGCACCATGATTGTGCCGGTGATCTGCGACCCTGCGGGGGAGGCCAGGAATACGCATAGCGCTCCGATTTCAATCGGCTCGCCGAAGCGGTGTGTCGGTAATGTCTTCTCAGCCATTTCAAATGCGGCCGGAGGCAGGTCTTTGTCCAAGTCCGAATGCGTCATCCCCGGTGCAATCGCGTTACAACGTATGCCGTAGTCGCCCAACGTCAGCGCCAAGTATTTTGTAAAAATATCAAGCCCCGCTTTCGATGCGTTGTACGGGGAGTTGTCATGTTCGCGTGAGTTTGACACGCGCTGGCCGCCGACGGAGGAAATGTTGATTATCGTGCCGCCGTGGCCGGATTCTTTCATGCCGGGTACGATGGAATAAACCATATTCGCCACGCCGTGCAGATTTGTATTGATAATCTTGTGCCACTCCTGCAACCCGTTCGGCGCGAAGAAATTTGTCGTCGAACCGATGCCGGCGTTGTTGACAAGCACGTCCACACGGTCAAAGAACTCGTAAACGTGTTTCGCGGCCACGGCGGCGGAGCTTTGGTTCGCGATGTCAACTTGAATGCAGGTATGCCGCCCTCCGTATTTGGAGAAGCTCTCCGCCACTGATTTGCCGGATTCCTCGTTCCTGCACAGTATAGCGACATTCGCGCCGCACTGGGCAAAGGCAGTCGATATACCAAGGCCGATACCGCGGTTACCGCCTGTGACGACAACGTTTTTCCCTTTTATATCGAACGCCCCTGTCATGGACTCAATAGGCGGGTTTTTTACTATAGCCAATACAATCCGCTCCTTTCGTATATAAAATTTATTCACTCCACGCAATTATACATCTGAATCGCCAAAAAGTCCATGCATTGCGGTGAAAAATGTGGTACAATATTTGCAAATCATCGAAATGGTCATGCAGCTTTCAGCAATTTTGTGTTATTACGCCGTCAAATTCGGCGGTGAGGGAAATAAATTTAGGAGGAACTTCATATGGCGCTGACTAAATATCCGCATGTGTACCAGCCGATTCAGGTCGGCAACATGACGTTGAAAAACCGTATCCAGTATTCACCTATCGTGACGAACCACGCGGACTATGAGTCCGGGAGAGTGACGCATGAGATGCTGGAATTCGTCAGCGGTCAGGGCAAAACGGGGGCGAGCCTTGTTACCATCGGCTCCACGCCGGTGAACTTTGAGGAGGCGCGGGATTTCTACGGCTGTTTATCCGCGACGAATGACCACGACGTGCCGGGTCTGACCATGCTTGCTAACGAACTGCACAAATATGACTGCAAACTGTCGGCAGAGCTTATCCATGGTGGACAGTGGGGTGCCATGACTCTGCCGGAGGGGCGGAGGGCGTGGGTTCCGTCCATCGTCGCGCCGTATCACGAACCCGCGCACCGGTTCCAGGAGATCACGCGCACGCAAATGCTGACTGTTATCGATGATTTCGTCGCGGCACTGAAACGCTGCATGGCAGCAAAGTTCGACATGGCAATGATCCATTACGCACACGGCAATCTTATGTCCGGCTTCCTCTCCACGCTGTGGAATCAGCGCGGCGATAAGTACGGCGGATCAGAGCAGAACCGCTGGAGATTCCCGCTGGAGCTTTTAGAGGCGGCTTACGGCACTGTAAAGGGCAGGATGCCGCTTGAGATGCGTGTCGTTGGTAATGAATACTTGCCCGGCGGCACGACGCTGGAAGAGCGCATCCGGTTTATGAAAGAAGCGCAGAGGTATATAGACATGATCGTTGTCTCGGCGGGGAACTTGGAGTATGGTGAGGCATTCAGCTATAACATGCCAAACTACTACATACCGGCCGGAGTCAATGTACCGTATGCCGCCGCGTTCAAAGAGGCGTGCCCGGATCTGGTCGTATCGGTCGTGGGCGGTATCTCCACACTGGAACATGCCGAGGAGGTAATCAAATCGGGCAAGGCCGATATCGTGGCGATGGCAAAGGCATTGATGGCTGACGGAGACTTCGTAAATAAGGGCGCAAGAGGGCTGGAAGCTGATATCAAGCCATGTTTGCGCTGCATGTACTGCCTGCGGGAATTCGGTCCGCACCTGAACAGCTGTGCCGTCAACCCATCGCTTGGATGGGAATATCGGGGATTTTCAACGCCGCTGCCGGCGCTGAAGAAAAAGAAAGTTATGATAATAGGCGGCGGACCCGGCGGAATGGCGGCGGCAACGTATCTGACCGAGCGCGGACACGAGATAACTCTGTACGAACAGGGCGACAAACTTGGTGGGCGATTGCCGGAAGCGGGCGCACTGAGCTTCAAAGACGGGTTCCGCAGATATGCCGAATATGCCGTGCGCAAAACGAAAGAGAGCGGTGCGAAGATCGTACTCGGCAAAAAGGCTGACGCCGCGGCAGTCCGCGCGGAGTCGCCGGACACTCTCATCATTGCCGTTGGCGCGGAACCGATTCGCCTGGATATAAAAGGCATTGACGGGCCGAATGTTAAAGACGTCAGTGTAGTTGATCGGAAAGAAACTGAGACAGGCAGCCAAGTTGTCGTCTGCGGCGCCGGATTGTCCGGCACGGAATGCGCCCTCGCTCTCGCGATGGAGGGCCGTGACGTCACGTTGGTGGATACACTGACTGAAGACCAGTTCTACAGCGATATGCGGCATTTCAGCAGGCCGACGCTGACCCGGCTGTTGGCGGAGAATAACGTAAAGCTTATGCCGGAGTGTGCGGTTCAGGAATTCACAAATGACGGTGTAACCGTTAGGAAAGCAGATGGCGGAGAGGTAAAAATACCGTGCGATACGGCCGTCATAGCGTTCGGCTTGAAGCCGGATAAGGGCATGATTGATGAACTAAACGAAATTGTGCCCGAGACCTATGTAATTGGAGATGCTATAAAAGCAGGCGTGATGGGTGACGCAATCGGCAGCGCTTTCTGGGCGACGAGGGAAATTTAAACGTAAAGGCTCCGGAGTTTCCCCGGAGCCTTTGTTTGTGCAACAAGAACCACCCGTAAAACGGGTGGTTCTGAGTATCTTAGATTATTTATCAGCTGTCCAACATCCAGCCTTCCAGACAAACTCCGGCAGCAGGGTCAACTTTTCTGGCGAACGAGTCCGCGTAATTGCGTTTCCAAGCTGACATCTCTTCGTCCGTTACTTTCGCGACCTCGACCAAAAACGCTGTTGTCGCCATGCCGGTTGCGTTCTTTGATGTCATTGCCGTCGGCGTAATCAGATTGATTGCGCCGCCTCTGTCCACTTCGCCGGGGATTATCGAGTCCACTCGCGAACCGTGGTCTACATAGCACACCTGCGGAACCAAGCGCTCCGTCACATACGCGCCGCACAGGACGGTTCCACGTTCGTTATACACCTTTACTATATCGCCGTGCTTTATCCCGCGCTTTGCCGCTTCGGCCGGATTAATCCAGCATGGCTCATATTGATAACCGTCTTTGGCGCGGATCTTCATTGTCTCAATCTCGCGGTTCCAGATAATATCGTCGCACTGCGCGTGCATACGCCATCTGCCGTGATTCGACATACAAATCAGCGGATAATCCTTCGTGCGTTCGCTCGACAGCCGCTCGTCGTGACTCTCACTTTTTTCAATCCAGGCGGGGACGGGCGGGCGCTCCGGGTCGTTCGGCATGTGCTTTTCAATGGCAGACGATGAAAATTCCAACAAACCGGTAGGCGTTTCCAGCGGGTGATTCTTTGGGTCTTTATAGAAGTTATACATTCCCGCTGGAAGTTTATCAGCGTCCTTTTTGATTGGCACGACAAAGATTCTGCGTTCATTGAACTCGTCCCAAGTCATATAATCTTCACAGCCTGTAGCGGCGTAGAAGAACCGCACCCGCTCTTCTTCTGTGAGGTCGCAGGTATACGCTTTGTAAAAATCCGGCCCAAGCTTTCTCGCGACTTCGGCGCAGACATCGAAGTCGGACTTAGACTCGCCGACAGTGTCTGTCTGAGGCCTTGTGAGATAGATCGATACAAACGCGCCGCTTGACAGGTCGTTGCAAATATCATTCATCTCGTGCTTTGTCAACACGGGGAAGATTATGTCGGCAAAACAGCAGTCATTTTCAAGCCACGGGTGCTGTGCGACAATGCACTCTATATCCGCATGCTGCATGGCGCGAATCATCATGTTCCCGTCATTCCAGCATGTGGTGTTGCATGGCGCCGTGGTCCACATCATGTGTATTTTCGACAACCCCGGGCGCGGATAGACGATTTTCTCAAACTGGGAATACCCGGTCGGCAGCCGGTTATTGTCCTTATCCGGAATCTGGCTGGAGCTGAATACCTGCATCCCGTACCACTCAGCCTTGCCGTCCAATATCGCCTTATGGATCAGTGTGCGCGGGATAAACTGCTGCGGTGCCGGGTGCTGCTTGAACAGCTCAATAAGCTCCGGCGCGCGCTCTTTCTGCGCGTCATTCAGCGTGAACCTGTTCATATTGATCTCTTCTGGGACGTCCCCGTCAACCGGGCGCAGCGGGTCGCCGGCATGAGGAACAACTGGTAAAAACTCGCCTTGGTACGGTATTGGGTAATCCTTATTCCACAGATTGAATTCAATCACTTTCGCCTGATGCACGCCGGGCCGGCCGACACCTTGCATACCGAGCAGCATAGCCTCAAGCCGCGCCGGTTCCGACGAATACGGACCGCGAATATAACCGCCGCCGTTGGCGTGAAGTATGCTGACAATTTTCTTTGCCCAATCCCGCGCCAGCGCTTTTATCGTCCATTCCGGAATTCCGCACTTTTCAGTCGCCCACTCCGGCGTTTTTGGAGTATTGTCAGATTTGCCGAGTACGTAATCCACAAATTTCTCAAACCCATAGGCGTGGGTGTCGATATATTCTTTGTCGTACGTACCTTCGGTAATCCAGGTATAGGCTATCGCCAGCTGTAACGCGGCGTCAGTATTCGGTAGAATGGGTATCCATTTGTCGGCGTGCAGAGACGCGCCGTAGTTCAGATCGGGGCAGATATATACATTCTTAATGCCGATCTGCCTGAACCAATAGCACATTCGGCTGGGAAGCTGTCCCACAACGCCGAGGGGCGTCACTTCCGGGTCGCAGCCCCAAAACAGCAGCATGTCAGAGTGTTTGGCGATATCTGGGAAAAGATTCGTCATCGGCATCATCTCACCGACAGGCTCACATCCCCAGACGTGTTTGGCGCCCCAATACCAGCCCTCCCAGCTGTCCATGTTCCGCATTTGCAGCGTATAGCCGCCCATCAGCGACAGCAGGCGGTTTGGGCAGCCGTGACTCGGTGCGACATGCTTACCCTCTCCGTGCATGTCAGACTGGCACAGCACAGCTTCGGGGCCGTATTTTTCTTTGACCCGCACAAGCTCATCCGCGACGATCTGCGCCGCTTCATCCCAAGAGATGCGCACGTACTTTGACTTCCCGCGGTTTTGCGGATTGCGCTCGCCCTTCGGATCCCAATCGACGCGTTTGAGAGGGTATTTAACGCGGTTCTTTGAGTATACCCGCGACTTATATGTCAGGCCGAACGGCGATATAGTGACTTTCTCCGGCGCGCGGAACGAACTCCCGCGGGCACGTATTTCCCACGGATTGCAATATTTGTCTGTATATTCCTTGTCATAAAAGTACGGCCTTATCCTGGTAATTTTGCCGTCGTTAGAGTCCACAAGGCAGGGCCCTCCGGATTCCGGTCCCATAAGGCTGAAGCTTACTATGTTGGTCTTGTCAGGCGTGAACTTACTCTTTTTCATAGGCTCGTCCTTTCAGATTTTGTTTGATATATCAATTACACGATACCCCATGTCAGTAAATTTGTCAATGTTAAAGTACGGCTTTGGAGCAGGCGGAAGCCGCCAATATTTTGCGTACGGTGTCAAATAAACACGAAAAATCACTTGACAAATATGTGGGCCGTGCTATAATCGTGTTGGGAAATATTTACAATAAAATCACGGACATTTAAATATATGAAAATTTATAAAGGGGGCGCAGTTAGTTATGTATAAATGCAAATATCCGCACTTATTCTCACCGATAGTTTTGGGAAACACCGTCTTCCGCAACCGTATCTTTGCTTCTCCCACCGGATATCAGAACATAAACGGGGACGGGTACTTAAACGAAGGCGCGGGCGCTTATTACGGCAGAAAGGCGATGGGCGGCGCCGCTTCCGTTGCGACGTTTGAAGGTGTGGTGGATTCCGAGTTCGGCAAAGGCGGGGCCGGGCATATCTGCCTGGATACGCCTAATATCAGCCGCAACCTCGCCGCTGTGGCGGTTGCAATTAAAAGCTATGGCGCTGTCGCGTCGCTGGAACTTCAGCACACCGGGATGTATGCCAACCGGGATTTAGGCTTTTTCGGCGCGGAATCAAGGGGGATTGCCTACGGTCCGGTCGAGTGTGAGCTTAACGGCAGGCAAATCCTTGCGATGGACGAGGAGATAATTGAGCGCACGATACGCAAATTCGCGGAGGGGGCGGCAATGGCGAAACGCTGCGGCTTCGGAATGGTCACGGTACATGCCGGGCATGGCTGGCTTTTGCACCAATTCCTCTCACCAAAGACGAACACCAGGCGCGACAAATGGGGCGGCCCCGATATAGAAAACCGCGCCAGATTTGTCGTGGCCGTTTGCGATGCCATACGAAAAGCCGTTGGCCCCGGATTCCCGATTGAGATACGCATCAGCGGCTCTGAATGTTATGATGGCGGGTACGATATAGATAATGGTGTTGCGATATCGCGCCAGCTGGACGGGCATGTAGATCTCATACACGTCTCCGCCGGCAACCATGAGGTGGAGGAGGTCTTTGCCGTGACGCATCCAAGCATGTTTCTGGAGGATGGGTGCAACGTGCAGTACGCCGCCGAAATCAAGAAACACGTCAAAACCCCGGTGGCAACGGTCGGTGCGCTTTCTGACCCGGAGCTGATGGAAGAGATAATCGCCTCCGGCAAAGCGGATGTCGTGCAGGCCGCGCGGGCATTATTGGCAGACCCAGACCTCCCGAACAAAGCAAGGGCTGGAGTTGAGGCGCGTAAGTGCCTGAGGTGCCTTGCCTGTTTTTCAAACGAGATGAACTACGGACAGCCGTACTGTGCGATCAACCCGGAAAGCGGGCGTGAGCTTGAGATGCGGTATGATATCCCGCCGGCGATTAAAAAGAAAGTGCTTATAGTAGGTGGCGGAATCGGCGGAATGCAGGCGGCGCTGACGTGTGAATCCCGCGGACATGATGTCATCCTGTGCGAAAAAGGCGATCGGCTCGGCGGCGTGCTGAGATGTGAAGAGGGCGTCTACTTTAAAAAGAATCTTGAACACTATTTAGATCAGCAGGAATCGGCGATTAAGCAGTCCGGAATTGACCTGCGGCTCGGCACGGAGGTGACGCCGGAATATGCCGCTAAAGAGAGTCCCAACGTGATTATCGCGTCCCTTGGCGCGTCCCCGCTGAAGCCTGATATCAAAGGAATCGGCAGTGACAACGTCCTGTCTGCGATAGATGCGTATGTTAAGCTCAATAAAGTGGGACAGAATGTCGTGATCCTAGGCGCGGGGCTTGTTGGCGTTGAGTTGGGCTTGCACCTGATTGACAACGGCCGGAAAGTCACGGTTATCGAACAGCTCGGCAGTATCAGTGACGGCGGCAATTTCCTGCACATGCCCGGGTTGAAAGCTGAAATCAGGGATCGCGGGCTTGAAATTAAATTCAACACAAAAGTGAGGGAAATAGCAACTGACGGAGTTGTCTGCGAGACACCGGACGGGGAAAAAACAGTTCCCGCTGATACCGTGATTTACGCCACAGGGCAGACCCCGGCAAGGGACGCGGCGGCGGATTTGCGTTTCTGCGCGCCGGAGTTCCACATGATAGGCGACTGCGTGTCGCCGCGGAATATCACCGACGCGACATGCGAGGCGTTTATGACCGCGAGGAATATCGGCAGGTTTTAATATGTTAAGCAAATAACCCCCGGCTTGAACTTCCGGGGGTTATTTGCCTAACAAGGACAAATAAAACCGAAAAAAGACGGGACAGTAATCACAAAAAAATATATCATTTTTATGGGGTGATAAAATGAATTGGATTAATGATATTCAAAACGCAATAAACTTCATTGAAAATAACCTTTTGGAAAATATTAATGCTGACAATGTAGCCACCCATATACATTCATCAACCGATTATTTCCAGAGGATATTCAATATTGCTACGGGGCTGTCCATAAGCGAATATATTAGAAACAGACGATTGACGCTTGCAGGCGAGGAAATTAAAAATACGCAAGCCAAGATTATTGATGTTTCTTTGAAGTATAACTACGATTCGCCGGATAGTTTTACGAAAGCGTTTACGCGGTTTCATGGGATTACGCCTGCAACCGCGAGGGTATCAAATGACAATTTGAAACATTTTTATCCGCTTACAATTGATATTTATATACGGGGTGGATTTAACATGGAAAGAAAAATTATTCCGAATATACCGGAAGTCAACTACGACGGTAGTGAAGTTGACTATACTTTCAGTCTTTTGACGTCCATTTTTAACGGAGCGGGAGATAAAACGGAATTGGCGGAATTAGCCGTGTACAGCGGAATGGCTAATCGATTCGTTTGGATACCCGGAAGTTGGAGCCGTGGTTGTGAATGTTTAGGAAGCATTGATGAAACTCCTTATGAAGACATCGTGCGTTTACTAAAAACCTTTGGATGGGAAGTTAAGTGTATCAAAGTTCTTCGGGATAACCAAGGAAAACCGCTGAATACGGATAACGAACAAATCAAAAAAGACTTCGTTGATTCCATTGATAAAGGGTTTCCGATTATGTCGTTAGGTACAAAAAATTACAGATTCAACGCAGTTATCGGCTACGAAAATGGTGGAAGCACAATCATTTGCAAAGAGGGAATCGACGGACCGAATGACGAAAAACTATCAGAAACCGTTTCTCGAGATAATTGGGAAGATACGATTACAGATTATATTCTGTTGAAAGAGAAAAACGATGTTGCTCCTGAACGTGTGCGTTTTCTTGATTTGTTGAAGTTGATTGTTAATCGTTCAAAACGCAAAGATAAAATAGACAGCAAAACAATGCGGGTGTCTTCGGCGAACATCGGCTTTGCCGCATGGGAAGCGTTTTTGTATATGCTTGAAAATGAAGATTTAAGCGAACTTTCATCGGAAAAAGTGAATGATATATTGGGGCAATACTGCGATGGTTTGTGTCAAATCTGGGGAAGAAACGGCGGCCTTCCATATTACCGTTCACTCGCAGAACGCTTTCCCGAATGGAAAACCGAACTGGAAATTGCTATTAACGCACTTGATGAATGTTCAAAATACGGTGGCTTTTTGTGGTCGCAGGGCATTGGCTGGGAGGGAGCGGGACTCGAAAAATTCCGTTCAAAAGATGGACGAAAAATCCTAGCCGACGAGGGGCGCAAGGCTATGAAAAAAGATATGGAAGCCATTGAGCAATTTGAGAAAATAATAAAAAAAGAGGGAGTATAAATTATTTTATTGCACTTTGCCCATATAAATCCTCTATCACGCAGTTCCGTCTGCCAAGATACGATAAAATTACGCAAATGACCAAAAGAAGCCGTCTGTGCAGACGGCTTCTTTTGCCGCCCAGGGCGTTTTTCCAAACCGGCGGACTATTTTGAATAGGACAACTTTCACATTTCATAGGATTGTGCAAGAGGCGGGTGATTATGTGCATTTAAATAATAGCGTTGACAATACAATAAATGAAAACCATACATCTTCTTATCGCGAGGTGAAAATAGGCAAGACGCTTTACTGTGTCACCAGCATATATATGGGGGAGAAAGAACTAGGCCCTACGTTAGAAAAGCTGGCCGTCCGGCACGTTCTCAACGAAATGGACAGCAAGGCAAAGCAATGGCTGCGCACTTGAAGCAGCAAGCAATCAGAGTTAACGCTAAGCCGGAGGGACATATCGACTGCCGGCTTGGCTGCGCATTTATCGGAGGCACACGAAATGAGCGATACTAAATACATAGCCGGATTATACTTACGCTTGTCTAAGGATGACGAGCGCGTGGGTGAGTCTGTCAGCATTGAAAATCAACGGCTTTTGCTGACGAATTATGCTCAGGAAAAAGGGTGGGATATAAGGGAAACATATATTGACGATGGCCACACCGGCACGAACTTTCAGCGTCCGGCATTCCAGCGTATGATGCGGGACGCCGAAGATAAGCGCATAAACCTGATTATCGTCAAGGACTTATCCCGGCTCGGCCGCAATTATATTGAAGTCGGACGGCTGACCGAAGAGACATTGCCTCGGTTGGGCTGCCGATTTATTGCCTTGAACGACTCAGTAGACTCCATGCTGGGCGATAACGATATGATGGTGTACCGTAACCTATTTAATGAATTTCATTCAAAGGATACCAGCAAGAAAGTTCGGGCAGTCAAGCTGGCTTATATGAAACAAGGCAAATTTATCGGCACATATGCGCCGCTGGGTTATAAGAAGAACCCGATGGATAAGCATCATCTTATCATAGATGATAAAACCGCGCATATCGTGCGGCGAATGTTCGAAATGCGTTGCGGCGGAGCTGGGTACCGCGCCATAGCGGTCGTATTCAACAATGAGTGTGTCCCGTCACCGAAAACGATTTATTACAGCAGAAATGGGCAGAGCAATCCGCTGAAAGAGAACGGCTTGTGGAATGAAACCAGCGTTAAATCCATATTATGCAATGAAGTTTACATAGGCCATATGGTGCAAGGCAAACAAGGCACGATGTCATACAAAAACCATAAGCTGGTCAATAAGCCGCAGGAAGCGTGGATACGAGTGGAAAATACCCATGAACCGCTTATCAGTATTGAAGATTGGAGCATGGTCAGGGAGCTGGAAAAAAAGAAATATAAACCGCGCAATACTACCGGGGAATGCCGGAGCATTTTTGTCGGCATTTTGAAATGCGCTGATTGTGGGTGTAACATGAGGGCATTGAGCAGAAAATACCCGCGCAAAGACGGTTCTATCCACATGGCACTGGATTTCATTTGCAGCAACTACGCCCGCAGCGGCAAAGCGGCCTGTACGGTTCACACGATCAACGAGAGGGCGTTGATTCAACTTGTGCTGGACGAAATACGCGCGCATGCGGAATTGGCTGAGTATGACGAAGAGCGAGTGATGGCTGCGATTAATAAAAAGAAAAGCAGCGCAACCACGGCATATCTTGATACATACAAAGGCGAATTAAAAGCGTGTGAGGACAGGCTGGCAAAATTAGATGGAGTAATTGCGATGCTTTACGAAGATAGGATGAGCGGAACGGTTACCGAAAGCATATTTGCCGCGCTGATGCGGAAATATGAGTGTGAGCGCGGAGAAAAAACGAATACGGTCAAAGTCCTGCGGAGTAAAGTAGAAGCCTGCGAAACAGACCACAATGATGCAGGTGCTCAGGTTAATCTCATCCGTGAGTATGCCGAATTGGAACCCCTGACACAGACGATTCTGCTGGAACTCATCGACGAGATCAAAGTGTATGAACCTAAAAAAATAGGCGGGCAGCGAATTTGCAAGGTTGATATTTCATACCGCTTTGTTGGGGAAATCGACGAAGAAGCAGTTGGGACGGGTGAAACATATGCAGAAGCTGTATAATGCGGGGTTGTATGTCCGCTTATCTGTTGAAGATACCACGAACGCTCACAAGTTCGGCAACCCGTTCCGGCAGGAGTCAACGAGCGTCGAAAACCAAAAAGCCATTCTGCATGAATATGCCCATCTTCGCGGATGGAATGTTGTGCGGAGTTATATTGATGATGGATTCGCCGGCGGAAGCTACGACCGCCCGGCATTCCTTGAAATGCTTGAGGATGCGAAAGCCGGGTTGATCGATATGATCCTTGTAAAAGATCTGTCCCGGCTTGGCCGCAATTATATTGAGACCGGTCGCTATACCGATGAGGTGTTCCCGTCGTTGGGCGTGAGATTTATCGCCTTGATGGATGACATCGATTCGGAAAGCAATGCCGACTTTCTGCCGTTCCGCTCTCTGCTAAACGACTATTATTTGAAGGATTTAAGCAGAAAGGTAAAATCCGCGCTTCGTGTGAGAGCCGAAAACAGCGGTTATGTTGGGGCTTTCGCCCCTTATGGTTTTATGAAAACCTCCGAAGAACAAAAACGCCTTGCGGTTGATGATTACGCCGCCAAGGTTGTGCATCGGATTTTTACAATGCGGGGGCAAGGCGTGAGTTACGCAAAGATCGCCGCCGCGCTGAATTGTGACGGGATACTGGCGCCGCAGAGTTACGGATATCACCGTGATGGGAAACGTAATCCATATAACAAAAACAATGTGTGGCAGAAAGTATCAGTTCGGCAGCTTCTGCAAAACGAAGCGTATCTTGGTCATTCAGTAAAATTCAAAAAGGGAACGATGTCTTACAAGAATAAACGTTTGATTAACAAGCCGAAGGATAGTTGGGTATGGTGCAAAAATACGCATCCCGCCCTTGTCAGTCAGGAAATGTGGGACAAGGCGCATTCGTACAGCGCAGACTGTTGGCCTCAATTAGGCAAGGCAGAACGAGAGAAAGCACTTTTTTCCGGATTACTAAAATGTGAAGATTGCGGCGGCGGATTCACCTGCACAGTGAAAAAACGAACACGAAAGGATGGGAAAATCGTTAATCATCGCTATTATTCTTGCGGTTTGTACTCGTATACAGGGCGCTCTGAATGTTCACCGCACTCAATATCGGAGTTGAGACTGATGGAGATTGTACGGCAGGATATTCGCCAGAATCTTGCGCGGATAAACATTGATGAGAGATGTATGCTGAAAGAAATCCAAAGACGCATTTCTGAGACTTCCGGTGAAGAAGCAAAACACGAGCTTAATCGGCTTGCGACCCGGCTAACTGAACTGGAGACGCTTGGTACGAAACTTTATGAGGACAGGCTGAATGGCACGATTGGCCTTGATACATTCAAAACACTATCAGCCGCTGCCGAGGAGGAGCGAGCCGCAAAACAGGCCGAGTGCAGCAATCTGGCGAAAATTGTTGCCGCAGTTGAGCGGCAGACAGCAGACGTGCAAAACCGGGTTGCTAGTATGCGGTCATTCTTATCGCTTGAAGAAGTGGATAATGAAACCCTAGCCGCGCTAATTGAACGAATTGAGATTGGAGAGGGTATAGGGTCAGAAAAAAGACAAAGCGTCAGAATAGCTTACCGCTTTGCCGGGCGTATGGATTAACTCATTTGCTGCGGGTTATATATTAAAATGTTCCTTAACAACGTGTGTTATTCGCGATATTCATAAACGGCAGATCAAGTCCGGGGAACAGTGTCCCGTGAGTTAAGGCGTCCGCGGCCGCGTATTTCGGCGGATCTTTCTGTTGAAACGGTACAAAAGCGGCGGCGAGCGGCGCGCATGGCGGAAGCTCTCCCTTTTTATATCCGCACTCCTCCGTTTCGGGTTTTATTGGCATGTGAGGGGTTTGGGGTCTTGGCATTGTAGCCGGCGTCGGCATTACAGATGGTGGCATGATCGGCATAGCCTCAGACCGCGGCATTGCGGGAGGCAGCGGGGGTCTTGCGTTGCCCGACCTGTCGGCGGGAGCTGGTACGCCTGCAGCCATCGGTGCTGTTAGCGGTATAGGTTCAAACACGCTGACGGCGGCCATTTCATCATTATTTAACCGGGCGGAAGCCGGTGCGGTATTCTCCGCAGTCCCCGGCGATATATTGCTGCCCTGATGTACATTCATCTCTTCCAAGGTTTTTCCTCCAGTATCATTTTTTAAGTAAGCAGTTACTCGTAATATATTATGAAGGAATCAAAGGTGTTGTTAACTCTTCGGGAAATGTGATATAATTTAACGAAATAATGTCTTGTTTGTAAAAAAATAAAGCCTATGGCACTAATACTGGTAATAAATAAGACTATACAGCTGTGTCGATAATTAGGCCAGCAGTCCTCAGACAACTATACATATCCCGCCTCCCTGGTTCATAGCATGTTCTTGAAAGGGGAGGGTGGTAATGAAGAAAAGCTTACTATTAAAATTCGCGCTTCTGCTTACGGCAATTGCCATTATCGCAACGTTAATAATCAGGCACCGGCCAGCGGAGGAATCAACGCCGGCAGCGCGGGAGATATGCTTAGGCCTGACGCTGATTATCGATCCCGGACATGGCGGTGCGGACGGCGGGGCGGTGTCGGCAAACGGATTGCGTGAGAGTGAAGTGAACTTGGATATAGCCCAGCGGCTTGACCAGCTTATGGGGTTCTTTGGTGTACGAACCGTGATGACCCGCGACTCGGAGGATATCACATACTCACCAAGCGCCGATACGATTCGCGCGAAGAAAGTTGAGGACACAAGAAACAGGGTAAGTCTCATCAACTCGATAGAAAACGCGGTGCTGATAAGCATTCACCAGAACACATACCCATCCCCCGGCCCGTCCGGGACGCAAGTGCTATTCGCGAGAACGGCTGGAAGCGAGGCGTTTGCCAAAAGTATGCAGCAGCTGTTCATAACCGCGATGGGCTCACAGAATCGACGCACAGCGACCAGAGTGCCGGGCAATGTTTTCCTGATGAACCAAGTTACAGTTCCCGCAATTCTCGTGGAATGCGCATTTCTCTCCAACCCGGAGGAAGAGGCGCTGTTGAAAACCGGCGAATACCGCCTGAAAATCGCGGCGATTATTTCGGCGGGGTTCTTGAGCCAGCGGGAGTTATTTGCAGAAAATTAATGATTAACATTAAATAATTATTGACATATTTTATGCATGGGATTATAATCACCGTGAGGTGATTGACGTGGAAAGATTCAATAGACTGCTCAACGAACGCCCCGCAAAGATTGTTGTCAAAATTATGGAGTATTTTTGCTACTTTGTAACATGTGCTTTTGCGTTAAGCGTGGCCATCATTTTGCGGCAGGCCTTCACCTTCACTCTGTCCGGCGAATATGGGCAAATCTTGTTGGCTTATATGTCTAGTCCGTGGGTGAGCGGGATTTTGCCGAGCGAGACATGGTTAATATTTACAAACGGGCAGTTTGACATCGCGACACGGATCGGGCTTTTCGTCATGTTTGCTGTCGGCTCCATACCGCAGATGATTGGTTTTTGGGTTCTTGGCCGCGTGTTGGGGAATGTGCGTAAAGGCAGTATTTTCACCGATCGAAACGCTAGATACTTGTTATTTTTCGGACTGGTTAGGGTATTGGCGGTTGTGCTGCCGTTTATTCTGCAACTTATCGTTGGCATTGCGAACTCGTTTTCCCGCTTCAGTGAAATTCAAATCTTAATGAGGGCGCGTCTGTTTGATAATGCTGTTTCGGGCATAGCGTTTATTGTCGCCGCGTATATCATCCACTACGGCATACATCTTCAGGATGAGGCGGACCATACGTTATGATAATTATTAGGCTGGACAGAGTTTTAGCGGACAGAAAGATGAAACTGAATGACCTTGCGGCAGAAGTTGGCATCACAAACGTCAATCTGTCCTACTTGAAAACCGGGAAAGTGAAAGCAGTCCGCTTCTCCACGCTGGACGCGATTTGCAAGGTGCTGAAATGCCAGCCCGGTGATATTTTGGAATACGTTGAAAGTGAAGATTAGAGGTGTACAAAGATGACGATTGAATATTTAACAGATAATATCGTTTATGTTGAAACGGTTGCCAAGTGGATATATAATGAATTTGTTAAAGACATAAGGAATGATATTTCTTATGAAAGAGTGCTGACATCTGTGAAATCATGTCATAAAAATGAATTGCCGATTCGTTTGATTGCTAAGTTAGATAATAAGTGCGTCGGTACTACGGCTATTGTGGGAAATGACCTAAAATGCAGGGACTATACGCCTTGGCTTGCCGCCTTGTATGTTGACGAACAATATCGGGGCATTAAAATTGGTGAACAATTGATAGAGCGTGTAAAAACCATTGTTAAAGATTTAGGATATAGTGAAGTATATCTTCGAACGGAGCATACCAGCAATTATTACAGGAGATTGGGATGGCAGTTTGTTGAATCATGTGAGGATGAGTTCGGCTTGAGACCGGATGTGTTCAAATTTATGCTTGTGTAGGGGCGGGTTTCTTGAATCAGCGGGGGTTGTTTGAAGGGATGTAGAAAGTTTATATACTGTGGGGTTAAATATGAAATGTAGATCCTATCCATTTAATACACTTGGAAACTATATATATGCTGATGTTATTGCCTTTTATAAGGGGAAATGGTTACTCAGTAAACACAAGGAAAGAACGACGTGGGAAACACAGGGTGGGCATATTGAAGCTGGTGAAACGCCACTGGAAGCCGCAAAAAGAGAATTATTTGAAGAATCAGGAGCGATTGATTTTGACATAGAGCCATTATGTGATTATTCTCTTTCGGGAAGCTTTAATGGTGCAGACGTTTCTGGAAATAGTCAGGTTTTTATCGCAAAAGTTTATTCTTTGGGCGAAATACCACAGCAAAGCGAAATGGAGAGAGTTTGCTTATTTGATTCTCTGCCAGATAATTTAACCTATTTGGAAGTAACAAACGAAATATTACCAATAGTCTTAGAAAGGATACGGGAGATATTATAAGCATTTTCTACAGACATATAAAAACAGGGAAAGAGAAGATACATATGAAAGCAAAAACAGTATTCTTCTGCACAGATTGCGGAAACGAGACACCGAAATGGCTGGGGCAATGTCCGGCTTGTAGCAGCTGGAACACTGTCGTGGAACAGCCCGCGTCGTATCAGCAGAAGGCCACGAAGACGCAGACCGTCGCGCGTAAAAATAAAAAAAGCCCCGGCAGGCTGGATGAGCTGAATATAACTGCTGAAATGCGCTTTGGAACGGGGTATAAGGAATTCGACAGAGTGCTTGGCGGCGGGGCTGTGACAGGTTCGCTGGTCTTGGTCGGTGGATTGCCGGGTATCGGCAAATCTACGCTGCTGTTGCAATTGTGCGGGAAGCTGGACGGTAATCAGACCGTGCTTTACGTCTCCGGGGAGGAATCCGAAAGCCAGATAAAAATGCGCGCGGAACGGCTTGGCGTGACCGGCAAGAGTACATACGTCCTCGCGGAGACGGATATATCGGAAGTCTTAGACGCTTTTGAGGACTTAAAGCCGGACGTGCTGATTGTGGACTCGATTCAAACGCTGTATAATCCCGACATCAGCTCTGCCCCCGGCAGCGTGACGCAGGTGAAAGATTGCACGATGTCGCTGCTGCAACTGTCCAAGGGACACGGGGTGACGGTATTCTTGGTGGGGCATGTGAATAAAGAGGGCGCCATCGCCGGGCCGAAAGTGTTGGAACATATGGTGGACTGCGTGCTGTATTTTGAGGGTGAACAGTCGATGAATTACAGGATACTACGGGCCGCGAAAAACCGCTACGGCTCCACGAACGAAATCGGTGTATTTGAAATGCTTGGGACGGGACTTTCGGAGGTTTTGAATCCGTCGGAAATGCTGCTCGCCGGCAGGCCGGAGAACACTCCGGGCACATGCGTAACGTGCGTTATAGAGGGCACGCGGCCGATTCTGGCGGAGATTCAAGCGCTTGTAACGCCATCTGCCGCCAACATGCCGCGCCGGAATTCAAACGGCATTGAGTTTAACCGCAGCCAGATGCTGCTGGCTGTGCTTCAGCAGCGCGGCGGATTGCGTGTTTCCGGCTGCGACGCGTATATCAACGTGATAGGCGGTTTGAGTATAGACGACCCCGGCGCGGACTTAGCTACAATACTGGCGCTGGCGGCGGCTTACATGGATACGCCGGTGAACTCAGAGATTGTGGCGGTGGGGGAAGTCGGCCTGACCGGAGAACTGCGTCAAGTGTCACAGATTAATCCGCGTCTGTCTGAAATCGCGCGGATGGGCTTCACAGCCTGTGTGTTGCCGCGCGGAATCAAAAACAGACTGGACGTGCCGCAGGGATTGAAGCTGATTGAGGTTAAGACAATCACGGAGGCAATTGAGGCGACCTTACGCAAGCCGGAATAAATCACAAGAACCGTTGACGAGTTCGACAGAACCAGACAAATCCGTGTCTAACGCGCAAACGGCGGCGCGGCAGCCGTCTATCTGATAGAGCTTTGCCGAAACCGCTTCACCCGGGGTTACTATCGTGTCTCCCACGCGTGAAAACCGCAGTTTTGTTACGGATATTAATCTGTCGCCAATGAGTTTAATATAACTCTCTTTCAGTACCCAAAGGTCAAGCGGGTCGAACATAGAGAGTTCTTTAGCCGAGGCGAAGAACTTGACAGCCCGCGGGCTTATCGTGCGGGGGGACTCAATGTCAACCCCGACAGGCGTGGCGGAAATCGCGCAGAGCACATGGGTTTTTGTGTGGCTGAGTGAAAAATGTATGTCGGCCCTGGCTGGGAAGTAAGGCTTCCCGTTAGGGGTCTTTTTTATTTCAGGCAGAGAATCGCCGTATTCAGTCAGATAAGCGTATTCAAGCAGTGAATAAACCGCCTCCCGCCTGCCTTCGCCGCTGATAGGTGCGCAATAAAGTTTCATAAAAACCATACCCTCTGTTTTTTAATCTGTTTTTGGTCATTATAAGTGAAAAATTGAGATAATACTAGCGGAAATCAAAGATTTGTGATATAATAATAAAACGAGTGTCTTTTGAGAGACAATGTCCGGAGAGGGGGCGACAGATTTTGAAGACGATCAAAAAAGTTTTAACAGCTTTGAGTATAGCCTCCATAGCCGTGGTTCTATTCGGCTGTCTGCGAATCACGGCGGAAGAGCTTTATAGTCTGCCGCGTCTTACTGAACAAGATTTAATGCTGCAAAGGCACATTAGCGCAGTGCTTGATACCGGTGCCGAATTTTCACCACCGACCGGGGGGCCTAACAGGCAGGCGGTTCAGATGAAAGACCTCAACGGTAACGGGGTTGACGAGGTGATCGCGTTTTTCTCACTCCCGGAAGAGGGTACGCAGAAGATATATATTTTCCAAATGGTTGACGGAGACTATGTAATTGCCGATATTATCGAAGGTGTCGGCACGGCAATTGAGAGCATCAGATATGTTGATATGGACGGTGACGGGATAATGGAACTTGTCATTGGCTGGCAAATGGGCGCGGCGCTGCAACATATGGAGATATTCTCAATCAGAGATTTTCAGCATGTCAGGCTGGCTCGTGTGGAGTACGCGGAGATTGCTGTACATGATTTAACAGGAAACGGCAACTCTGATGTTGTCGCGATCCGTCTGCCCACGCCGGACACAGTCGCTATTGCTGAGGTATTTACATTGATGCCGGACCAAGAGATATTAAGTTTTGAGGCGCGTTTGTCAAAAGGGATTGACGCGATCACAAGAGTCCAAACAGGCATGCTGACAGATGGTGTGTCCGCCGTATTTATAGAGAGTGAAGGCAGATTCAACGACGGCAGTATCGTAACAGATATCTGCATTTTACAGGACGGGATTTTTGTAAATATATCAATGAGAATGCCGGAGGGTATAAGTACATTTACTGTCAGAGACAGAATGAACAGTGCGGATATTGTAAGGGACGGCGGAATAGCAGTGCCGGTTCCGAGGCTGCTTGCGGCGCAGTCGGAGACGGAGTATTATGCGATTGACTGGTACGGGTTCGACAGCAGCGGCCACAGCCGCCTTGTGCTGACGACGTTTCATAACATTTTCGATGAATGGTATCTGATACTGCCTTTCGATTGGCGCGACAGAGTCTCCGTACGCAGGGAAGGTGCAGTGCAGGGTGAGCGGACTGTAATTTTCTCCTACATCGCAGGAGATGGCGGGTCTTTTGAAGATTTTTTAAGAATACACAGACTCACAGGCGACAGAGGCAGACAGCGGGCAAATCTGCCGGGAAGAACGGCTATGAGGACGGAAGGCGCGTCTATCTACGCGCTTGAGTTGATCGCGCCGCCGAACAGTTTCGGATTGACGTTTGACGAAGATTTGATAAGAGCAAATTTCAGGCTGGTATATGCAGACTGGCTGTGGTAGCGCTGTGCAAAGGTATACGTTTATCTAAGCATGTAGGGGCGGTCATTCTCGCCACGGCGAATCTGTGATTCGCCGGAGGAGCCCATAGGCTGTCCGCAAAAAAACAACTCTAATCGGACGCGCAATGCGCGCCCCTACGCGGTTTTTTGTAAAGGTCTAATATAAGGGGATTGTAAGATGAAAAAAATTCTTGTGCTTGAGGATGAGACAAGTATACGCAGCTTTGTGGTTATCAATTTAAACCGCGCGGGCTACGAGGTTATAGAGGCGGGAACCGGCGCTGAGGCGTTTGAGCAGTTGCGGATACACCCGGATATCAAAGTCGCGATACTGGACATCATGTTGCCGGATACGGACGGGTTTGAGGTTTGCCGTAAAATCCGCGCGGCTGACCCGCATATCGGTATCATCATGCTGACGGCGCGGACGCAGGAGATGGACAAGGTAACGGGTCTTATGACCGGCGCTGACGATTATGTAACAAAACCATTCTCCCCAGCGGAGCTGACGGCGAGGATTGATGCGCTATTCAGGCGAACCGGCGCGCTCGGCGCGGCTGAATCGGGCGAGATAGTGCAGGGGCCGTTCAGGTTGAACACGAGGAACAGGACACTTGAGAAAAACGGCGAGCGTATAAAACTCACTCAGGTGGAATATTCGATTATGAAGATGTTTATGGACAATCCGGGCAAGGCGCTTTCGCGTGAAGATATACTCAACACAGTCTGGGGGCGCGACTATTTCGGGGAGCTGAAAATAGCTGACGTCAATATCAGGCGACTGAGAATTAAGGTAGAAGACGACCCGACAAATCCTACGTATATCACGACAGTCTGGGGGTATGGCTACAAATGGGGACTGTGAGGCGGCAATTGCGATTGTTTAATGAAAAGTGAAGAATTAAAGATGAAAATCCTTGTTTTGGGGGCAAGCGGCACGATAGGAAGCGCCTTATATCAGGTGCTTTCCGGCGCAAAGGAATATGCGGTTTATGGCACATTCAATAGGAATAAGCCGGATAATATACGTGAGGAATATTGGCGCGGATATGATATTTCAGATGCTGCCGAGCTTGACGAAATCCTTGGATCTATTCGGCCGGATATGGTTATTTCATCGTTGACCGGGGACTTTGAGTTGCAAATGGACGCGCACAGGCGGGTTGCGGCATATTTAAAAGATACTTCGGGACGGATGATTTTTATGTCTACGGCAAATGTTTTTGACGGGGATGTCCGAGGTGAGCATTCGGAGGACAGTGTACCATATCCCATCAGCGCATACGGCAAATTCAAAAAGTCTTGTGAAGAATTACTGGTAAACGCCCTGGGCGGGAAATGCTTAACCATCCGGCTGCCTAAAATATTTTCCACTGATTACGCGAAATCGCTGATTCAGCAGGCGGAAAGCGGACAGCCCATATATTCAAATCTCTATATGAATTTAAACACAGCACCCAATGTGGCGCAAGCTGTTATGAGTTGTATAGAAATCGGCAAATCGGGAGTTTTGCATCTGATAAGCCGTGACCGCATTTCAATAGGCGAGTGCGTAAATCTTTTGCAAATGCAGTGCGGCAAAAGCATTTCTCTCAGACCCGAGCGGTTAACCACTGAGAGCTACTGTAATGCGTTGAGCTGCGATAATTCTGAATTGCTGCGGGTGAGTGAAGACGGTAATTTTTATCTGACTATGATTAGTTCCGATGAGGATATCGCTTTGAAAGTTGGCATTATGTGCCAGGAAATAATTAAAAAATCAATGGGAGAGAGAACTTGAAGGGCACATTCACGTATTTTACAAGGGGACTGCGGCATCGATGGCTGAAAGGCACGGTGCTTTTGGTGTTGGCCGCGCTTGTTGTCGTGATTTGCCTATTCTCCGTTATTATATATAATTACTACCATTCCACCGTCAGGACGGGGCTTGAGTCAAAAGCGCGCACGGCGACGGATTTCTTCGCTACGCACGGCGTCCGGTCGTACGCAGACTATTATAACAGCGCGTTCCGATTTGCCGAGACGTTTCAGGAACGAGACAGGCTTGAGCTTCAGTTTTTAAATCCGGACGGAAGTATAATGATTTCCACGTTTGCCATGGCGGCGGACACTTCGCCGAATACGCCGGATATATGGTCTGCCATTGAGTCGCGGCAGATATCAACCTGGGTCGGGCGTAATCAGGCGACGGGGGAGCGCATCATGGCGGCCTCCGCGCCGATTCTGCTTTCCGGGGGACATGTGATAGGCGTCATGCGCTTTGTAACAAGTTTGCGGCAAGTTGACAGGCAGGTGTTATTGAATATCGTTGCCATAATCGGTGTTGGGGCACTTGTTATGGTGTTTGTCATCTTCCAGAACGTGGTTTTCCTCCGTTCGGTAATCGCTCCCGTCAGTGAGATAACAAAAATGTCAAAACGCATTGCCGAGGGTAGCTACGGTGTTCAGATAAGCAACAGCTACAAAGATGAAGTTGGTGAGATGGTTGAGTCGATAAATGAAATGTCGCTTAAAATTGCGCAGACGGAAAAGATACAGGCAGAATTCTTGTCATCAATATCACACGAACTCCGAACTCCGCTGACGGCGATAACCGGCTGGGGAGAAACGCTGATGTACAACGACCAGCTGGAAAACGAGACGAGAAGCGGAATCGCCATAATATTGAAAGAAGCCAGGCGTCTTACCAAGATGGTAGAAGAACTCCTAGAATTCACAAGGATGGAGGACGGACGGTTTACGCTGAATATCGAAATGATAGATATCGCCGCGGAGCTTGAAGACGCCATTTTCACGTATAGGGAGCTTTTGCATCAGGATGAGCTTGGGTTCAGCTATGAGTGTCTTCTGGATGAACCCCCGATGATACCGGGTGACCCGAACAGACTAAAGCAAGTGTTTCTGAATCTGTTCGACAATGCCGCTAAATACGGGAATGAGGGGAAGCAGATTGAGGTTTCGATAGAAATGGCGGGGGAGTATGTAAGGATAAATATACGCGACTTCGGCCCCGGCGTGCCGGAAGATGAGATTGAAAATGTCAAGATGAAGTTCTACAAAGGCAGCAACTCGAAAGGCCGCGGCAGTGGAATAGGGCTTGCGGTGTGCGACGAGATAATAAAATACCATGGCGGGAGTCTGGAACTTGAAAATGCCGAAGGCGGCGGATTCTTAGTGACAATATATCTGCCGCAAAGCAGTGCGACAGGCGAAATAGAGAGGTAAAAAAATGGCTGAAAATAAAAAGCAATTCCGCACTTCAATCGGTGGACAGGCGCTGATTGAAGGCATTATGATGCGGGGGCCGAAAAAGCAGGCCATAGTGGTCCGGACAAAAGATGCGCTTGTTACAAAGGTCGAGGATAACAAACTGCTAAAGGATAAGTATCCGATAGTCGGCTTTGTGTTCATACGTGGGGCGGTCAATTTCATAAGCACAATGGCTATCGGGGTGCGCGCGTTGATGTTTTCGGCAGAGCACATGCCGGACGATGAGTTGGGCGAAGACGAAAAACCGTCAAGGTTCGAAAGCTGGGTTGAAAAACGTTTCGGCAGTGCCGCGCTTGAAAAAGTGCTGGTGACTTTTGCCGTCATTGTCGGAGTGGCGCTTTCGGTCGGGCTTTTCATGCTATTGCCGACATTTTTGGCGGGGTTTGTCTCACGTTTTATTGAGTCCACGATACTTATGAACCTGATTGAGGGCGCGCTGCGTATTATCATATTTTTGATATACATGTGGCTTGCCACAAGGCTGAAAGAAATGAAGCGCGTCTGGGCGTATCATGGTGCGGAGCATAAGGCGATATACTGCTATGAAAAGGGACTGCCGCTGACGGTGGAAAATGTCCGTGCGCAGAGTACGCTGCATCCGCGGTGCGGGACAAGCTTTTTATTTATAGTTATGCTGGTGAGCATATTGGTGTTTTCATTTACAAGCTGGGAAAATCTGCTGATACGCATTGTGCTGAGGCTTTTGTTGCTGCCGGTCGTTGTCGCGGTGAGTTATGAGATAATAAAACTGGCAGGAAGACGTGACAATCTTCTGACAAGAATCATCTCCGCGCCGGGCAAGGCGTTGCAGCGCCTCACGACTCAAGAACCGGATGATGAGATGATCGAAGTGGCGATTGAAGCGTTAAAGCTTGTAATACCAGAGGGCGAGGGTGAAGATAAGTGGTAAGCTTCCGAATATGAACACATATAATGATATCTATTTAGAAACGCGCCGGCGTCTGCGTACCGGGGGCATATCGGCGCACGACCTTGAAGCGAGGCTGATTATCGGGTGCGCGACGGGGAAGTCCCGCGAAGAGCTGGTGAAATCGAAAAACCTTTTCGTTTCCGACAGCGCGATACTGCGTGTGTTGGAGGACATGGTTGCTAGGCGGCTGGGCGGCGAACCTGTCGCATACATCGTCGGCGAGTGGGAGTTCTATGGTCTGCCGATTATCGTCAACAAGTCGGTACTGATACCGCGCGTGGATACGGAGCTTTTGGCGGATGCGGTGATAGCGATCGCCAAGAACAAACGAAGCAGGATATTAGATCTCTGCGCGGGCAGCGGGTGTATAGGCCTCGCCATCGCCGCGAATGCCCCGAATTGCCGGGTGCTGCTGGTGGACAATTCCCACGAAGCGTTGAAACTCTCCCGCGCGAACATACTTAAGAACCGGCTTACACGCAATGTTACGGCAATTGAGGCAGACGCGCTTAAAGAACCGCCGGAGCTGTTGGGCAGATTTGACGTGATTGTATCCAACCCGCCGTATATCCCGACAGGGGATATTGAGCGCCTAGACAGCTCAGTCCGGGATTATGAACCCGCCCACGCCTTAGACGGCGGTATTGACGGACTGGACTTTTACCGCGCCATCGCGTCGAAATGGAAATCCCGACTCGCAGACGGCGGATATCTTGCCTTTGAGTGTGGCATAAATCAGGCAGAATTTTTGCGCGGCATAATGGAGGGAAATGGGTTTGTTGACGTGAGGACGTTGAAAGATACGCTTGACATTGACCGCATTGTGGTTGGGAGATTGGGGTAAGGACAAAACACCCGGCTGTTTTGTAGATATACAGGAAATTATATTAGGCGGTGGATTATGAGCGACGCCAGAGAATTGCTGTTTACGGAGTTCGGCAGAAATCATGCCTTGATAAAGCGACAATGGGTTGCGGTAGCTCTTTCTCTGATAGCTTGCGGCCTTAATTTCTACCGCCGCTGGGACAACTGGCAAATACGGACTCAGTTTTATTGGCTATGGGATGAAGTACCCGCCTTTCCGTTTTTTGCAGACCTGTTGATTTCTGCCGTCCTAATAATCGCCCTCGCCTGGACAACAGGGAAGGTCATAAGCAGGAACGAGATATATGTCTATGAGAATGGTATTGAGGGGTATGGATTCAAGACTTGGGACTTCTGGCCAAGACTGCATAACTTTGAGCTTAGGTATGACGATATTAAGTCTTTGAAGAAACGAAGATGGGGTCTATCTATTCGTTCCACAAATGGGCGGTATAGATTAATTGTACACAACCCAGAAATGTGCGTTGAAAAAATAACAAAGCAACTATTGCCACCGCACAGTTAATAAGCATTTTCAACAGCTAGATAAAATAATCACGGGAGGACAAGAAATTGGCAGAAAAGAAAAAGTATGTGCCGG
>WQWC01000021.1 GCA_009785525.1 Oscillospiraceae bacterium | reverse complement strand
TGACATTTGCGGCGGCTTACGCGCCGCAAGGTCAACATGAATTATCCGTTGACATGACGAAGTGGTTCTATCGAAACAGAGATACATTTTAAAGGGCTGTCTTCAAAATCATTTAAGGAGTTATGACAATTGAGTATGCGAAAAGCTGCGCTCGCAGATAGTGCTGAAATTTTGAGCATATACGCACCATACGTTACCGATACCTGCATCACATTTGAAACCGAAGTGCCCACAATTGATGCATTTACTGCACGAATAAAGAATATAATGAGTAACTATCCCTGCCTCGTATATGAGGAAAATGGAAAAATACTAGGTTATGCGTATGCTTCAAAACACAGGGAGCGTGCGGCATATCAATATAGCGCTGATGTTTCTGTGTATGTTGACCAAGCATATCATAGGCGTGGAATCGGCAAAGCGCTTTATGCAAAGCTGCTGGAGATATTGACGGAACAAGGGCGAATTTACACAGTCTATGCAGGGATTGCTTTGCCTAATGAAAAAAGCGTTGGTTTGCACAAAGCATTCGGATTCAAAGAAGTTGGCATTTATCACAATGTTGGATATAAATTCAACAAATGGATTGATGTAATTTGGCTTGAAAAATCAATAAGAGCGTATAATTAACTCCATAGACAAAGGGCTGTCTTCAAACTGAAGACAGCCCTTTTGTTTTTCATAGGCGGGCGGCAGATTGCCGCCCCTACTTGCCGCATACCGGGCAATCCGGGTCGGGGGATGTTTCGATGTACTCGAACGTGCCGCTCCAGATATCGAACATCATCAGTCCCGCTGTCGGTGCGCCAACAAGCACTTTCATCGCTTCGTTGGCTTCAAGGGAACCGACAACTGACGTGAGCGTACTCAGCATTCCCAACGTCGCCGCAGTGTCGCCTTTGCCCTCCGCATCGGCGTATAGGCACCTGAAACACGCGCCGCCACTTACCATCGCGAACACCACGCCCGATGACCCCGCTGCCGCACCATGAATCCACGGGATGCCTGATTTATGGCAGCTCTCGTTAATCAGATAGCGCACCTTGGCGTTGTCGGTACAGTCGATTACAATGTCCACACCTTGCATCGCCGGGTCATCGGCGGATTCTATCCGCGTTTGCAGAGCCTCAATTGTGATATCCGAGTTTATATCTTGCAAATGCTTCTGAGCCGTCGCGGCTTTGGGTTTGCCTATGTCGGCTTCGGTGTATAGCATCTGGCGTTGCAAATTCGACAGCTCCACAACATCGGAGTCGATGAGGCGCAGATAGCCTATCCCAGCGCGGCAGAGCCTGTCAGCAGCTACGGTGCCTAACGCACCGACGCCGACAATCGCGACTTTGGCAGCGCTGAGTTTGCAATGGCCTTTTTCCCCTATGCCCCGAAAGGCGATTTGTCGTGAATACCTCTCATCCATAATACTCAGCCGCCCATGACCACGCGGCAGATGTGCAATGTGCCGTCCACGGTAACTTTACCGTCAAGCGTTATCGGCTTGCCGTTGAAAAGAGGGTACATCATTTTGAAGTTATCGGCAGGGATAACAACGCCGTATTGATTTTCACACACGGCAATAACCTCCCGTACTGATGCGCCTTCTTCAACTTTATACTCCCCGTTTTCAAAGCCGGGCGTAAGCTCATTCGCGACAAATTTCACATCGACCGTAAGCATTTTCGCTCAACCTCCGTACAGGTCTTTGATGACAGTCTCCATTCCGCCTAAATCTTCAAGCACCTTCTTCGACGGAACCATCGTTTTCACATCCCAGCCCATTTTGGCAAAGAAGCCATCAGCCAGCTTTTCGTTATCAATGCTGACGCCTTCATTCGGGCCGGATTTCATCGCCGGTTTGCCTACAATACGCCCGGAGATAGTGTTGTCTTCACGCTTCATCCCCTCGCGCAGATTAAACGCGTGGCGCATGGTGTATGACCGCAGGCCGGTTTGAAGACCGAAGTCGCCGGTGTAGTCCACGCCGGTCACGGCTGATAACAGCTTTGACTTGACCCCGTCCGGTATCGCAATGCCCGCAAATTCGCAGAACCCGCCGTTGTTCGCCATCTCGACCTCTGCAACTCCGGCCACATCGCGCTCGGCATGTCCTGGGTGGTCGTAATCAAACTTCTCTTCCGGCGGCAAGAATGCCGCCGCGAGGAAGCCCTGGCCGCCTTTGACGTGCCTGCCCGGGGTCGGGTCGTACTGATATGTTCTCGCAAGTCCCGGGGATCTGCGCGGATCGTGGTGCGGAATCTCAATGCCGCTGGCGGTTATCGCGTACTCTTCACCACGGTTATAATGCTTCGCGGCAGCCGTTGCGCCGAGATTCAGGATTTTGCCCATCTCCGTACTGGCATTGCAGACAGCCTCTGCCATTTTTGCAATCGCGTCGGCATTGCCCCATTTGAGGTCGATTCCGCCCGTTTCTTCAAGAGTGAACAATCCGTTGACATAGGATTCCATCGCCCAAGCAATAGCGCCGCCGAACGAAATCGTGTCATATCCATATTCGTTGCAAAGGAAGTTCAGCCAGTTGACGACTTCCGCGTCGCCCGAGCCGAGGGTAGAACCAAACGCCGCCATATTTTCATATTCAGGACGACCCGTCTCTTTAATCGGATATTTGCCGTCTTTAATCTCATAAATCGCGCCGCAACCAAGGGAGCAGGTGTTGCAGGCGAATTTTTTCTTCTTCCAGCGTTCATCCATCACAGGTCCTGAGACTGCTTTTATCTCGTCTTCGGTGAGGTCAGCCGGTACACCGCCCCAGTTTTTGATTCCGGCGTCACTGCCAAGTACCGCACTCTCATACGTACCGCCTGTGCCATGATTGAAGAACATCGGATACATTGTATCTGCCAACGGGCCGCTTTTTGCCCATTCGCCGATTTCCTTGTTCAGCGCGATGACATCGTCTTTGTTTGCGGCTTCAACTGTGGCATTGCCGCGGCATACAAGGGCTTTAAAGTTCTTGCTGCCCATAACAGCGCCGGAGCCGCCTCTGCCCGCTGCACGATGAGTATCGTTCATAACCGCTGCCATAAGCGACTTGCGCTCCCCAGCGGGGCCAATCAGCGCTATGCCGACTTTATTGTCGCCCAGCTCTTTTTTGATCGCGTGCTCGGTATCTTCCGTCTTCATGCCCCATACTTTTGACGCATCGTGGAATGTGATACTGCCGTCGTCAATGAAGACATACACGGGCTTCGCAGAAATCCCTTTGACAAAGACAGCATCGTATCCCGATTTGCGCAGTAACGGGCCGAAGTTGCCGCCGCTGTTCGCATCGTTCCACATTCCGGTGACCGGGGATTTGCTGACCACCGTGTACCGCGCGCCTAACAGCGGGCCTGTTCCGTTTGATGGGCTGGATACAAAGCCGATGACGCTTTCAGGCGAGTCCCAAGGCGTTTTTGCCGGCATTAAATCGTACAGAATTTTCGCACCGAGCGCCGGGCCGCCAACGAAGTTTTTAAGCACGTCCTTATCAAACTCGCGCACCTCGTATTTTTGCGCTGTAAGATCAATAACAACATACTTTCCTAAATAACCTTTTACTCCCATAATAACCTCCTTGATTATTAATTTTTTTTGTATCAACATTGCACACATTATAACACGAGAGCATCAAATTGGTAAAGAACTTTTTGTGAAAGTTGTATTGGTTAATAAAAAGCATCCCGCAGCATATAAACTGCGGGATGCTTTTTGTGTTCATTGTTGCGGCAGATTACACCGGGAGAGGTCCAGAACCTCCGCCTCTGTGACGGCGCAATTGCTGCATCACTATAATCAGCGCCAATACCGCAAGACCTATTGCCTTGGTTATAAGCCCAGGATCGATTAACAACAACCCGGCCGGAAAGGCAAGAATACGTTCATATATTCGCATTGGGCCGAAGAAGTATCCGGAAAGTCCCGCGGCCACAGCGACAATTCCGATAAAGCCGAAAACTGCCAGCATCACAATCTGAAGGGGAGTACCGCCAACAAACAGCATCTCGGGGTTAAAGACAAAGAAATACGGAATGATATACCCCGCGGCGGCTAACTTTGTGGCGATAATACTGGTTCTGAGAGGATTGCCGCGTGAGATTGCCGAGGCGGCGTAAGAGGCAAGTCCGACAGGCGGCGTAATATCGGCATCGGTTCCAAAGAACAGCACAAACAAGTGCGCGGCTATCAACGGGACGCCAAGCTGAACAAGAATAGGTGCTGTCACCGTAGCCAGAATAACGTACTTCGCTGTGGTCGGTACGCCCAAGCCCAATATCAGCGAAGCAAGCATTGAGAAAAACAGCACGGCGAACATCCGCAGAACTTCTTGATTTATGCCTTGCGCCAGACTTATCATGGAGTTTGCGAACGTGAACCCTAGACCAGTCAGAAGCACCACGCCGACAATCATGCCGGCCATGGCGCAGGCCACGCCTATGCTGATAGTGTTCTTCGCGGCAAGCTCAAGCGCATCCAAACATGCTCTCGGCGTAATTCGCGTATCCTTGCGGAACAGGCTGAGACCGATGGAAACAAGCGTGGCATACAGCGCGGCGCGGGTCGGCGAATACCCAAGGAACAGGAAAAATGCAATCGCGACCAGCCCCAGCAGCATGTGGCCTTTTTTCAGCATCAGCGGCAGGAATTTTGGAACCTCGTCCGGCGGCATGGGACTCAGGCCGATTTTCTTCGCCTGAAAGTGTATCGAGGCAAAGACGCAGGAGAAATACAATATCGCTGGAATTAAGGCCGCAAGCGCTATTTGAGAGAACGGGATACCGGTAATCTCCGCCATCAAGAAAGCAGCCGCACCCATGGTAGGCGGCATAATCTGCCCACCGGTGGATGCTGCGGCTTCCACTGCTCCGGCAAAGTCTTTGTCATAACCCAAGCGTTTCATCAGCGGTATGGTAAACGATCCCGAAGAAACGGTATTGGCAACAGAACTGCCGGAAACCATCCCTTCTAAAGCTGAGGCGATAACGGCAACTTTTGCAGGGCCGCCGGTAGCTCTGCCGGCAATGGCGTTTGCGATGTCGATAAAGAACAAGCCTATACCGGTTTTTTGCAAAAATGCGCCGAATAGCATAAACATGAAAATGAAAGACGATGCGACGCCGATTGGCGTGCCGATAATACCTTCGTTAGTGTAGAACAGGAACGTTACAATACGGTGCCAGGTGTATCCGCGATGACCAAACCGGCCGGGAATCCACCTGCCGAAATACGCATATACGAAAAATGCCCCAACCACGCACACTAACGGTAGGCCCAGTATACGATAACATATGATAAAGAGTATCGCAATGCCGATTATACCCACAACAAAGTCCATCTGCGTAAACGCCATTCTCTGCAATGCGATAGTCTCAAACCTCAACGCATAGTAGAAAAATGCCGAGAGACCAATCAAGGCAAGGACGAAGTCGTACCAGGGTATGTAGTTGACTCTGACATTATTCTTCCTGTTTGCCGGGTACAGAAGAAAGCTGAAGAGGACAACAAGCCCCACAAATGAGGTTCGAATAACCTGCGGAGGCAATATCAGTCTGAAAATGTTAGCGCCTGTAAAAGGGCTGTAGAGAGAGCCTATGTTGATAACAAGTACAAAAAGCGTAAACGCAATGCAGAGTCCCCACATGATAGTCTTGGGCACACCTTTAAAATGACGCGTGCTGGAGCCTTTGTCATATTGCGCCATAATGTGCGCCAGCTCTTCGTCACTGATCTGCTCACTTACTTTGACGGCTTCGTCGAGGCTCTCCTGTTCTTCTTTTTCTTTATCCGCCATGGGATAATCCTCCTTTGACAATTGGCAAAACTGTCCATAGATGACTTGGACAGTTGATAATTGACGGTTATCAATTATCTGGGTCGTTGCCAGATGTTGAAACGTATAACTTCAAACAGCACCGGCTGACCCGGTGCGTCGAGAGATTTGAGCGGTATATGCCGCTCTCCTATGTGCAATGTATGTTCTGTGGTATGGCCGATTATAAAACGCAGGCTGTTTATCACGCGGTCAAAACCTTCAATGCGCATACCGCCATCTGGTAGACGGATCAATTCCTGCCCGGGTTCGAGCGCTGTGGGCATTCCCGCTCCAAAAGTTTCAAACTCCAAAGCTGCCAGGACTATTTGTCCGTCTTGGATTTGAAAGATTTCCGTCACCGGGCTTATGTTGACCGAATGAATAAAGCTGACCGAGAACTCCTCTCCTAAGCGCGCCATGAGCAAGACCTCACCGCTGTTGTCGTTAGTGAGTACCAGAAATGACTCCCGTATAGTCACCGAACACAAAACAGCCGTGGCGAGCGCGGTTATGGCCACGCCCGCCACGATGAAGCGCGTATGTCGCCTCACTTGAGTTACGGTAAAACTCCGATTTCTTGGAAGTATCTGATTGCGCCAGGATGCATCGGTACGCTCAGACCATATACGGCGTTCTCCGGACTGATGTTTCCGCCGCGGGCGTGAGCCATTGCAACGTCTGCCTGACCTTCGATAATCGCCCTGACTATGTCATAAGCAACCTGCTCATCAAGATCGGTTGTGGTGACCAAAGTAGCTTGCACTGCCAAAGTCTGGACAGGTGTGGTGATAAAGCCGTAATCATCATTGGTTATCTCTATACGGACATAGAACGGATAGTCTGCCTGCAGTGAGGTCATTGCCGCGTCAGAGATGGAGAGAATACGCAAGTCACGGGCCATGCCTAAGTCCATAATAGCCGCGGTGGGCGTACCCGATGTAACGAAGAAAGCATCAAGCAGACCGTCACGCATGGAGTCTGCGGAAGCGCCGAAGCCTTGTTGAACAACGTCGATATCATCTCTTGTAATGCCATACGCGGCTAATATCTGCAGTGCGTTAGCCTCAACGCCGGAACCCATGTCGCCTATCGAAACGCGTTGTCCGCGAAGGTCGGCAACACTGTAAATGCCGGAGTCCGCCAACACAACGATCTGTATCGTCTCCGGATAAAGGGTCATAAGCGTTGCAAGATTTGCGACCGTACCGGCCGGGTCATCCGCCCAGATGCTTGTACCGGTGAACGCATAGTACATAACGTCATTTTGCGCAAGCGCGAGATCCGCGTCGCCCCGCGCCAGTTGCCGGATGTTGTCCAGTGATGCGCCTGACGCATTCGCTGTAATTTGCAGATTTGTCATGTTGTTTACAACGCTGGCCATACCACCGCCGAGGGGATAGTATACGCCGGCTGTTCCGCCAGTCGCCATAATCAGGCGGGTTGTCGGGGCCATGATCCATTCACCGGCATCCGGTACTTGAGTATCATTGCCATTCTGGGTTGCGGGTTCGGTCGCCGCAGGCTCTGTTGCTGCAGGCTGGTTGTTTCCTTCATTGGTGTCGCCGTTGCAAGCGGCAAGTACCAGTACGACGGAAATCATGATTGCGATCGCTAATAAAATTTTCTTTTTCATTGTGCAAAATCCTCCTAAGATATGCGTTTTGGTTGCAATTACAAAAATAAAGACTTGCGATTCGCCGTTTTTGGGGAATTTAGACATCATCCCCGTTGACAGAAACGCCGCAGACCAGCGCCCGCAACGTAATAGCCATAACAGCTTGCGTAATTATAATGCAAAACCATGGATTTGTCAAACATATTTTTTGATAGATGGAATGAAAGTTTTGAGCAAGTCCCTTGCAAAAGTGCAATTTGATTTTTTACTCAGAATGTGATATATTGCCTTAATTATTCATAATAGGAGTGAAAAACTTGATTTTATCGGGCTTAGAAATAAAAAAACAGGTTGCCGCCGGGAAAATCAACATCGAACCGTTTGATGAAAATCTGATTAACCCTAACAGCTATAACCTGAGGCTACATAATGAATTAATGGTATACACAGATGATGTTCTGGACATGAAGAAACCGTTGAACACGGAAAAAATTGCAATTCCCGAAGACGGGTTTATTCTGCAGCCGGGCAGATTGTATCTGGGCCGCACGCTGGAACATACGGCGACAAAGCACTATGTCCCAATGCTGGAAGGGCGGTCATCCATCGGCAGATTGGGCGTGTACGTCCATGTCACGGCAGGGTTCGGCGATATCGGATTTTCTGGATATTGGACGCTGGAGATTCAATGCGTCCAGCCTGTGAAAATCTATCCCGGGATTGAAATATGCCAAATATATTACCACGAAATCGGCGGGGATTTTTTTGAGTATGACAGCGGCAAGTATCAGAACAACACCGATATTCAACCGAGTTTGATGTATAAGGATTTTAGTAAATAGGTTGTGAACAATTTGAAAGAACCGATAGTCGGGAACAAAGTGATTTTACGGGCGCTTTGCGATGAAGACGCGGCGTTTTTCGCCCGTTGGTATAACGAGCCGGAGGTTATGTTTGAGTGCGGATTCCATGAGCCTACCACATTTGAAGCTGAAAGGCGCAGAATACTCACGCCGGAAGATGCAGATGAGGATTGGTACGCCGTGACGGATTTATCCGGCAGAATTGTGGGAGAAACCGGCTTTCTGCGTATGTGGCCGCATTGGCGCTGCACCGATATGTCAATGATTATCCCGAATCCGGAAGACCAAGGCAAGGGGTACGGCAGTGAAGCCGGTCGGTTAATGCTGGACAGGGCTTTCCGGCATTATAACTTAAATCGGATATCTGTCGGTGTGGTTGGGCTTAACACACAGGCCTTAAATTATTGGGAGCGTCTTGGATTCAGAAAAGAGGGGATTCAGGAGCAGGGTTATTTCTACGACGGGGTACACAGCGATTTCGTAATGATGCGAATATTGAAAAATGAATACCGCCTTACTTAAAAACAGCAAAACAGCGTCTGTCAGGATTTTCCCCGACAGACGCTGTTTTATTTCAATTTCACGGACTCACCAACTCAATCAGCATGTCCACGCTCATGTGATCCGGAATCGTAAATCTGCGCAATGACAGCAGCGACTGCGGCAGGCCTTTTATTATCGTGTTACTTCCCCATTGAGTACCGAGGGTAACTCTGACGCCCATGGACTGAAGTACCGCCTGGCTTAGCGTGTCGTATATTCCCAGCGGGAATGCCACTGCGAACACCTCTTCGCCAAGCGCGGCATAGACCGCGTTTATCATCCGCGTGTGGTCGTCTCGGAGAATCTCGATGTATTCGGCCTCGCTCTCACCTTCCCACATCAAAATATTCTCCCGCGCGCGACCCTCTTCAAACGGAGCCCATTGATGCATGTCATAGCTGTGACTCTGTATCGACATCACGCCAGCCATGCGGAGGGCTTGGTCATAACAGAACTTTGGTATCGTGGCATGACCCGTATCTCCATAATAGCTTGTGCCGACGGCGGAACCGATTACAAACGACGTCGCTGTCATTCCAAATTGTCGCAAAACGGGAAACGCATACTGATACACGCTCAAATACCCGTCATCAAACGTGATGACGACAGGCCGTTCCGGCAGTGGTGTGCCGTAGTCCACAAAATCTACAAGCTGCCGCAGGGTTATCGCGGTGAATCCGTTTTCGTACAGGGCACGCATTTGCACGTAGAATATCTCCGGCGTGACGTCCATGTCACTTAAAACATTGTCGGTTATATGGTGATACATCAGAATCGGGATCTCCGCCGTGTACAACGCGGGGTCTTTTGCCGTGACTTCAAACAGTCCGGAGACATGCTCCCGCACATTCTCTCTCGTGACAAACACGCCGAAATCTTCAGGGATATACACCCGCTCATCACCGAATATACGGGAGAGCGCCATTGCGCCGATATCAGTGCGGAAGTGTGTGGCGTCATAGAAAAATCGCGGCTCAAAACTCACTGAGTTGATTGAAAAATCCCAGAATTCAACCACATCGGCAAGCCTTGTGAAAAAATCCGTGACCTCGCTTTCGTAAAATCGGGCAAAATGCTCATGATACACAGGCGCGAAGATTACCAGAAAGTTCACGTCCGCTGCCTCCGCCATATCGCGGATTGATTTGATACTGTTTATCGCGTTGTCCATCTCCCACATAACGCGTCGTCCCGGCGGATAGTTGGCGAAGATCGGATATGCCTCCAGGTATTCCTCCAAACACCCGATAGGCTCAGCCGCGCGGGCGCGCTTGTCGTAGGAGCCTGTCGTCATGTCAAACACATTGAACGGCTGCGGCAGATACGTTCTGTTAAAAAAGCTTCTGATTTTTGCTATTGAATACTGCGGGTTCATAATCAGATACCGCCCGTAAAACGACAGCCAAGACCCTCCGGCGGCGTTCCTGTGCATATTCATTGTCAACCGGCAGGGCTCGGTATCGAAGTATATCGCGTGGTCAATATATATGCTCAGCACAAGATTTTCAACAGTGAAGTTGTCGATCAGATACTGCACCGTCTGTTCAATATCCAGCATGTCGGCGCCGTACATGAACATGTTGAAAAAACTCGCGTCAAAATGCTCGTTCAGCATGTCAACCGGGAACGCGCTGGCGCCGGAAGCGCCTATGATAAATGAGTCGAACCGCTCGTGATTCCTGTCGATATAGGCAATCTTAGCCACGCGCGGATTTTGTGTCACATTATACGAATACCAGTCAAATATAGGATCGCCAAACACGCCAAAAGGGTCAACAAGCGCGTTGAACAGCGCGAGACACCCGAGCAGCAGTGCAATTGAACATATGAATGTGATGAGCCATTTTTTTGAAGTCATTGTTTGCTCCATAAATCGTTTCGTTCTTGTGTAGGGGCGCGCATTGCGCGTCCGCACAAAACACCCGGCCCTGCGGGGCCACTCTCGGGACATAGAGGGCAGGGGTTGGTCTTACGTTACCCTAGCCCTCTTTACTAAAGAGGGTGCCGACCGCAGGCGGCGGGTGTTTTGTCTATAGCAATATTCCACAGACGGCCAATAGCGCCCTACATGCACACGCTTCTTAAAACTGCCCGTAGATAAATTGCGTGGTATACGGCCCGAATACGCCGAGGAACAGCGTTACCGCCATCGGAATCAGAATCGCGGCCCACTGTGCGAAAAATCCGCGCTCTTCCAGCGATTTGCGCAGCTGCATACCGCGTTCCTGGAAGAACTCAAGCACAACCACGGCAACCACGCATATCAGCACAATCCAGATATCGAACCGCGTGAGACCCAGCGTGAGGATCGTGCCGTCGAAAAACGTGCGGGGGCTGAAATCGGTAAATGTTCGGCGTAGCATTGACATTGCCGTTAAAAATCGCGGGGCGCGGGTCATGTATCGCCCGACAAACACAATCAACGATGTGCGAAGGACGCAAAATACCCGCCAGTATCCGCTTTTGTCATTGATTCCGACGCGACTCTTTATAGACGAATACGCACTTTCCAGCAACAGAGACGAAGTTATAATTGCGCCGTTCCAGAACCCGAATGCAATGAAGCGGAAGTTTGCCCCGTGCCATATGCCTATGACGAAATAAACGGCGAAAGTGCATATCGATGTTGGGATGATTTTCCCAAGTGTCCCGCCTATTTTGCTCCGGGTGAATTTTCCTATCCGGACAATCGGCTTTGACAAGGCCATCGAAAAGAACAGATAATCTTTCATCCAGGCACCAAGCGTGATATGCCATCTGCGCCAGAAGTCTGCAAGCGACGAAGCGAATATCGGGCGACGGAAGTTCTCCACAAGCTCGATGCCAAACATCTTGGCGATACCCCTGGTGATATCGATGCCGCCGGAGAAATCGCAGTAGAGCTGGATGCTGTAAAAAAACATCGCGAACGCGATGACAGAGCCGTTGTAATATCCGCTGTTGGCGAAAATCGTGTCAACGGCCACGGCGGCTCTGTCGGCGATCACCAGTTTTTTGAAAAGGCCCCACATCGCAAGCTGAATGCCGTATTTTATGTTGTCGAAGTCGAGATCCACCGCCTCTGTAAGCTGGTGCGAAAGCTGGTGATACCGGCTGATTGGCCCCTGTATAATCTGCGGGAAAAAGGACACAAACAGCGCGAATTTAAACACATTCCGCTCCGGTGAATGTTTCCCGCGGTACACATCTATGACATATCCCACAGATTGAAACGTGAAGAATGAAACGCCGAGCGGGATTAAAAGATTCAGGCTGAATCTATCGGAATCGGTCAACAGCTCCATGGCAAAGTTCCAGTATCTTAACAGGAAAAGCACACCAAAGGCCAATACAAGCCCGAAGGCGGCTGTGCATTTTTTCAGCTTTTTAAGTCTGTTTATCGCATCCGCCCGCTCTTTCGGGATTTCTTTAAGCCGTGAGTTCAGAATCCCAAGAACTCTCCCCGTGCCGTAGGTCACGCCGGTTGTAAACAGCAGATAGAAAACAGTCCTCCACCCCCCGACTATGTAGAACACATAGCTCGCGAGAAGCAGGACTATCCACCGCCGCCTGCGCGGTATAACATAATACAGCACGATTGACAAGGCGACAAGCGCAAGGAATCTAAGCGAAGTAAACGGCACTAACTTAACCTCTGTTCAATAAGCTTCATTATAGCCTCGACAGAATTGAAGTTCTCCGGAATCAGGTCTTCCACATTCAGCTCTACCTGAAACTCGCTGATAATTTCCGAAACTATCGTGACAATATCCATCGAGTCCAGAATTTCATCATCCACCAAGGCTTTCTCGTTCTCAAAATCCACGCCGGGACACGCCTCACGCAGAATTTTTAATAATGTTTCCATTTTATTTCTCCTCATTCGTACCCGAGCAATGTCGATCTCATGCCGTCCGGGGAAAATCCGGCGGTGGTATAGATTTTCAGCGCCGGGGCGTATCCTTCGCGCATCCACACAGTGCATTTTTTTTCGTTATAACGCGCGATAAACGCTCCCACAAGTGCGTGTCCGACCCTGCGTCCGCGTAAATCTTCTCGCACAGCGAGGTGCAGGATTTCTGCTCTGCCTGAAAATTCGCCGAAACGCAGCACTCCGCCGATTCCGTTGTCTTTGATGCACAGCACCATTCCACACTTGATATCGTCACGAAGTTCGGCGGCGGACGGCAGACAACCGGTTCGCAAATCAAAGCAGTCATGCAGCAACGCGTGGATGCCGTCAAAATCGCTTTCGGACGCGATGTGTACTGTCGATTCTTCAGATACAAGCACAGAACCGGCCTCTCGCACCAGTCGGATATAGTCCCCAAGCGGACTCATGCCGAACCGTGTCCAATAGGCCACAGCCTCCCCTGCACTGGCGGGCTTTTGCGGAATACCTGTAACAGTATCCGGCGGGAGTTCAATATCGGGCAAAACCTCGCGGTCATTGATATAGAACGTCAGTAAATGGCGCCCCTCACGCTTTCGCAGTAGCAGAAGCCCACCGTTATATTTATGTGCGTACAGCGTTCCCGCTGATATTTCGGCGCGGTATTCCTCCGGGCGCATGAAGTTGTTTGTCAACACACCCTTTTTCATATGGGTTGTGACTAACTTCGATATTTCGCTGTAATCAACTATTTGTCTCACTTTACAAAGTAATCCTCTTTTAACTTCACCCTGTCAATTTTTCCGTTTGGGGTGCGCGGCAGATTATCCATTTTCAGAAAAATGTTCGGATACATATATTTCGGCAGTCGATCCCGCAAAGCCTCGATGATACCAACATTATCTATTTCACCGGAATACGCGCAGATTATTTTGTCGTGGGATTTGTCAAAAAAGCACGCAAATTCCCGCATTTGCGGCAGCGCGGATAACGCCGTTTCAATTTCGCCGAGTTCAATGCGGTAGCCGGAGTGCTTTATCTGCCCGTCTTGCCTTGTAAGGAATGTGATTAACCCATCGTCATTCATCACGCCGATATCCCCGGTACGATATAGCATGTCACGATACCACGGGCAGTGTGGATTCTGAATAAACGCCGCGTCAGTCTTTTCTGTGTCGCCGTAATAGCCGAGGGCGAGTCCGCCGCCGCGGACGAATATCTCGCCTATCTCACCGACGGGAACGGGGTTCAGATTTTCATTCAATAGCAGAACCTCTTTGTTCCTGCACTCTATACCTATTGGGATCGCTTCGTGATCTTCATACTCCCGGTCGATGACATAATACGTGCAGTCCACCGTCACTTCCGCCGGACCATAAGCGTTCACATAACAGGCGTTGGGCAACGCTCTCCGCCAGATATTGAGCTGCTTTGCGTACATTGTTTCGCCGCCGATGACAACTTTGTTGACGGTTTCCGGCGCGAATTTTTCAAGGGCCTTTGAGTTTGCAACCATATGAAACGCAGCTGTTGACCAATTTAAGGCGGTGGCCTTTTTTTCGGCGATGAATTCCAACAGCGGTAACGGGAACATAAAAAGTTTCTTCGGAATTATATGTGTTGTCGCGCCGCATTTCATAGTCAGATAGATGTCTTTTACGGAAGGATCAAAGAAAAACGGAACCTGATTCGCCATAATGTCGTCTTCGGTGTACCCCAGCGTATCGGCCATCCAATCGACGAAATCAATCACGCTGCGGTGCGATATCACGATGCCCTTCGGCACACCTGTTGAGCCGGAGGTATACATTATATACGCGGGGTCAACGTCCAGTATCCTTGAAGTTTTGGTTTCTATAAGCTTATTATCCGGCACAGTCTGAAAACCCTCTTCGGCTGATATCTGGCAAAATCCCGAAAGAGCCATGGCAGTTTTTTTATTGTCTTCCGTATATACGACAGCCAGTGGCTGCAATTGCTGAAGAATATCCTGTATCCTCTTTACCGGCATCTGACTTTCAATTGGCACATAGTAATTGCCGCTGCAAAGGATACCCATAAACGCAGCGAGTGTGGCTACGCCCCGCTCAACAAGAACAGCGACAGGGCGGTTGGATGTTTCTGCTTGCTTTGCGATATGAGTTCCAAGAGCCCTTGCGCGTAAATCCAGGTCGGAGAAAGTCAGTTCTTCTTTTTCATCGGTAAACGCAAGCTTGTCCGGAAAGCGGGCCGATGAAGCCTGTAGATATTCAAGTACGTTCATTTGCATAGCCAGACCTCCGCTCCGATAAGATAAGAAGCCTTACAAACGGAATGTTTGCAAGGCTTGGTGGACGATAACGGACTTGAACCGCTGACCCTCCGCACGTCAAGCGGATGCTCTACCAGCTGAGCTAATCGTCCTAGCTGACGGGGAATATTCTACATCATGCCGCACACGCTTGTCAACCCCTTTCGCGACAATTGCTGATTTGCTATGCTATAAGCTGGACAACATAGGGGAAATATGGTAACATAGCCCTATGAGATTAGATGTTCTTGGAGTCAAATTCGACTCTTTAACGATGCAGCAGGCGGTTTCACACGCTTGCGAGATAATGGACTCCGGCGAGAAGGCGTATATTGTGACGCCTAATCCGGAGATAGTCTGGATGTGCAGGAAAGATGAGAATCTGCGGAGAATCGTCAACGCGGCAGGGCTTGTTTTGCCGGATGGTATCGGTGTGATTATTGCCGCGCGAATTCTGAAGACGCCGATCCGCGAAAAAGTAACCGGCGTGGAATTTGCGGAATTGTTGTTTGCAAAAATGGCAGAGTCCGGCAAAAGCATATACCTGCTCGGCGCGAAGCCGGGTGTTGCCGAAGAGGCAGGGCGGCGACTGGCAGAAAAATACCCGGGCCTTGTAATCTCCGGCACATCGGACGGATACTTTAAAGACGACGCGGCAATAATTGAAAAAATCAATGCCGTGAGTCCGGATTTTTTAGCGGTGTGCCTCGGTGCGCCGAAGCAAGAGTTTTGGATGGCGGAAAATTTGGACAAGCTTGACGTAAATCTCATGGGTGGCTTTGGCGGGTCGCTTGACATATACGCGGGCGTTACTAACCGCCCGCCGCGCTGGATACAGCGATTGCAGCTGGAGTGGTTGTATAGACTGATAAAACAGCCGCGCCGGATTGTGCGTATGATAAAACTGCCGCTGTTTTTGTTCTGCGTGATTTGGCGGAGAATGCGGGGTAAATGATCATGGGGAAGCTGATTGTGTTCGAGGGGATAGACGGCAGCGGGAAATCCACGCAATTTAGACGTATCTGTGCCCGGCTTAAAGCCGAGGGAAAGGATTTTATCCGTGTTGCGTTTCCGCAGTATGATAAACCTTCGTCTGCGCTGATTAAAATGTACCTCGGCGGTGAGTTCGGGGAAGATCCTGATTCTGTGAACGCCTACGCTGCATCTTCATTCTTCGCGGTTGACAGATTCGCGTCTTTCCAAACACTTTGGCGGGAATACTATGAAAACGGCGGCATTGTGCTGACCGACAGATATACAACCAGCAACGCGGTACATCAGGGCGCAAAACTCTCCGCAAAATCGCGGGAAGAGTTTTTCAAGTGGCTGCGCGAATATGAGTTTGGCCTCTTAGGTCTGCCGGCGCCTGACTTGGTGCTGTATATGAACATTGACGCGTCCTCCGCCATGGACAGAATGGCCAGACGTGAGGCTGAGACCGGCACCGCCGCCGATATTCATGAAAAAAACCTTGACTATCTGCAAAGAAGCGCCGACTGCGCGAAGCACGCCGCAAGATTCTATGGCTGGCAGAGTATAAGTTGCTTTGCAGACGGCAGAGAACGCGCTGAGATTGAAATTGAAAATGAGGCGTATGACCTGATTTCTGATTTTTGGGGAGACTGAGATTGGATATAAAACACGCCCTGCGCAGGCAAGTGCGCGCTGAAACGGATGCACTGGATGACGGGTATATCGAGGAATCCAACAACGGGATTTTTTTTAACGTCATAAATATGGAACAATTTACAAACGCCAACAGTCTAATGATATATTACAGTATTGATCGTGAGCCGGACACATTGCGAATTGCCGAAACGGCACTGTCGATGGGTAAAACTGTTGCCTTTCCATATTGCTATCTCGGTGGAAAGATGGAGGCACGCGCAGTAAAAGCTTTGGATGAGCTGGTTCCCGCGATGCTGAAAATCCCTGCCCCGGCGAAGTCCTCGGCTTATGTATCGCCCGATGCGCTGGATTTAATAATCGTCCCGGCGTTGACGTATGATAAAGACGGCTATCGTCTCGGCTACGGCGGGGGGTATTATGACAGATATCTTGAAAAACTGTCCGCGTTTACCATAGGAATTGCACGGGATAAGCTGCTGTGTGACGCGTTGCCGAGAGAGGCGCACGATATTGCGGTAAGTTGCCTTGTGACAGAAAGTTCGATTAAAATCTTTTAACCACGATAATCTAGCGAAACGGAAGTGAGTTTTTTGGCATACAACCCTGAAGAAAATAAAAATCTGCCCGGCAATAATCCCGCCGGACAGGGAATACCCGCGCAACCTCACCCTGACGATGGTGCTACCCGGAGAATACCCACGCCCCCCCTCTCCGGCGACGCTGCTCAGGGGAGATCTGCACGGCCGAGTCCCGATGATGGTGCCACCCGGAGAATACCCACGCAGTCCCGTCCCGGCGGCAGTTCCGCTCAGAAAAAATCTCCGCAGACACAGCCCGGTGACAGCCCTACTCAGGTGCGGCCCTCAAAGCCCCGTGCGGGGCGGACTTCGGAGTTTGCGGCGGAGCTGGATACAGGCGATAAAGACTTTAAAGTCAACTTTGATTTTGACGGTAAATACAAAGATGTGCCTGACAGAGACCGCCCTATACGGCAACGCCGCGAGAGGCGCACAGGCTGCTTGGGCGGAATGCTTTACGCGGCATTTGTTATCTGCATCAGCCTTCTGTTAGCCTCACTTGCCTGGATGGCCGCCACTGATGTCCTCGGCCTCTCCACCACTGATGAACAGATACGGGTGGATGTGCCGCATGACTTTACGCTGGAATATATCACTGATATGCTTCACGAACACGGCTTGATCCGATATAGGGCGCTGTTCCGGCTTTACGCGGGATTTTCTGACGCCATGGACAGAATCACACCCGGGGCTTACTATCTGAACAAAAATTTCGACTACCGGGCGCTGGTACAGGGCATGACCCCGCGCGCCGGAGTCCGTGCAGAGGTAATGGTTGTAATACCGGAGGGATTCACGCTGGCACAGATTTTCCGCACGCTTGATTATCATGGCGTTGCCGCGGAAGAAGATTTGTGGTACGCTGCGACGAATCACCCGTTCCGCCACTGGTTCCTCAATGATGAAAACCACCCGCACCCGCCTGTGGGGGATCCTTTGAGGCTTGAAGGCTTCCTGTTTCCGGATACCTATAATTTCTTTATCAATGAGGCACCGATACAGGCGATCAACAGGATGTTAAACCAATTCAGCAGAAGATTCAATGAAGACTACAGATACCGCGCCGCGGAGCTTAACATGTCGATACGCGATATCATAAACATCGCCGCGATGGTGGAGCGTGAAACGGGTTCCAATGAAGAAAGCCCGCGTATAGCGTCGGTTATTTACAACCGTTTGGCAAGCCCGAATTTCCCGTTTTTAGATATAGACGCAACTATTGTCTACGCGATACAGGGGACAGACATTCCATTCTCAGTCAATTTGGATCATCCGTTTAATACGCGTAATAACCCAGGTCTGCCGCCCGGCCCGATAGCGAATCCGGGGATGGCATCAATCAGGGCTGCGCTGTTTCCGGCAAATACTCCCTACTACTTCTACGCGTTAAATTTGCAAGGCACTCACAACTTCTTCAGAAATTACGACCAACACCGTGCGTTCGTACAGAGCGACCAATTCGGAGGATCGGCTGTTTAGTATGAAACCTGAACTTTTGTCCCCCGCGCGGGATATGGAACAGCTTATAATGTCGCTGACTTACGGGGCAGACGCCGTGTATTTCGGCGCGTCCAAGTTCGGCTTGCGCAGTTCTGCTGGCTTTATCCCCGGTGAGTTGCAAGCCGCCGTTGATCTATGCCACACGCATGATGCAAGGGCGTATATCACCTGCAACGCAGTCTTGACTAATGACGACGCGCGGGAACTGCCGGGGTTTCTGCAAGAACTCGCGGACATCGGGGCGGATGCTGTTATTGTATCCGACCTCGGCGCATTGGAGCTTGTGAAAAAACACGCGCCCGCATTGGATATCCACATCAGCACACAGGCGGGTGTGATGAATTATGAAACTGCCCGGGCTTTACACGGCCTGGGCGCTTCCCGTATCGTTTTAGCGCGGGAATTGCCGCTGGCTGAAATCGCCAGAATCCGTGAAAATACGCCGCCAGAGTTAGCGCTGGAGGCGTTTGTCCACGGCGCAATGTGTGTGTCGTTTTCCGGGCGATGTCTGTTGTCGAACTATCTTACCGGCCGGGACGCGAATCGCGGCGAATGCGCCCAGCCCTGCCGCTGGAAGTATCATCTGGTCGAGGCGACGCGGCCAAACGAGTATTGGGAGATATCAGAGGACGGCGGGACATACATAATGAACTCGCGCGACATGTGCATGATCGACCATGTATCGGATATGGCGGCGGCGGGGATAACATGCCTGAAAATCGAGGGGCGGATGAAGTCTTTCTACTATGCCGCCGTTGTGACCAATGCGTATCGACGGGCGATAGACGCCGCAGAAGCCGGGATGCCGCTTGCCGATATCTGGCGGGATGAAGTGAACAAAGTAAGCCATCGCGATTATTCTACCGGGTTCTATTTCGACCCTAACGGCCCCGGGGAGTATCACGGCGACGCGATGTATTTCTCGGACTGTGAAGTCTGTGCCGTTGTCGAAAGCTGTGATGAATCCGGGAACGCGGTTCTCACACAGCGGAACAAATTCAGCCTAGGCGATGAGCTGGAGTTGTTGACGCCGATGGACGAGCCGGTAAAGTTCATCGCGGAGGACTTGCGGGATTCAAATGGCAGCGAACTGCAGTCTGCCCCGCACCCAATGATGCGGCTGCAACTGAAACTGCCGATAGAAGCGCCGAAGTATTCGATTCTGCGGAGGTATAAATAGCGCTTAATTTTTCCTAAGGGGTTGCGCGCCGGGGTAACCCCTTAGGAAACGAAAAATGCCGTGTATGGCCTGCCACCCCTCCGAGGAGGGGAATGGGGACAACGTATCAAAAAATTCCCGGGGCCCCGTTTCAAACTAAACCCTTCCGCGTGTGAGCATGAATAAAATCGGCGGAGATATTCATTGTATGCTTATGTGAACTTTTTTGACAGATAGCGGCGGGCATAAACTCCGTTCACAGCACGTGGGATATACTGGGAATATTATCTGCGGAGCGTCAATTCGGTTTAGGTTCAAGGGTGTGGAAAAACCTGTGGAGAATGTTAATAACTTTCCGTACTCGAGTTTCCGATAACGATTTATGTTAATCTACGGCTACAGAGTCTGTCGAAAAATCAGGCTTTTTATTTGTAAAAATCGGAGAAAAATCATCGAAGAACTAGTATATTATGCCTGATAATTTATGCTCTGCAGTGAATATTAGGCAGCTGTATTCATGTCGGCGAAGAATTATTACGTTTTGCAATAATTCAGGCAATGTGTAAAAATTTGAAATTTCTTAACTTTTTCGCACTGAAAATGGTAGTGTTTGTAATGTAAAGCATAAAAACACCCTAGGGGTCTTTATAAAATCTCCGGTTCAGTAATGTTTTCAGCAGGGGATTGTTTCATATGCGGCCTAATCTGAACACCTCCATCATTTCAGCCGTCATAGCGATACTGTTGTCTGCCGGGGGAATATCTTCGCGCGTAAGCCATATTGCTTCAGATAATTCGTCTTCATCCAGAGTTATCTCTGGGCTTCCATCCAGTTCACAGAAAAATCCCGCCAGAAGCGTTGATGTAAATCCCCATGGCTGGCTCTTGTAATATTTGATATTTTTGACGCGGACGCCGGTTTCTTCAAAAACCTCGCGTCGCACAGTATCTTCCAGGGCCTCGCCAATTTCAGAAAATCCGGCTACTAATGCGTATCGCCTATGTGGTCCGCCTCTGTATCGTGTAACAAGCAGATGTTCGCCATTTGTAACAGCGACGATTACGCACGGCGATATTGTAGGGTACTTGATATGTCCGCATTTTTTACATACGCAAGCGCGTTCTGTCTCAGAATGATTAGTTTCCGAACCGCAGCAACTGCAATGCGCACTTTCTTTATACCATCTGTATAGCTGCCATGCAGTAATCGTGGCAAACGCAAGGTGGCGCGGCCCCGCAGTCCGGAAAATACCATACTCCTGCCATTCGTATCCATCCGGGGAAACGGCTGAATTGGGAAAACGTGTATCAAGCAAAAAGAATCGCTCGTCGTCGATAGAAAACAAATAATGATATTTCCTGTTATCTATTTCGGGAAATTCGCTGAATTTGGGAAGTACGGCAACATCTCCCTCAATGCGGCAGCAGAGCGTCTCCCCGTCAAACAGAAACGCAGTATCATCTGGCGATGGCGCACAGTCCGTGTATCCGACAAAGAAGCGCTTTGGAAAAATCTCATTAAGCATGGCTATTCTCTCCTTATAAAGTTAATATTTTTATTCGAGCCGCAAAAAATGCTTGCGTGCAAGGGCATTTTTTGCGGCGACAGCCGGGTCAATACCCCGCCCCCTTGGGGTGGAAAGCGGCAAAGCCGCCGGGTTCAGGGATTGCACTGGGGTATTGACACCTGTCATTATGAAATCTCAATCCCAAATATTCTCTCCCCGCGTGTGCCGACCACTATCATGTTGCCCCACACAGCGGGCGAGGCTTCAACATTTGCGCCCAGGTTGATTCGGTACAGAATCTCTCCGGTGGTTCCGCGGAGCAGGAACATGTTACCTGTTGAGTCGCTGACTATGATATAGCTTGTGCCGTCATCGGTATAGACAGCCACCGGGGAACTCCAGCCGAAGTGGGGCATTATGTTTTCCCAGACAATCTCGCCCGTTTGCCGGTCGAATGCGGTCAGCGCCCCGCCGCCGCCTCGCCCGGTTATCATGGCAACCCAGAAGATTACAAGGTCGGATATATCATGCTGCCCCAAAACCGGCGTGGCCGTTACGCCGCCGTTCACACGGGGATTGTGCAGGCACGGATATGAATACTCCCAAATAACTTGCCCGTTGGATGCGTTCAATTTGCGGATGAATGCCCGGCCTCCGGGGCCTTGCAAATCCACTTGTGTGGCAGTGTACAGATACAGCTGCTGCGTCTCCTCGCTCCATTCCAGCACGATTGTGGCATCGGTATCATCCCCGGCGTTGAATACCCAGACAGGCTCCAGCGTCCTTAAATCCAGGCATTGTATTATTCCGCTGTTGTCAGCAAAGAACAGATAATGCCCGAATGCCGCCGGCGAATTTTCAGTACCAAGCACCCGGCTTCCCGTATGCCGATAGCGTGAAATCACCGGGTCTATTGATATTGTTTCAGCGCTCCTGTCGAACTCGGTATTCAGCAATATGCTGTAGATCACGCCGTTTTCTCCGGCCAGGATCATCCTGTCGTTGACGGTATCAAACAGCGGATTGCTATCAAATGCGCCCCAGCGCCGCCACGCGAATGGGTCGTGCCCATCTATGAAAAAAAGTTCCGAACCGTCTATCAGGGAGAATATATAGTACCCGAAACGATTGCCGTACATCAGGTCGCCCTGTCCCACATACAAAATAGGATATCCACGAGGATCGACTGTCACACCGCCTTTTATCGGATGTCTGCCGATGGAAATGCGGTCACGTGTGGGCTCACCGGTTTCAAGATCAAAGAAGTAGATAAATCCGTCCATCGCGCCATAGATCACCTCTATAAGATTATCTCTGCCCCGCATTTCCGGGTGGAGATTCATTATCTGCTGTACATCCGTATCCCACTGCACAATAGCAGGCTGACCTGTCCAGCCGACTCCGGTCCATCTCACTGCCCGCTGATGTCCTTCGGTGCAGTTTTCCACCGTGCAGTTCACTTCTGCACAGGTTGCAGATGTCCATCTCTCGGTCCGGCCGACCGCGAACTGGTATCTCACTGTCAATCGCTCTTCAACAACGCGGGCAGTTCCCCAAGAGGCGCTGTTGCGGAAATTGTTCCCGCGGAAAGTGGTTATGCCAATGGGGGAATAGCTGTCCGGCATACCAAAGTGCATCGGGTATAACGGTCCGTTTATCTGCGAGGCGAATGCAAAGTTCGGGAAGTTGTCCAGATGAGTTTCCGGTAGGCTGTGGGGATGAAAAAGCTCCCACGGCATGGGTTCCGGCTCCGGCTCGGGTTCCGGTTCAGACTCCGGCTCGGATTCGGGAATTGTGGGCGGGGGTTCCGGGACATCCGGCGCTGTATCTTCCGGCACGTACATGGGAAGATACGGCTCATCCATTATCGGCTCGGTAGGATATGGCCGGGTAATGGGCCTGCTAGCAAAAACCAGTATGCCGACAATTATGACGACCGCGAACACAAAAATTATGTCGGGCATTTTCCGCTTCCGCGCTTTGTTTTTATCGTTTGTTTTCATATAAAACCACCATACCACCATTTTCCAGTATTGTCAAATTGAGTTGAGCGGCGGTAAGCTGCAAATTTGATACAGATATGTTGACGTCAGGGACACAAAAGCGTATAATTAACTGCAAATGGTAATCTTGTTTAATTAAACCGCAATCGCCGCAAATAAAAACAATTAAGGAGATCAAACTATGTCATATCGTCCATTGTTTTCGATGCCCGCGCCGGTCATTTTCGGGTGCGGCGCAATCGCCGAGTTAGGGCCGCAGGCGAAGTCAATAGGTGTGAAAAAGGCTCTGATTATCTTTGAAAAGGGCGTCGAAGGCGCCGGGATTCCGCAAAAAGCCGCCGAAAGTCTGCGGAATGCCGGAGTTGAATGCGCCATGTTCAACGGGGCCTGCCCCGACCCGACCGACAGCGTTGCCGACTTAGCGGGCGAAACCGCCCTGCGTGAAGGCTGTGACTGCCTGATCGGCATCGGCGGCGGGTCGAGCTTGGACGCGGCAAAGGCCGCCGCTATCTATCTTCACGACCCCGGCCCGACGGCGCGGTACATACTTGCCCAGCCAATCGCGGTTGACACAAAAACGCCGGTAATCCTTATCCCGACGACATCCGGTACCGGAAGCGAATGCACAACCGTTGCGATCATATCAAGACCCGAGCATAACGCGAAATGGAGCGTGTTCGTCAACACAACGCTTGCGATTGTGGATCCGGAGCTGACGTTTTCAGTGCCTAAAAGTGTGACAGTGAATACCGCGCTGGACGCGTTCGCCCATGCGGCGGAAGCCATGACTGGCAAAAGCTGGAACTATCACTCCGACTTGTTTGCCGAGGCGGCAATACGCAAAATTGCGAAACATCTGTACACAGCGTGGTCTGAGCCTGATAACGTGGAGGCGCGGAGCGAACTCGCCCTCGCGGCGAATTGGGCGGGGATCGCGTTTAATAACCCGATTTGCCATGTCGGGCATTCGGTTGCCGACGCGCTGTCGTGTGAGTTCCACACGCCGCATGGCCTCGGCTGTGCGCTGGCGTTGCCGGAAACACTGGCGTTGGTCGCGCCCGCTGTGCCGGAGCGGATAAAACGTATCGCCGAGGCTATGGAGTTACCGCTTGCGGGAAGTGAAACACCCGCTGAGCTCGGACGCATGGTCGCCGATGCAATACGCGCAATGATGCGGAGTATGGAAATGCCGTCCCTGAAGTCGCTGGGCTACTCGCGTGAGCAGGTGCTGGCGCTTTATCCGGATGTTGTTTCAAACCATCTCTCGAGCTATTGCCCGGTCGAAATCACAGAAGACACCGCAAAAAAGCTGCTGGAGGATGTGTACGGCAGTTATCAATAATGCGAGTTCTAAGTTGACATGAGGATGTTATATCTATGTTGAAAATTGTGTTTAACTTTGGGGTAGTCAGAAGCAGTGGGGTTGTGTATGCGTAAGCTTGCTACAGCGGCGTTTTCCTTTGCAGCCGCGATATTTCTTGCGCTGTACTTATTGCCGAATAACTGGCTGTTGATCGCCGGGGCGATTTTCGCGGCGGCCTCTTTGTTCGGGCTTTTGTTCAAAAACGATATGCGCATCCGTATTTTTATCGTGTTTATATCGTTTGCAGTTGGCTTGACCTGGAGCTGGGCGTTCAGTGCGACCTTCACCGCGTCGGCCGGGGAATTGCACGACCAATTCGCGACGGTTACGGCAGTTGTCACAGAGTTCCCCGCACCACGAACCCGCGGATATCACGTTGAAGTCAGGATTCGCCAGCATGAAGGGAAGGATATCAGGCCAATTGGTGCAAGGCTACGATATTTCCGCACAACGGAGCTTCAGCCGGGTGACATTATCGAGTTCACCGCCCGATTTTCCCGCACCGACGGTTTCGGAGACTTGGACAGGATAGACGGACTCAGCTCCCGCGGGACGTTTTTATCGGCACTCATCGCGGGCGATATTGAGGTCACGGGTTCAGCCGGGCGGTGGCGATATTTTCCGCAACGGCTGTCCTATGCCATTGCAGGCAGGGCGGACAGATTGTTCCCCGATGATGTATCGCCGTTTATACAGGCGTTGATTGTCGGCAGACGTGCGGATTTGAGAGCTGATGCCGAGCTGAACGCCGCATTGACAGCGTCCGGAATTATTCACGTCGTCTCAGTCTCCGGTTTGCACGTGACTTTTCTTATGGGGTTCCTTGCCGTTTTTATAGACAGGAAAAAACGGCTTTTTGCAATGATAGGGCTGCCGGTTTTGTTCCTGTTTATGATGATGACAGGGTTAAATCCGCCGGTTGTCCGTGCTGGGATAATGCAGTTGTTTATTATTTGCGCGCCGATTTTCGGGCGAAAAAGTGACAGCATTACCTCCATTTCAGCGGCCTTGCTGATTTTACTTGTGATGAATCCGTATTCTGCCGGGTCGATTGGATTACATCTGTCATTCGCGGCGACTATCGGACTGGTGCTTTTCGCGCCCAGAATACACTTAGCCTTTACACACGTGTTGCGCAGGACAAAGCTGTACGATAAAAGTATACGCGCACACGCGGTGCGATTTGTAACGGCCAGCTTTGCAACGACTTTCGCTGCAATTTCGCTGACAATTCCGCTTACGGCGATACATTTTGGCCGCGTGGCGATAATTTCACCGATTACGAATCTTTTAACACTGTGGGCTGTGTCGATAGCATTTACATTCGGAATGGCCGCGAGCGTACTTGGCTTTATTTTCATGCCGCTTGGCTCAATTGTTGCATACCCTGTCACAATCGCGGCGCGGTATACGCTGGATATCGCGCGGGCAATGGCGGCAATGCCGTTTGCATCCGTATATTCATCGAACACACTTATTGTCGCCTGGCTTGTATATGTTTACGCGATGTTTATCACATTTACGGTCTTCTTACGCGCACGGGTGCGGCAGTATCTAACACCCGTGTGTCTTATGGTTATAGCGCTATGCGCCGTGCTGCTTGTTACCCCGCTTGTATCGGAAGCGTCCGCCATTGACGGCAAGGCAATTACTGTGTTGGACGTGGGACAGGGGCAGAGTATCGTGATAACCTCCGGCGAATTTACGGCAATGATCGACTGCGGAAGCATGAGCGGGGAGAACGCGGGGTCAATCGCCCATGAGTTCCTGATGAACCAGGGCCGCACAACGCTTGATATCCTGATACTGACTCATTTTCATTCGGATCACGCGAACGGAATAGACTATCTATTGACCAGGTTAAGTGTTTCGGCGATTGCTATACCCGCCCCGGACGGGTCGTATATGTCGCACATCGCCGAGGATATAATTGACCTGGCAAGACGGCGTGGGGCAGATATTATATACGTAACAGAGACGCTTCAAGTATCGCTGGGCGACGCAGTTCTGATGCTGTATCCGCCGCTGGATGAGAGGGATGAGAACGAGCGGGGACTTTCGATACTCAGCATCTGCGGCAGCAGCGATTTTCGCGCACTTGTCACCGGAGACATGAGTTCCGCTGGAGAGCGGGCGCTTCTGCGATTTGCGTACATACCGACGATAGACATGCTTGTGGTTGGTCATCATGGCTCAAGGCGCTCAACCTCGGAAGAGCTGCTTTACGCCACAAGGCCGGGTCTCGCGGTCATATCAGTCGGGCGCAACAGCTTCGGTCATCCGTCATACGAAACGCTGACCCGTCTGGAAGTGCGCGGTATCCCTGTTCTACGCACTGATATTATGGGGCATATCACGGTGACGGGAAGTTGAGGAAGATATGGATGATTTATCGCTCTTATTGAAATTAGAATACGGAATTGCCGTTAAGTCCATACTTCCAGTGGAAGGTGGCTTTTCAACGAAGGCGGCGTATCACGTGACGGGCGTGAATGGCGCGGAATATTTCTTGAAGCTATACGATAAATCCCAGCCGACAACACGCTTTTGGGTTGACCGAATTGACACATATATGCCTGTGTTGAATTGGCTGTCAGCCCGGCCATCTCTGCACGGGCGCATACTCACGCCGGTTTCATCTTTACAGGATAACGCATATAGAGCCGAAGCCGGCAATGATGTGTATGTACTGTTCATATTCGTCCGCGGTAGAATGCCGGGCATAGGTGGCATGACTTATGAACAGACAAAGGAACTGGCTGAAATACTGGCTGTTCTGCACGAGGTCGACAAAATCCCCTTTGAAACGCCCGGACTTGAAGAAGATATCTCCCTGCCTTTCTGCGAACAGCTGGAACAGTATTTAAGCAAAACGAATCGCCAGCATGACGCGCTGTATAATCTTGTTCATCCACACACTGAGATGCTGCTGGCGGCAATCCGCGAAACACTGCGTCTGCGCGACACAGTCCGGACTGGATATTCACCGCTTGTGCTATGTCACGGGGATGCCCATGGCAACAATGTTATCCAGGGAGAGCGCCTCGTTCTGGTGGATTGGGAGACCTTACACCGCGCCCCGACAGAGGCTGATTTATTCATACACGCATGGCATCCGCATGGGGAGACTTTGCTTGAAACATATTCCGCCGCTCGGCGCGGGTATCGTATCAATCGTGAGCTCCTGCGCTTTTACACCCTGCGGAGGCGGATTGAGGATGTCTGGGTCGATATACAGCGTTTGATCGAGGAAAATCCGGATGATGCTGAAAGGGTAGACCTGCTTGATTGGCTGTCGATTGGAATCGAAGAAATCCGGAAGATATATTCCACAGGAGGATAATCATGGCAAAAAAAACAAACGCAAAGGACGGTTATGCCGAACTTACTGCGGCAATCACCGCCGGGGAGATCGGCAGTTTATATATATTCCACGGTGAAGAACGGTATCTGCTGGAACGCGGGCTCGAAAATCTGCGGCAATCGCTGTGTCCGGACGGGCTTGACAGCTTTAACTATAAGCGCTATGACGGCGCGATATTGCCGGATGATCTGGATCACGCGATAGACACCCTGCCCGCTTTCGCCGACCGGACGCTTATAGAGATACATGATTACGACATTTTCAAAAACGAGAAGAGAGAACGGCTTTTGGAGATATTTTCACAGCTGCCGGAATACGTGTGCGTTGTCTTCGTATACAACACGGTCCCCTATAAGCCGGACGGCAGGCAGAAGATCAACTCTGCGATTGTAAAAAGCGCCTGTGTCATTGAATTCGCAATCCAAGACCAAAGCAAGCTGATAAAATGGATAATCCGCCATTTTCAGGCCGGGGGCAAGCAAATCAGCGCGAAAGACGCGGAATATTTAGCGTTTATCACAGGCGGACTGATGGCACCCCTCAGCGGCGAAATTGAAAAAACAGCGGCTTACGCGAAAGAGGAGACGGTAACGCGCTGGGATATAGACGCTGTAGTCACACCGGTGCTGGATGCTGTCGCGTATAAACTGACCGATGCGCTTATTCGCCGCGACTATCAGAATGCCATGGTCATTCTTGACGAACTGTTACAGATGAAAGAAGCGCCGCACAGGCTGATATACGTCATCTCCCTGAAAATGCGGGAGCTGTTAGCGGCGCGTATATGTATCGAAAACGGCCAAGGCATCGAAATTCTGATGGAGATGTGCGGGATTCGCTTCCCGTTCCAGGCGAAGACGTTGTTTGAAACCGCACGGAAAACAACGCTCGCTGAATGCCGCTCCGCCGTGAAAGCTTGTGCAGAGACTGCGTATGAACTAAACAGCGGCTCCGACCAGGAATCTATGATTACAGAGCTGATTGCAAAACTTGGCAATTTAAGCGTGGCGAGACCTCGGGGAGGTGGGATATGAGACGTGTGCGTGAAGTTATTGTTGTCGAGGGCAGATATGACAAAAATACCGTCTCACAAGCCGTTGGCGGGACGATAATCGAGACGGCAGGATTCGGGATATTTTCTAATAGCGAAAAAATCGCGCTACTGCGAAAACTTGCGGAAAAGCGTGGGCTTATAATCCTGACAGACAGCGACGGTGCGGGCTTTTTCATCCGCGGAAGGCTCCGCGGATTGTTGAACGGCGTCAATGTCAAGCAGGCTTATATTCCAGATATCAAGGGGCGGGAGCGGCGTAAAGCCTCTGCGTCGAAAGAGGGTAAGCTGGGCGTTGAGGGGATGGCAAAAGAGGTTATAATCAAAGCGCTGGAGCGCTCAGGCGCGACTTTTGAGGATGAGGATCAGGCGGCTGGGTCGATAGAGCGCATAACAAAGGCTGATATGTACGCCAAGGGACTATCCGGCGGGACGATGAGCGCAAAAAACAGGCAAGAGCTGTCAAAATACCTCGGACTGCCTGAAAGACTTTCAGCCAACGGACTGTTGGATGTTTTGAATATTCTGTACACGAGGGATGAATTTTTTGGATTAGACGTCACACAAAATCTATGACAGGTTTCGTGTGACGTCTGTTTTCATATCAAATTGCAAGAAAATTAAAAAATATTTCACGGCGAAAAAACGATATATAGTGCGTACCGTCAGCTTGATTACAACATATGTACAAGCTGACGGTTTTTTGAGCAAAATTATGTCTGTTTTGTCGAAAAATGTCGAATTGCGCGATGAAAACTTGTGGAAATATGGAGACATACGTGGAATAATATCGGTTATAAGTTACAAACGGCAAATTGAAAGATGATGAGGAGGGTCTTTAAAAATGCGCAAAATGATAATGTGTAGAAAGAAAGTAAGGTCAGACGGCGGGGAGAAGTTGTCGCTGATATATTCAGTTACAATTGATGAACTCACAAACGACTCGCTGGCCGCAGGTGTAGAGAGCTATGGCGTCGGAATAGCGATAGAAGAAAGCGGAGAGGAGGCGTACGTCCGTAATATAACTCTGCAAAGTTCAGAAATTTTCCGGCTTACATCACTCTTATCGTCAAATTTTGCTACGCCGGTGACACTTTCAGACATTGCGGAAGATTGGTTGTGCCGGTAAATTTTGGTGAAAACGGTCGAACTTGGTAATGTTTTAGGCAAAAAATGCTTGACTATCCTTGCGTTTTCGTACACAATGATATGGGATCACTTTTTGGCGGAGGTTGTGAAAATGAAATGTCCCTTTTGCGGTTTTTCTGAAAGTAAGGTTGTAGATTCCCGACCCGCTGAGGAAGGCGCGACAATTAGGCGGCGGAGAGAGTGTCTTTCCTGTCAAAAACGGTTCACAACGTATGAGATTATGGAGAGGCTCCCCTTGATTGTTGTGAAAAAAGACGGCAGCAGACAGACGTTTGATAAGCAAAATCTGTTAAATGGTATGCTGCGTGCGTGTGCGAACCGCCCTGTTCCGCTGGTGGATTTGGAGGCCGTTACGGACGAGATTGAGCTTGAACTGCAAAACTCGCTGGAGCGTGAGGTCAAAACGTCCGACATCGGAGAGATGGTAATGAAGAGGCTAAAAGACCTCGATGAAGTCTCGTATGTGAGATTTGCTTCTGTCTATCGGCAGTTTAAAGACATCAACACGTTTATGGACGAGCTGAACAAGCTGTTGCATGAAGGAAGCTAATGCGTATAAGGCGTGTCGTGTCCGCCATGCCTTATACGCAAACATCTGTTGTGGGGGCGGGCGAACGAAGTTCGCCCCTGCAATAGCTTAAAAGATATTCCGCAGCTTTATGCGCTCGACTGACGCGATGCTTTTCAGCTGTGAAACGGCGGCGCGGGCCGCACCGCTTGCCGCGCCCGTGTTTGATTGTGAGAGTAGCTCTTTCGATAGTTCGTTCAGTGATGACGTTACCGATTCGATTTCCGTTTGCCGCAGAACCATGTGGATATATGCATCGTGCCTGTCCCATTTTTTGCGTGCCTTTTCGGCGGATTCCAGCGCACGCTCCCAATCTTCCTCGCGTATATGCTTGTCCGCTTCTTCAACAAGGCCGGAGACGGCGTCCTTGATACCGGTCAGAAAATGTATGTTGACGATCGACGCCAAGATCAGCAGAATAAGCATAGACAGCGAAATAAGCTCTTTTTTCATGCGTTAGCGGCGTCCTCCTTGGAAGCGAGGTAAACTTTGCCGGAGGTATCGGCGGTCATAAGATAGACATCACCCGCGTTTTTAAGCTTTCGCGAGTCCAGCTGCTTCTCCAGCCATTTGAGGTTGAATCCGAGTTTTTGGAGATTACGTTCAAGAACGCGCCCGTCATTTATCACTATTACGGGATAGCATACGTCGTCAGCTTGGATGTTCATATGCTTTGGTGTAAGCGGGGACTCGGTGGGGTACAGAATCGTGCTTAATGTGCCGCTGGTCTCCAAAACTGCGTATTTTACCGTGCTTATATCAAGTATATCCTTTTTCCGCAGTTGTTCCGCCAGCTCATCTAAGGTGACTCTGTTTTTCCGAAGTTCGGGTTCACTGATTTTTCCGTTTTCGATAATCAGGCTCGGCTTGCCGCATATCAGTGAGCGGAACCTTATGCTTTTCACCATACCGCCGGATATAAGCACCTGACACAGCACAAGTATCATAACAGGGATAAGCCCGTATAGAAGCGGTGACCCTATATCTTGCAGCGGGTGCGCGGCTAAGTCTGATATCAGCACTGCCACCACAAACTCAGCCGGTTCCATCTCGCCCAGCTGGCGCTTGCCCATTATCCGCATTGACACGACTATGGCAAAGTACAAAATTAAGGTTCTGATAATCGAAATAGCCAACGTGATAACCTCTTATGAACCATCTCTGTAGAGACGGCCTGCGGCCGTCCGCAAGGGCCGTCTTGTTTTCAATAGACTACGGACTGCCAAAGGCGGCTCCTACAGTGTGCGTTATGGTTATAGTTGTTAGTTATTTCTTAAATATATATACGGGCATGAGGAGATAAAAGATATGGCAATACATGAAGAGTGTGGGATTTTCGGAATCTATGACCGGGGCGGAAGCTGCGCACGGAGTACGTATTATGGCCTATATGCGCTGCAGCACCGCGGGCAGGAGGCATGCGGCATCGCCACAATAAATGATATGGAACTCTCTGTCTACAAAGATGTGGGGCTTGTCGGGGACGTATTTTCCGAATCAAAACTTGATGAACTCAACGGCACAATGGCAATTGGGCACGTCAATTACAGCATGGAAAGCGATTCGCGGCGCGAAAATGCCCAGCCGCTTACGCTTAAATATATAAAAGGCTCCCTTGCTGTCGCGCATAACGGCAGCCTTCTCGGCTCTCAGGAACTTAGAACCGAGTATGAGCATAAGGGCGCGATTTTCCATACAACAACTGACGCCGAGATAATAGCATACCTGATCGCGCAGGCGCGGATACATTGCAAAAGCGTTGAAGAAGCGGTTATTCAGACAATGAAACAGCTCAAGGGCGCATTTTCGCTTGTCGTCATGTCTTCACGTAAACTCATCGCGGCGCGTGACCCGTGGGGATTCCGCCCGCTGTGCATAGGAAAAAATGGAGACGCCTATATCTTCGCCTCCGAAACATGCGCGTTAGACACTATTGGGGCGACTTTTGTCCGCGATGTTGAGCCGGGTGAGGTCGTGTGGGTATTTAATGGGGAACTCTACAGCAGTAAGGAGAACTGCACCGATAAATCCAGCCTGTGCATGTTCGAGCATATTTATTTTGCCCGCCCCGACAGTATAATTGACGGACAGAGCGTTTATGAGGCACGGATACTAGCCGGGCGTCAACTTGCTTGTGAGCATCCGATTGATGCCGATGTTGTGGTAGGCGTGCCAGAGTCCGGGGTTGTCGCCGCCAAGGGTTATTCTCTTCAATCGGGCATCCCGTATAATTACGGATTCATAAAGAACCGCTATATCGGGCGGACGTTTATCAAACCCAATCAGGCAAGCCGGGAGGAAGCGGTCAAAATCAAGCTGAACCCATTGCGTGCCACAGTCGAAGGGAAACGGGTTATAATGGTTGAGGATTCGATAGTCCGCGGCACCAATACTTTTCAGATACCGGGGCGGCTGCGCGACGCCGGGGCAAAAGAGATACACGTGCTTGTCGCGTCCCCGAAATTCATAAGCCCCTGTTATTTCGGCACGGACGTACCATCGAAAGAAAAGTTAATCGCCTGCAAATACTCGACCGAGGAAATGCGCAAGATAATCGGCGCTGACAGCCTTGGCTTTCTTAGTCTTGAGAGCTTGAAGTTTGTAGCGCCGGATTCCAAATGCGGCTTCTGCGATGCGTGCTTTACGGAGAATTATCCGGTTAAATAGGTATTTTGTTTATGTTCAGAAAATTAAAATTTATATAATGCGAGGAAAGTGCTGTGGATTTCGGCATTAATCAGCTATTACCCGAGTTTGATATGGCATTTGCTTTTAACCTATTCAGTTTTTTAGCCGTTGCCTACATCATTATTGTTCTGCTGATACGGCGTATCAATAAAACTTGGTTATATGCGCCGTTAGTCCAGAGCGTTATATTGTTTGCCGCGTCGCGTCTCGGGGCTCGTTTTTATCCGCCATTCCGGAATAATCTCAATCTATTTATTGAGCAAATTGCTAATCCGAGTCTTGCTATATACGAAGAAGTGATGCGTTCCCGCAGACCGGTGCTTTTTGTTGCATGGATATGCGGCTGGTGCCTTATAGCGCCAATTATTTCTTTTGTTTGTCATTATTTAAAACAAAAACGACGACATAAAAGCTCAGAGTGACGTATACAGAAGTAGGGGCGGATTCTATATCCGCCCTTCGTGTTTGGTTAACACCTGTGTCGGGTTTAAGTTAAATTAGGTGGGCGGATATGGAATCTGCCCTACTCGACGTCCTCTATAACGGTTTCCGGCGGGGTTTCCAGCACTTGCGGATTGCGCAGGATGCTTCTGAACAGTTTGAACGCTTGGGAGAAATAGAACCCATCGCAGATGCGCTCATCCATGACCAGGGTGAAGTCTATGTACTTGCGCTGGATGACAGTTCCGTCCGGCTGAGTTTCGTACACCTTCCGCTTCGCGCCGAATGAGATAAACAGCGGCATGTTGCCGAAATTGTACAGATGATGGTAGATCACCGGTATGCCAATGGAGCCGACGTCGGAAATCGTAAGGGAACCATGGAACGGGCTTGCCTTTATAAGCGACTTAGGCAGTTTACCGAAATAATCAAGCGTGGTCAGCAAAGAGATTACGAATTTGAGCAAAAGGCGCGGGATTTTCATAAGCGCTTTCGCGACGTCGTCGGTGTCTGTCATCGCGGCGTCTTTTACTTTTGCGACTTCCGCGTTTAATTTGTTATATACATCATCGATCGTATCGCGCGGATCAAACGCGATTTTTATTGAGGTTTCAGGCGCGTTTATCCGCATTTCTTTCTTGACTGTCGTGACAAATTCCACGTACTCCCGGGCGAAAACTCTCTGCCCCGAAACGAATCTGTTTATGCCCGGATATTGCGAGGCAGTTCTGACAAACGTCGCCACAAACAGGTGCAGAAGGCCTAATCCCGGTTGCCCGTCGATACGTTTTGCCCGCAAAAATTTTTCCGCCTCGGTGATTTCAATTGAATCCGCGAAGAAATTGCTGGCATCGCTTTTTACTTTCATTATGAACGGAATAAGTCCGTTATACGGTTCAAGTGTCCTGAGTCTGCGGCCGTCTTTCCTGTCGCCCAGCCTTTTTTTATATGCCATTACGATCATCCTCTCTTATGTAATACTGACTATACTACATAGCCTTTCGACTTGCAACGACAAACTTATTTTTGTTATGAAAACAATATTAACGATAAGCAAAGCAAAGAGACCTGCCTAAATATAAGGCGGGCATAATCTAATACAAGAAATATTTAGGCGGGAACGGTAGCAAGCTCAGGTGACCAACC
>WQWC01000020.1 GCA_009785525.1 Oscillospiraceae bacterium | reverse complement strand
GTTGGTCACCTGAGCTTGCTACCGTTCCCGCCTAAATATTTCTTGTATTAGATTATGCCCGCCTTATATTTAGGCAGGTCTCTTTGCTTTGCTTATCGTTAATATTGTTTTCATAACAAATATTGAAAACATTAATATTTTATGATATTTTAAAACAGAACGGCAAAAAATGAATGAATAGTTCTTGACAAAAATTTTATAAACATATAGAATGGAAAAACTGTGGGGTTGGTGTGCAGCCAGTTTTGCCCCCACAAAAGCCGATGCAAATGCTAATTAAATGTGCAGTGCTTGCAAGGGTTGGAATCCCGAATAAGGGTAAAATATTGGCGCCAATAGCTCAGTAGGATAGAGCAACTGCCTTCTAAGCAGTAGGCCGGGGGTTCGAATCCCTCTTGGCGTGCCAAAGACAAACAAATGACAACTCTTGATTGAAAAAGAGTTGTCATTTGCATAAAAACAACACAAACGGTTGCAAATACTATGCTTCACATAAGTTATCTAAGCCACATCAAATTATGGTGTGGCTTTAGTCATGTCATGGTTCTGAAATAATCGGCATAGTTTTAGCAAACTTGGCCTTTAAAGCGTGGTAGTAGTAGCAAAAAAGCTGTGAAAGGGGCCATGTCACTATGAATCAATTTTCATACTTCTACACGAACCAAGCAGAGAAATTTACATTTTACCGAATACCTAAAGCCTTGTTTACTGATGAGCGATTTATCAAGCTATCAACCGAAGCAAAGATGCTATACGGACTAATGCTTGACCGAATGGAACTGTCACGCACAAATGGACTGATTGATAAAATGAACAGGGTATATATTTACTTCACCCCTGATGAAGTCATGGAGCGAAAACCTTCTTGACAGTAGAGTACACAGATGCTATACTAACCAAATTATTTATGTTTGTAAAAATTCGCAAAAAGTGTTGACAATATAATACATTTCTTGTATAATAAACTGGATTTTTGTATACCATACCAAGAATCATTCGGTTGCTATAATAAGGTAGCAGACCGTACAGCTCTGACGCGCTGCCTTTTGGCGGCGCGTCATCTGCTTTTACACAAAAGAGGAGGGGGATTTATGCGTTATAGTATTGGCTTGGATATTGGAATTGCCTCGGTTGGGTTCGCTGTTATGGAACTGGATGAGGATGATTCGCCAATCTCTGTTGTCCGCGTTGGTTCACGCGTATTCGATGTTGCAGAAAATCCAAAAGATGGGGCGTCCCTCGCTCTTCCGCGCCGTGAAGCGCGAGGCGCACGCCGGCGCGTGCGAAGAAGGAAGCACAGGAAAGATAGGATTCGCAATCTTATCATCAACCACGGCGTCCTTTCAAAAGATCAGCTTGAAACGCTGTATAAAAATCAGCTTTCAGATATTTATCAAATCAGAAAAGAAGCCTTGGAACGCCTCATTACCAACGAAGAACTCGCCCGAATTTTGATTCATCTTGCCCAACGGCGCGGATTTAAGTCAAATCGGAAAACGGCGGCAGGTTCTAAAGAAGATGGCGTACTTTTAAAAGCGGTTGAGCAAAACAAAACAGAAATGGAAAAGCACGGCTACAGGACAGTTGGAGAAATGCTTTTCTCTGATGAACGTTATAAAAAAAACCATAAAAGAAACAAAGGCGAAAACTATCTGAACACAGTCTCTCGCGATATGGTGGAGGATGAATTGCGAAAGATTTTTACACAACAGCGCGAAAAAGGCAATACATCATGCAGCCAGGCACTTGAAGATGCGTATCTCAAGATTCTGCTAAGCCAGCGCTCTTTTGAAGAGGGCCCCGGTTCAGGCCCCTACGCCGGTAACCAAATCGAAAAAATGTTAGGAAACTGCACGTTTGAGTTAGAAGAAAAACGTGCCGCGAAGTCCTCTTACTCATTTGAGCATTTTGAGTTGCTGCAAAAAATTAGCCATATAAGGTTAGATATCGACGGCAAAACAATGCCTCTCACAGGTGAGCAACGGCTTAAACTAATAGAGCTTGCGCACAGTGTCGAAAAATTAAATTTTCTTCGCATCCGAAAAGAACTGGGAATTCCGGAAAACGCCAGCTTTAATTCTGTCCGCAAACATGAAAAGGATGTAGAAAAGGCGGAGAAAAAGGAAGAGTTAAACTGCTTAAAAGCTTATCATCAAATGCGCCGCGCACTGGACAAAGTAAAAAAAGGCAGAATACACGACCTTTCTGTCAAAGAACGGAACGAAATAGGCAGGATTTTTTCACTATATAAGAACGATGAAAGACTGCGTGATGAACTTGCACAAGCCGGTATCGAGCAACTGGATATCAACGCGCTGCTTGAAAATCTGGGTTCTTTTTCTAAATTCGGTCACTTGTCTGTTAAAGCCCTGGATAATATCATCCCGTTTCTGGAAGAAGGCTGCAATTACAATATGGCGTGCGAAAAAGCAGGCTATGACTTCAAAGGGCATGCCTCAGCGAAGAAAAGAAGCACAATCGATTTGAAGCATCTTGCGGAAGAGGCGGAGAACAAAGTTACAAGCCCTGTGGCAAAACGTGTTGTTTCTCAGTGTGCAAAGGTGATAAATGCACTCATCCGGGACGAAATGAAAGGGGAAAGTCCTGTATACATAAACATTGAGCTTGCCCGCGAAATGTCTAAAGACCATAAAGAGCGCGTTGAAATGGATAAAGGAATGCGGGAAAATGCAGCTCATAATGAAAGGCTTAAAGAAAAGATAAAAGAATATAATCGCCCAAATCCCACGGGTCTTGACATTGTGAAACTAAAACTCTATGAACAACAAGGCGGAATTTGCCTGTATTCTCAATCTCAACTTGATATAACGAGGTTATTTGAGCCCGGATATGCGGATATAGACCATATTGTGCCCTATAGTATTTCGTTTGACGATAGCTACAAAAACAAAGTTTTAGTACGATCCGATGAAAACCGGCAGAAGGGAAATAAACTTCCACTGCAATATTTGAGCGGAGAGCAACGTGATAAATTTACTGTTTGGATCAACAACACCCATTTGCCACCGGCAAAAAAGCGCCTTCTGCTAAAAGAAGAAATAACGGAAGAGGATAGAGAGGGGTTTAAAGAGCGGAATCTTCAGGACACAAAAACAATGACTTCGTTTATTTACAACTACTTATCGGATCATCTTGCATTTGCACCGTTTTCTTCCGAAAGAAAGCGGTATGTCACCGCTGTAAACGGGTCTGTCACATCCATGCTGCGTGGCCGGTGGGGTCTCACAAAAGTGCGCGCGGACGGAGATACGCATCATGCCGTTGACGCGGCCGTCATCGCATGTACAACGCAAGGAATGGTCAATAAATTCAGCGGATATTACAGACGAAAAGAACAGCTCTTCACAGACAAAGACGGAAAAGAATACGAAGTCTCAAAAAAGACCGGGGAATTAAAAGAACGATTTCCGGAGCCGTTTGAAAACTTTTCAGGCAAACTAATGGCAAAACTCTCAGATGTCTTCGTTTCTCGTATGCCCTCGCGCAAGGTAGGCGGAGCGGCACATAAAGAGACTATCAAAGGTGTTGGCGATGATAACACAGCGATTAAAAAAGTTGCGTTAACTTCGTTAAAACTGGACAAAAACAATGAAATCGAAAATTATCACAACCCGAATGACGACCGTCTGCTTTATAACGCGCTGAGACAAAGACTAATCGACTTTGACGGCAATGCTGCGGATGCCTTCAAAGACCCTTTTTACAAACCTAAAAGCGACAAGCCTAAAGACGACGAACAACCGCCATCACTTGTGAAAAAAGTAAAAATCTGCGAAAAGAACACACTCAATGTGCCGGTACACAAAGGAAGAGGCGTTGCCGACAACGACAGTATGGTGCGTGTGGATGTGTTCCATATCGAGGGCGATGGCTATTATCTAGTCCCAATCTATGTGGCAGACACACTGAAAGATACGCTTCCGAATAAGGCAATTGTGGCGGCAAAACCTTACAGTGATTGGAAAGAGATGAGTGACGATAATTTCGCATTCTCATTGTATCCAAATGACTTGATCTATGTAAAGTCAAAGAAACCAATGACATTTAGTAAAGTGCGTAAGGAGAGTAAGTTAGCAGATAAAATGGAGCAAGATGGTGCATTTGTTTACTATAAAGGTACTGGTATAGCCGGAGGCCAGATGACGGTTATATACCACGACAACAGTTATACGATACAAAGCCTTGGCTCAAAAACTCTGCAAGTCTTTGAAAAATATCAAGTTGACGTGTTAGGCAATATCTCCAAAGTCGGGCGCGAGAAACGGCAAGGCTTTACGAGAAGGGAGGCGTAGCATATGCCTTATCGGAATATTATAATCCAAAACGAGGCGCATCTATCGCTGCAAAATAAGCAGATTAGGATCAAAACCGAAGCAGCGGATGTAACTTTACCGATAGAAGACATTAATACCCTCCTGATCGAAAACCGCCAAACAGCAGTTACAACAGCCCTTCTTGGAGTACTTGCGCAAAGCGGCGTCGCAGTATTTATTTGTGATGAGTATCACCTGCCGTGCGCTGTGCTAGAACCGTTTTCGCAACATTCACGCGGGCTTGAAATTGCAAGAAATCAGCTTTCACTTTCTATGCCCGCTAAAAAGCAAATGTGGCAGCAAATTGTTTCCGCCAAGATCCGAAATCAAGCAAAATGCCTCTCTCTTTGCGAAGAGGATGCGGTTTCGCGTGAGCTGGACTTACTGTCTGCGCAAGTTCGCTCAGGTGATAAAGAACATACGGAAGCACATGCCGCAGCCAAATATTTTCCCGCGCTGTTTGGCCGTGATTTCGTGCGGGGAGACTCCGTAGATGCGCGAAACTCTTGGTTAAATTACGGCTATGCCATCGTGCGCGGATGTGTTGCGAGAAACCTTGCCGTGTACGGGTTTCTTCCCATGTTTGGATTGCAGCATCACTCAACATTAAACCAATTTAATCTGGCGGATGATTTTATAGAACCTTACAGGCCGATTGTAGACCTGTATGCAGCAAAACACGCCGATTGTGATGACAGCCTGACAAGCGGCATTAAGGGGCAGCTTGTCAACCTTATCAATTATAATATTTTGCTAAACGGTAAAAAACACACTGTGTCCTACGCAATTGAACTCACAATACAAAGCTTTTCAGCCGTCTGCGCGGGCAGGGCGAAAGCGTTACTATTGCCAGAGCTTATCGCGCTCAGCTTACACAAGTATGAATAAATTTATGAGAATTCTTGTATTTTTCGATTTGCCAGTTAAAACCAAAACGGAGCGGCGTGTTGCCACACAATTTCGCAATTTTTTGCTTAAAGACGGTTATCATATGCTGCAATATTCCTTCTATGCCAGAACCTGCAACGGATCGGATGCGGTTGAAAAGCACAGGCAACGGCTATATAACTGTTTGCCGGGCAATGGATCTATCCGTATGCTTGTTATTACGGAAAAGCAATACCAAAGTATTGAAATTCTGGTAGGCAAGCTAACCGCGTGCGATAATGCGTTTGAGACTGAGCAGCTGACTTTTTTCTGAAAAATCAGCGCAGTGACCATATGTAGTATCTATTCCTGCAAATAATAGACCCCACAAAAAGCGTGAAGTTCTCGCCATTCAACGCTTTCTGTGGGGTCTATTATACCATACCAACAATCATCCGGGAACTATAACTTGAAAGCCGCTATACGCCCGTGTTCCCATATTATACCATACCAACAATCATCCGGGAACTATAACTTATATACTATGAACACGCCCGCATCATCGATTATACCATACCAACAATCATCCGGGAACTATAACTTCGATCACACGCTCATCTCTGACGCCATGATTATACCATACCAACAATCATCCGGGAACTATAACACTAGACTCTCCACTGACTCCGCCATCGCGATTATACCATACCAACAATCATCCGGGAACTATAACCTCAGCAATAGCGACTGTGTCCGGCGTGGGATTATACCATACCAACAATCATCCGGGAACTATAACAAGCGATTGTTTATAGACCGGGATTTCCGAATTATACCATACCAACAATCATCCGGGAACTATAACCTATACCCGCATCAGGAACACGCCGTTAATATTATACCATACCAACAATCATCCGGGAACTATAACTGTCGTTATGTGCTTCGCCCTGGATCAGCGATTATACCATACCAACAATCATCCGGGAACTATAACGCAAACAGCTTTATGAAAACAAGCAGAACCATTATACCATACCAACAATCATCCGGGAACTATAACTGTTGCGTTGATGTGCTGGCCGTTGATCAGATTATACCATACCAACAATCATCCGGGAACTATAACCCCTGCATCTGCCGGACAATCTCACGGTTAATTATACCATACCAACAATCATCCGGGAACTATAACCTGTTCCTCTGCCGCTTCTCTCGCGATATCATTATACCATACCAACAATCATCCGGGAACTATAACCATTTATGTCTTGAGAATCCCTGCACCGTCCAAGAAGCCCCGACCCCGATTATTAGGGTATACACGAACCTTGTCTGAACTATCTTTACTCCAGCCGATAAACCCTTGCCGCGTTTTGGTAAAACACTTTTTCATACGTCTCCGGCGGAACCAGCAGCTTGCAGAATTCGATATACGGTTCCATCCGCGTAAGCGGCCAGTCGGTGCCGTAAAGCACTTTGTCATAGTTATCCATGAACGTAAGCGCCTGTCTGTATCTGTCCAGCAGCAAAGGTTTCGCGGCGGACTGCGCTATATACTCCGGACTCCCCACAAGCAGGCCGGATATGTCCACATGCACGTTTTTGTTTTTGACCGCGACCTCGCACGCGTCAAAACTCCACGGCGCACCCATGTGGCAGATAACGATTCGCATATCAGGATGCGCCACGGCAAGCCTATCTACGCGCAAGGGGTGCGAATACTCCAGAAGTCCCCTTTCAGAGTATGTCTCGCCCCCGTGTATGGCGACGCTTAAATCATATTTTTCCGCCAGCGCGTATACCGGGTCGAACACCGGGTCGGTCACGTGGAAATGATAATACCCGGCGTAAATCTTGAACCCGCAGACACGGCCGGAGGACTTGATCAGAGCCTCCGTTTCCGCGATGCTCCGCGCCGTCACCGTGTGCGGGTTTATGCCTATGCACAGCGACATTCCGGGCGGCATCTCGTCAGTCAGTTTCGCAAGCATCGGCGTGTTCGCGCCCGCGTCAGGAAACGCGCCCGGCGTGTTCTCGAACAATCCCATACAGACCGACCGGACGACTTGGTTTTCCGCGGTCTCACGGACAAATCCCTCCTCCGAATAATCGACCAGGGACATATCCCGGGCGCATTGCCGGAACGCTTCGATATCTGAATAATGTATATGCGCGTCAATTATTTTCATTGCTTGTGTCCTCCTTGTTGTGAATTTTTTTGTGTACTTTTTGAGGGACATCCCCCTTCCCCTTCGTTCGCGAAGGGGGCTTTAGACGATGTAGGGGCGCGTGCGTCCGCATATCCCTGCATTTTGCAGACTCACGGACGAACAAAGGCTGCCTCTGCACGGTGTTTGTACCATGCGCGAGAGAACCACCCCGCCCCTTCGGGGCACCCCTCCAAGGAGGGGAATTTTTGGGCGTAACCTCCGTCCCATTCCCCTCCTTGGAGGGGTGGCGGCGAAGCCGACGGGGTGGTCGTAGTGCGCGCTGCGTGGGGTGGAGATACCATTACTAAAAATATATATTCTCCAAGTCCGTCAGCGACTCAAGAGTCATGTCTTTTTCCGCAAAAATCAGGAACACGGGGCACGTGGTGTAAGTGCCGCCGTCCTCTGCGGAAATTTTCAGCTCTGCACCGATGCCTGTATGATCTGCGTCGTTAGTCATCTCAATGGCCCCCATGTCACGCTTAGCGTCCTTAAATATGTGCAGCGCCTCCCCGCGCGGATTTTCGCCCTCGCGCGTGACAACGGCAAGCTTGTCAAAAGGCATCTCCATATCGTCGCCGCCCATGCGCAGGCAGAACTGCTCTTTATCGGAATTCGTCACCGACGCGTATATATCGCTCATGCCATCCCGGCCGGACAGGAACACGCTCGTATACACCTCTTCCGCCGATAGATACAGTCCCGAATTATTCGCAAACCGTGTGAAATGGCACAGCACGGGGACGCCCGGCAGCGTCAAGAAATACTGCGAATAGCTGATTCCCTTGTATCGCTCAAAGTTCTCCACGGTTAAATCCGTACGTATTCCCGTCCACATGTTGCCGAACGTGTCCGCCTCCTCGGTAAATGCGGCGGTAATGCGTTCGCGGATTGTCAGGCTGTTACTCATGTTAGCAAACCGAGTCTGCACCCCGCCGATAAACGGATTCCACCACGCGTAAGGCACATGCTCAGGATATTTGGAGAACAGCCATTCAAACCCGTCGTATTTCAACGAGAACAGTGCGTCCGAATATCCGGGAGCGGCGGAAAAGGCTATATTTCCATTTGTCACGGTGAACACGCCGTCCCGCTCCCTGGAAGTGACTCGGCTGGCATCCGGCACGAATAGCGCCCGCTGAATGTCCTTTTCAAAGGCCGCGAATCTTAGCCCAAAATCGGCGGTATGCACGCCCGCGCCCGTTATCGGGACTGTGAACGTGAGGGCATTCCACTCCTCATCTTCCGGTGTTTCGCGAGTTTCTTGCGTGAACAGGCTGTCCTGCGACGAGACAATTACAGACCCCTCGCGCTCAATCAGGCGATTGTTGCGGACGCTTAATTCAAGCTGACTGCCTGACAGCACGGGATTGCCGCCGTTCGCGGTGACTTCCAGCGGTTTGGTCGTGCGCGGTTTATTGCCCTCTTTCTCGTGTATGCCCAGCACGTAACTGCGGAAATCCGCGAAGTCGGTGAACACGCCGCACATATACGTGACGGGCTTGGATTCAAAGTGCCCGCCCGGGGCAAGCTCACCGGTCGGGTGCTCAAACATGAGCTCATCATCGTACGCTATCACCGGCTTATATTCAGGCGGCCAGAACACGCCGGTGGGGTTCGCGTTGCTTGTGTCGAAAGCCCAGTTTTCGTCGATTTTCTCTGACGACAGCCCGGAAAAACAAAATGCTGCCACATCCCCGGCTTCGTGAAACGCACCGTCATTCGGCAATACGGCGCGGCGTTCGATATTTGTCCAATAATTCGTCTTAATATGCAAATCCAGCGTTTTTTGTGACGTGTTCGAGAGCCTGTGTCGGCGGTTCAGAACGCCCGCCGCGCTGAATTCGTACACATCGGTCAGGAGCGCCCCGTCAAACGCTTTCGACGCGAAATCCACCTCGAACACCGCGTTCGGGCCGTTGAAAGATATCCGTAGATCCGCCGGGTTCATTAGATCAAACTCCTCAGAGTACGGCTTGCCTATCTGCGTGGCACGGAACCGCGCAAAACTTGTCTCAGACGGCGCAACGCGGGCCAGCACGATGGTGTTGTTCTTTTTATCCATACTCAGCCGCCACGGACCGTTTACCGCGCCGCGCGTGTCCTCCGTCTCAAATGCGAACTGTCCGTCAACGCCTTGATTCACAATGTGCAGCGGACGCGTGAAGCTGAAGACTTCCCCAGTGTCGAGAGTGATATTATATGTCACAGGCAGGCTCACGTAACCGCAGGCTGTGATATGCGCTGTCGTTTTCAGCGATACGTCTTTGCCTGGTTCCGGCGACAGGGCGAATTCCGCCTGGCCGAAACGCGTCAGCGCGTTATCCGGCAGTGTGAACCGCACCGACGCGCTGCGCGTCAACGCGTTTTTGATGTTGAAATATACATCTTCCGACATGCCCGCGCGTGTAAAGAGCCGCTTTTCAATCATACTCACCGCGAGCGGGAACTTCGGTTCGATTCCCAGTCCGAATTCCGCGGGAGCGCCGTTTACAGTGACATCGGCGAGTACGCAGGGGTGCATACGCCATTCGTCCTGCGCTTCAGTGATTTCGCCGACAAAGAACTCGGTGTCAAACACAGCCTCGGAACTGACGGTTGATACCCAATGTGCGTCGAATTTTATCACGCCGTCATTTTTTCCCTTGATTTCAATGTCCAGAGCATTCCCTGTCTTGTTCACGACACGGAAGGTGCAGCGGTATTTGAACCCGAACGCAAGCGCGTGATTCTCCGCCGTCATTTCGATTAAGTAACCATCCGTCTCGACAAGGCGGATACGCCGCCCTGTTTTTTCAAAGCCAACGCGCAGATGTTCGCCGTCTTTTTCCCATTCATAGTCAAAGAACTCGAACTTATCGGACTTCACACCGTCCGGCTTGATAGCTATCTCGCGCGAGGAATCGGCATACCAATCCGCCGTCTTGAAAAAGTTTTGGAACAGTCCGGTTTTCAATACGGTCGGTATATAGTTGCTCAGGTGCGTACTGTCCGACCGGTCTTCCCAAAGGAAGCCGCATTTTTTGTACAGCGGCACGGCTTTGGTGTTCCCCGGCCATGTGTGGATATCAAGCCGCGGCATTCCCCGCGCAATCGTCTCCTCCACACACAGGAGTACAAGCTCACGCCCAAGCTTTTTGCCGTGATAGTCAGGACGCACGTTAAGCAGATTCACATACGCGGTATCTTCGTCCTTGTAATACCTTTTAAAGCTGCAATAACCAACGGCCTCACCCTCTTTAGTAACGGCGACAAATACATTGAAAAACGCGCCGCCCGCGTGGTCGGTGATGATTTCCTCGGCGGTGGTGACCTCATTGCCGCCGCCCCAGCTTTCGCGGCTTTGGTTCCACATGTCAGCCAATGCGGGGGCAAGCGAGTCATCGTACTCGACAATCTCAGTCCCGTCGCTCAGCGTTTTGTATACTTTTCGGTTCTCTTGCTTAAACATATATTTATCCTCCTTGATATTGTACCATAATTTTGGGTGGTTCGACCATAAAAATAGCGGAGAAGCCAAGCGCTTCACAAGTGAAAACGCGCAACCTTTCCGCGTGCGGAGACATGCTCCGTAAAATCATAAAGGCTGCGGACGAAACCATCCGCAGCCTTAAAACTCAATCTTAGTCATTCTGATCGGCAAATAGCGACATCAATATAAGCATAGCAAAAACTATACCTAAACTTGTCTCCATAATTGCCGACGAACCTCGGGACGTAACATTCCCTGATTAAGCTCCGCTAAATGTCTCGTCGATTATCCTTTTTAACAGAGCATTTTATAACTGCAAGTGTATAAGCACGTGATATAATCATGGCAAACCCTCCAAGTGGCATTAATAATACCATATGGGAACGAGAAAGTCAAGTGTTTGGGGCAATTTCTACGCCTCCCCGTGTGTAACTCTTCTACTGTAATCCTGCAAAACCCCTGTCTGCTCCCGCGCGGCGGTATTGACAAAGGACGGTGATGTGTGGTATACGCGAAAAGCGCATAATATGTAACCATATCGTATCACCCCCTTTGCAAGAGAGTGACCGAGCCGCCAAGCGACAGTTCCTGACTATTAGTATACCATAAAAATCATTGCCATTCAATAATATATAAGTTATAGTAATGTATAAGATGAGCGGTGTTTTGCAATACCTGCCGCCGGATTTAATATTGAAGGGAGAACAATTATGAGCAGCAGATATAAGAAACTTTCCGAAATGGAGTCCAACTGGACCACCCCGGTTATCATTGAATCCCACATCAACGGAATGCGTTCAAAAGACCACAACCCTAACATTCCCGTCGGATACGACGAAGTATCGGCAGAGGCGATAACGTGTTGGGAAGCGGGTGCTTGCGCGATTCATCTGCACAACACCAATATCTTTATCGGCGGTGAGGAAGCGTATGACGATTACATGAAAACGATGCGCGGCGCCCTGGATAAATACCCGGACATGTTCTGGTACGCCACGGGGACGAACACGGACGGTCAAGGCGGCGAGGTATCGGGCGTTGAACATGCCGAGCTTCTCCGTCAAAGAGCCGGTGTGCGTCTCTGCACAATCGACTGCGGTTCGGCAAATCTGCCATTTGCCATTGATGAAAACGGGAACTATATGGGCGTTGTCTATTCCGTGCCGTATGATCAAATCAACAAACAAGTGGCAGGGTGTGAAAGCAGCGATTTGGGCATAATCTGGGGTGTCTACGAACCGGGATATCTGCGCACCGCGAAGCAATACATAAAGCGCGGCCGCTCTACCAAAGGCTCTAACATAGATTTCTACTTCTTCGGCGACTACGGTTCAGTAGCCATGCAGCCGGTGAACACCACCGGCGTGCCGCCGACTGTGGAGAGTTTGTACTTTTATCTTGACTTGATGGGAGACTGCGGCTTGCCGTGGTTTATATCAATCTGGGGCGAGGGCAACGCCGACACGCACCCGCTTATCAAACGTACGATAGAACTCGGCGGACACGTGAAAACCGGGCTTGAACTGCATTTTGACCCTGATCGCAAACCAACGAATATTGAGTTGCTTCAGGAAGTGCAGGAAATCGCAAAAGAAGTCGGACGGCCTATGGCCCGGCAGGACGAAGTGAAGGGGATACTGGGGCTGGAATGAGGGGATGCCCCTTCGTTGCCAGGCTTGAAACCGGGATTGGGGAAACCACCCCGTCGGCTTCGCCGCACCCCTCCGAGGAGGGGAATGAGAACGGCCACGCACCAAAAATTCCCCTCCCGTGGAGGGGTGCGGCGAAGCCGACGGGGTGGTTTCCTCGTCCCTCGTCCAAAGCCCCCTTCGCACACGAAGTGGGAAGAGGGATGCCCCAGGGTCGGCCATTGGCCGTCCGCGGGAACCGATGATGGGGATTGGGCGACAACGGACGCGCAATGCGTGTCCTCTTCAAAAAAAGGTTGCATAATTCCCGACAGTCGCATATAATAATATTACAAACTGAGCAGGCGATGAATATTCATGGTGCCGGGCCGCGTGTGGCGGCAGCGGATTGAGCAAGACTACAGCTCATCTGCGGGACAGTAATTATGTTCCGTGGATGAGCTTTTTGCGTCCGCGGCTTGGAGGTATATTTATGCAAAGAACAAATGAACAACTCGCAATCCGGGTGACCCGGAACACACTGGCCGGAAACATCCTGCTGTCGGCATTCAAGCTGATAGCGGGGATTTTGGGGCATTCCTCTGCCATGATTTCAGATGCCGTGCATTCGCTGACCGATATCATCAGTACCGTGGTTGTAATTGTCGGCGTAAAGCTAGGCAACAGATCATCCGACGACGACCACCCCTACGGGCATGAGAGATTCGAGTCTGCCGCCGCGATTATCCTATCCGGCATATTGCTTGTTACCGGGCTTTTGATTGGCTATAACGCCGTGATAAATGCCTGGGCCATGATTTCAGCCGTCGATTACGAAGTTCTTGCCGTCCCCGGCGGACTCGCATTGATTGCGGCGATTGTGTCGATTGGAATCAAAGAAGCAATGTACTGGTACACGCGCAATGCCGCGAAGAAAATCGAATCCGGCGTGCTGATGGCCGACGCGTGGCACCAGCGTGCGGATGGGTTGAGTTCTATCGGCAGCTTGCTCGGGATTCTGGGCGCACGAATGGGCTTCCCGGCGGCGGACCCGCTGGCGGGCGTAATAATTTGCCTGTTTATAGTCAAAGTCAGCCTCAGTGTATTCCGCGACGCGATCCGCAAAATGACCGATACGTCCTGCGATGATGAAACCGAGGCTGAAATCCGCGCCGTTGTATTGGCGCAGGATAACGTCCTCGGCATAGATAAGATCATGACACGCATGTTCGGCGACAGGATATATGTGGATATCGAAATAAGCGTGGACAGCGCCGCGTCGTTGGTCGAGGCGCACAATATCGCCGAACGCGTTCACGATGCGATTGAGAGCCAATTTGACAAGGTTAAACATTGCATGGTGCATGTCAACCCGGTGGAATCTGCGGGAGATTGAGATATGTTACTGGCTGTGCTATTATAAATCGAAAGAGATAAACCAAAAGATCGGGGCGTTGCATATGAAACTTGTGTCATGGAATGTAAACGGATTGAGAGCCTGCCTTAAAAAAGGATTTTCAGATGCGTTCGCGCAAATTGACGCGGATGTCTTCTGCCTGCAGGAAACGAAAATGGAACAGGGGCAAGCAGAAATCGATCTGGAGGGTTTCCACGAATATTGGAACAGTGCCGATAAAAAAGGGTATTCCGGGACCGCGGTGTTCAGCAGAATTGAACCGCTTTCCGTGTCTTACGGCATGGATATTGATGAGCATGACCGTGAAGGGCGGATCATTCGTCTTGAGTTTGAAAACTTTTTCCTTGTAAACGTATATACCCCCAATTCCCAGCGGGAGCTTGCGCGGCTTGACTACCGTATGAGGTGGGAGGACGATTTCCGGGAATATGTCCGAGGGTTGGATGGAATAAAGCCAACGCTCATTTGCGGTGATTTAAATGTTGCACATCAGGAGATTGATATCAAAAACGCGAAATCTAACACGCGCAACGCGGGATTTACACAAGAGGAGCGGGACAAGATGACAGCGCTTCTGGGCGCGGGCTTTACGGATTTTTACCGTGATCGCTATCCGGACAAGCATGACGCATATACATGGTGGTCTTTAATGCCGGGGGTGAGGGAGCGAAATGTCGGGTGGCGCATTGATTACTTTATAGGCTCCGACAGGCTCCGCGAGAACGTATCAGACGCGATCATATACGCCGATGTATACGGCAGTGATCACTGCCCTGTGGGGCTGGTAATGTCCTGGGGGTAGGTTATTATTCACGGCAGCTTGGTCTAATTGATAACGCATACACAAAAAATTTTGACAGATAACGCCTGCACCATCTAAATATTCATAGCCCGAATGATTGTTCTTATTATTCGATGGAACATTTTGCTGCGTCTATCGTCTAATGATTATTATACTAAACACGTGAAAGGGGATGAAATGATGATGAAAAGCCAGAGAATTCTAGTTCTGCTTGTTACAGCAGCTGCCCTTCTTTTAGGGGCGTGTGGTGTGTCGCCGGGCGGTGAAACGGGAATTACGTCAAATGCGCGAGAAATCGACATGACGCAAATGCCACTTTCTGTGGAGGCTATGGGAGCGGGAGCAAACAGACCGGTTGTCGAGCGACTGGCGTGGCAGGACATATTTGAAACGTCTAGGGAGGGACATACCCTTGTACCGCAGTCATTCGGCGCGGCCGGGGTGGATGTGGCAAGCGCGTTCCTGCTGACCGTGCCTACTGCGGCGCCGCCGGGGTACTTGCCTATGATTTCAATCGACGGGCAGCCGCTGCCGGTTGTAACACGGCAGGATGACGGCACGTTTCTGGTTACACCGGTAACGCCGCTTGCGCATAACAGGTTGTATACCTTACGGCTGACGCGTGAGGGGACGGAAGACATAACGTGGACATTCCAGACAACGGCACGGTTCCAGATAATGTCCACATTGCCCGGGCATGAATCCGTCAATGTGCCGATCAACACGGGGATTGAAATTAATTTTTCCGCCGGTGGGCATACGGATATACGGGAGCATTTTCGCATGTATCCGGCCGTTGAGGGGCGGTTTATACAACGCGGGGCTACTGTCGTTTTTATGCCGACAAATCCGCTGGAGCAGGGGCAGTTGTACACCGTTACCATCACAGCCGGAATCAGTTTGCCGGATACAGACGAAGTAATTGGCGAAGACTATGTATTTTCGTTTGAAACATCCGGAGACGACCTGGTGCGGCAGCAGCAGACGGAGTCGTTCCATTTTGGTACCGTCTACACTGAATATCCGTCTTTTGAGCCGCCTAGGATCAATTACATGGTAAATTATCCATGGGACGGCACCAGACCCGCTGTCAACATCGGCGTGTATCGGTTTAACGACAACGAACAAGCCGTGGAAGCGGTGCAGAATCTGCTGACCGTGCCGCGCTGGGCATGGTTCGCGTGGCGCGACAGCTTTGTGGACGTGTCATCTCTCACGCGGACGGCATCTATGACAATAACAGAGCCGCAAGGGCAGGACGAATGGCAGTGGTTTGAAACATTGCAGCTGCCCGACGCGCTGCCGCCCGGGTTCTATATAATCAACGCATCCATCAATAACGAAACAAGCGACCAAATGATACTGCAAATCACCGACTTGGCGGTGCAGATAATCGCGGACGATGACATGACTCTCGTCTGGGTCAATGATATGGTCACGGGGCGGCCCGCTCAGGGTGCGCAGGTTCAAGATTCGTCGCGCTCAGGTGAGACGGATGAAAACGGGATTGCAATTCTCAACGGTGGAGTGACTGACACGGCGGATATGCTGATTATCACCGCGCCCGACGGGAAGCGCAATATCATATTCCATGCAAGGCATATCAGTCCGGTTCACCCCACTTGGGGGTGGTGGAGCGCACCGCAACCCAGCGACGCTTATTGGACGGCGCTGCAACTGGATAGGACGCTGTTCCAGCGCGATGACACCTTGAATTTCTGGGGCTTTGCGCAAAGTCGTGCGTATAGTGAGGAAATAAATTACGTATCCGCAACTCTCACCGAAGGCTGGGGGTTTGGGCGGTTCGGTACGCGCGATACATTGCACCGGCAGACTGTCGCTATACGCGGCGGCGCCTATTCAGGTCATATAGATTTGCCGAACCTGGATCCGGGGTCGTACAGGCTGACGATTAACCACGGCGATATTGTGCTGGGTTCGGTATTTTTTGAAGTGCGGGATTATGTCAAGCCGCCTTATCAAATGTTGGTCACGGCCGACAGGAATGCGGCATTCGTCGGCGAATCGGTCACGTTTACCGCGCGGGCGGAGTTCTTTGAAGGGACGCCGGTACCGGATCTGAATGTGTCATACAGCCTATGGGGCTGGCAACTGCAACATGATATATGGGGGCAGCAGGGTGTTACAAACATCGATGGCGAAATGGATGTGACTATAACGAATATTACGCCCGAAAGAGACGCACAGGGGCAAGCGGGCTTGTACTTCACCGCAGAAGCCACCCTTCCCGAAATCGGACGGACGTCACGCTCTGCAGGCCTGCAAGTGTTTGTCAACGATATAGATGTGCAAGTGCAGGCGTCACGTATCGGCGAAAACGCCAATTTGTCCGTGGATGTAAACACAATCACGCTGGACAGAATCAATGAAGGCACGGCGGCGCATTCTTGGGATTTCCTCGACCAACCTGTCGCGGGACAAACGCTGTCAGTAGAAATTGTCCGCGTGTATTGGGTGGCTGTGCGTACCGGTGAGCGTTATTGTTTTATTGAGCGCGTGGTCGTCCCCCGGTACCGGCATGACCGCCGTGAGGAAGTTATTGAACGCTTTACGTTGACAACCGATGCAGACGGCGGCGCAACCCGGGATTTCACCGTGCCTAACCGCGAAAATGAGAGCTATATCGCGCGCGTTGGCACCACCGACGGCAACGGCCGCCGTATATCGCATGATGCTTTCATCGGGCGTGATTGGTGGCACTTCTTTTCAAACGCGGAAAGCGGAGAACCGTTCCTGGATGGCGCAAGACCGTGGGGCGAGTGTTATGACATCGGCGAAGAAGTGCGTCTCACTGTGATGAGCGGGACGGAAGCGATGACGCATGGCGGGTTCTTGTTCGTTGTCGCAAGCAACGGTATACTGGAATACTATGTCGGCGTGAACCCGTTGACGTTTACTTTCGGCGAGGAGCATTTGCCGAACGCGACCATATACGCAGTGCATTTCAACGGGCATACCTACCGTTCAGGCTGGCGTATGCGTGAAACCCTGCGCTTTAACAGCGCAAGCCGCGAGCTGGTGCTGAATGTGACCACTGACCTGGATGTATACAGCCCCGGTGACACGGCGACCGTGACGGTCCGAGCCACCGATGTCGATGGTAACCCCATGCGGGCGCATGTTAATATCTCCGCGGTGGATGAAGCGCTGTTCGCGCTGCGGGATTATACGGTGGATACACGCTCCTCTCTGTACAGACATATACCGTCCGGCGTGCGGCATAATATTGCGACACACAGGACGTTTATGAGCGACGGGCATGACGATGTGATGTTTGGGGCTCGTGGCGGATATGCTGCTACGGACATGCTTATGCCCGAATCCGCAGCCATGGAAGCTGACTCCGGAATGGCAAGCGGCTATGGTGGAGCGGATACTCACGTCCGGGATATCTTTGAAGACACCGCCGTTTTCGCATCTTTGCGAACCAATGCGCGCGGCGAGGCTACGTTCAGCTTTAATCTGCCCGACAACATCACGTCCTGGCGGCTGACCGTTTCGGGCATAACTGACAATTTATACGCGGGGAACGATGTTTCCAGCATTATCGTTACCAACCCTATGTTTGTGCATTATTCGCTTAACAACGTATTCCTTGTGGGCGACACGCCTGTTATCGGCGTGAATGCCTACGGCACGGCCTTTTCGGGCGGAGAAAGGGTGACGTTCGAGGTTTGGGATGATGCCGCGCCACATAACATCCTCCGCGCTGAGGGCACGGCTTTTGAGCGCATAAATATTCCTCTGTGGGAAATGACAGAAGAGGGCGCACACTCGATTATCATTCGCGCCGTTTGCGAGAACGGTCTCTCTGACGCTGTGCGGCATAATTTCCAGGTAATCAACTCCCACAGGCTGATTGACACAGCCGTATTCTATGACGTGACTGCCGGAACCAGATTCGCGGCCGGCGGACCCGGAATGACACAAATCACCTTCACAGACCGCGGGCGCAGTCAATTTTTAGGCGAATTGATGAGTATGCGCTGGGTACGCGGCGCACGGATTGAGGGCTTGGTCATGCGGCGCGAAGCTAACCGGCTTATACAACAGCATTTCCCCGATCTTAGCCTGTATGTGGGTGAAGACAGCTTCGACCCGCGGGACTATCAGCGGGAAGACGGCGGCATATCCATGCTGCCCTATTCCGAAAGTGACCTAGCCGTGACAGTCCGGATGATGCCGTTTATTTTGGATGAAATTAACGCACACGCCCTGCGTAATTATCTTTACGGGATTTTCGAAGGGGACTCGGCCGAGAACAAAATGCGCGCACTGTATGGTCTGGCACAGCTTGGGGAACCTGTGCTCATGGACTTGCACGGCTACGCAGCGATTCAAGACCTGCCTGTCCGCGACATCTCCTATATCGCGCTGGGCTTCGTTGCGCTGGGCGAAACTCACACGGCCCGCGCGCTGTACAACGACCGTATCCTGCCACATATCCAGCGGATGGCGCCGTATTACCGCGTGTACACCGGCCGGACTCGTGCCGATATACTGGACGCTACTTCCGTCACCGCGCTGCTGGCCGCGCAACTCAACATGCCGGAGCGTATGGGTTTACACCAGTACACCGTCAGAAACCATACGTGGGATTTATTGGTAAGTATCCAGCAACTGTCGTTTATTATTTACGAAATCGAAAACGTGAACGACCAGCCCGCAAGCATCACGTATACTCTGTTCGGCGATGAAGTAACCCGCGACCTTTCAACGGGGAAAAGCTTTACGCTGCGTATCCCCTCACAAAATCTGCGCGAGTTTAACATAGCTTCTGTAACAGGCGACGTGGGTGCGGTGTCAATTCATCGTGTGCCGCTCACGGATATTGAAATCACCAACGGCGACATCACAATAACGCGCCAGTTCTTCCGCGCCGGTGAAACGGTTGCCAGAAACACATTCAACCAGGGTGACTTAGTGCGTGTACAGATTACGATAGATTACTCCGGAAGAGCGCTGACCGGTTCATACAAAATAACCGATTTCCTGCCCGCGGGGCTTGTTCACACACCAGGCTCTGCGCGGTTCGGCGACATGCGGCAGACACCCGGGCAATGGCGTCAAGCCTTTGCCGAAGGGCAGCGAGTCACCTTCTTCGACCACAACAGCCGATTCGGCGAGGCGCGTGTCTATTACTACTACGCCCGCGTAGTAAGCCCCGGCACTTTCCGGGCTGAGGGTCTGATTGTACAACACTTCGGCGCCAGAGAATACTTGACCGTGAGCACGGATGACGTGTTGACGATTCTTGAATAACGCCTGATATACCTCGACCGGTCGTAAAGACCCTACAAACATTCCATTTTGTTTAAAGAGGCTATGAAGAAGAACAGGGGCGGCTGCATAGAAAAGCCGTCCCCTGTCTTTGTTTTTTATTCGTAGGGGACGATGGCAATCGTCCCGAATACAGATTACAAAACGGGCGGATTGCCATCCGTCCCTACAATACTTTAGCCAAAAAGTTTTGCAGACGCGGACTTTGCGGGTTGCTGAAAAACGGTTCAGGCTCCCCTTGTTCGACAATAATCCCCTCGTCCATGAACAGCACACGGTTGCCCACTTCTCGGGCAAAGCCCATCTCATGCGTGACCATGACCATCGTCATACCCTCTGCCGCGAGTTCGCGGATAAGCTCCAGCACCTCTCCTACCATTTCGGGATCCAGTGCGCTGGTTGGCTCGTCAAACAGCATGACTTGCGGCTCCATCGCCAAGGCGCGGACGATGGCAACGCGCTGCTTCTGTCCGCCGGAAAGGGTCGCTGGGTATTTCTCCGCCCATGCGTCAAGGCCGATCCGCTCAAGCAAACGCCGTGCCGCCGTGCGCGCTGCTTCTTTTTCCGCTTTCTTTAATGTCACCGGAGCCAGCGTGATATTCTGCTCCACGGTTAAATGTGGGAAAAGATTAAAATGCTGAAATACCATGCCCATTTTTTGCCGGTGTTCGTTAAGCTTTTTTCCTTTATTATGACTTGCGATTTCCTCTCCCTCGAACCATATCTCACCGCCGGTGGGGAACTCCAAGAGATTCAGGCAACGCAGAAACGTACTCTTCCCGCTCCCCGAAGGCCCGATGATAACGACTCGCTCGCCCTGTGCGATCTCCTCGTCAATCCCGCGCAGAACTTCCACATAGCCGAAGTTTTTATGTAAGCCTTTAACGTTAATCATCTACTAAACCCGTCCCATACACTTCTTTTTTGCCTTGCGACAACAGGCCGGTCGCTCTTACGCAGATGCTTTTCCAGCCGCCCGACAAGAAACTCCAAAATCAGCACTATGATCAAGTAAAACACGCATACAAAAATCAGGGGTGACTGATCAAATGTCAAACCGCGCAGGATGTTGCCGACATGGGTTATCTCGGTGATAGCCGCCATGCCTGCCATGGAAGTCAGCTTGAACAGGTTGATAAACTCATTACCCATCGCAGGCAGACTGTTTTTTATCGCCTGCGGCAATACTATTTTAGTCATGGTTTTCGGATAACTCAACCCTAAGCTTCGCCCGGCTTCCGCCTGACCTTTATCCACACTCACGATACCGCCGCGGAACACCTCCGCAACATAAGCGCCGGAGTTAATGCCGAAAGCAAGGCTTCCTATCAGAAGCTGATTGCGCGAAGCTGCCAGAATGACAAAGGACCAGATCAAAAGCTGCACAGTCATTGGTATCCCCCGGATTATCGATATGTACAATTTAATGATCCGATTTAGGATCCACAAGAGAATGTGAGGTTTCGCCATTGAATCGTGCGACACGCGGACTATTGCGATTAAAAGACCGATCGCCATGCCGAGCAGCAGGGCGAAAAAGGCGATAGACAGCGATGCCCGCACCCCTCTGAGCCAGAGTAAATACCGGTCAGAGTAGATAAAATTGCGGTAAAGCACTGCCGAGATCGAATCAATCATAAATTACTCACCAACTTTGATACAAGTAACCGAGGGGGCGCCCCCTCGGTTCTTATATTATTTTAGTATACAGTTAGGGAACCCTGACAAGAACGTGCTGTCCGGAGTAGAAGTAACCCTGGGAAAAATCCACAAACTCGCGGCGTTCATCCAGGACGGTCATCCCTGCCATGCCGAAGTCCACAGCCCCGGCCTGAACCGCCGGAATAATCGCGCCGAAGTCCATGTCCAGGATTTCGATGCGATAACCCAGAATATCACCGATGGCCTGCGCGAGACAGGGATCAAACCCAACGATCCTGTCACTCTCCCAAAGCTCAAACGGCGGGAATCCGGCGCTTGTCGCCATAAGAAGCGTACCGTTGGGGTGAGTCGTCCCAGGCGGGCTGACATATCGGGGGGCGCCCTCAAGCTCTAATATCCAATAATCATAGATAGCCTGGAATGTACCATCGGCGCGCAGCTGGTTGATCGCGTCGTCAAACATTGGCGTTAATCGGCTGCCATGCTGGAACGCAATGCCGTAATACTCAGCCGTCAATGTTTCCGGCAAGAGGATAATATAGCCATAATTCACAGCGGCGAATTGGGCGCCGGGTATTGCGTCAATGACAACTGCGTCAATTGATCCTGCGCGAAGAGCCATCACAGCATCAGTGAACAGGGGAAAAGCATCAACATAGGCATCGGGAAAGTTCTCGTCAGCGAAGGCATGTCCCGTCGTGGCGGTCTGAACTCCGATCCTTATCCCCGGTGCATCCAAGTCGGCAAGTGTCCTGATACCAGCATCCTCAGACGCGCAGGCAGCCAGGGCAAGAACAGCCATAGCAATAATTATCAAAACTGCTAAAATCTTTTTCATTCTATAGTCCTCCTAAGTAGTCAAATTATCGAATATTATACACCCTGATGGTTAATAATTCAATATTTATTTTCCAGCAGCGCCAGGCCTTTGTCAAAATCGTGAGATTTAATAAAGACATAGTCGGTATTGTAGGTGGAAATAACAAACACACTGATGCCGGCGTTCGCCAATGTTCCGGTTATATTGGCGATTACCCCCACCAGTCCAAAATCTAAAACCCCATCTATCCTAAAAGCTTTCCACCCTACCTCCACGGCAACAGCGTCTTGCGGTACGCAGGTGGATGGGCAGACCAAGGATATTTCTTCGTCGGTTTTGGACAGAAAAACAAAGTCGCGGGCAAAATCAACACCATGGGCATCGCGGATTTTGCACACAGAAAACTCTGCTTCTAACGACGTAAATACCATTGCAGATCACCTCCGAATTTGAAAATAACTTTACCACATAAACCAGCCTCCCGCAATGGCCGGTTTGAAAAATATCCAATAAAGCGTGCAGTGGAATAAGTTGAAACGTGAAAAACTCTGCCTGAAAAACCGACAGAGCTTTTCATAATACAATTCATTGTCAGACAATGCTATCGCACTATATGAACCATAAAAAAAGCCGCCGCAAGAAAGGCAAAGCTAAGTGTATTCGCGGTGATTGTATACTGCAAGATTTTGCGCGTACTGATGTCTTTCATAACCGGGCTCTTGCGATAGATTAAAAACTCGGCGGTGTATATGCCTACCGTAAGAAGCATTGCCGTCAGGAAAAACGAGAATAAGTTTCCGAAGAAGAAATCCTGGTGGAATAACCAAATAAAACTAAACATCGCTATAACAGCTTGCGTTAATAAGTTAGCGAGAACTATGGGTATCAGCTTTTTCCTACGAAACCCCAAACAGAGACCCGCGGCAAGCTCCAGAATTACAGAAAACAGTGCGATGACACCAAGCACAAGAATCGGTGAGTCAAAAAAGATAGGGCGGAGTATACTGCCTAAATAGTTATACCGCACCGGGCGCAAATGAACTTCGATCTCGCTTGTATCGTGATTATACCACACCACGTCATCCAGCGCCGAACCGGATATCCACACGCCTTTGCGCGGACTGGGTAATGAAAATTCCGCTGACACGGAAAGCACATTTCCGGCGTGAGCGTCCAGTCCAAACAGCGCAAGATTGTACTCATTCACGGCTGTGAAATTCGGGTCTCTCTCGTTGATCCTGATTAATATATCAGCGAATACAGCATTTTCGGGCAGGTTTGTAATTCTAACTCTCATAATCAACGGCGTTGGCGGGTGGCTTGCCATCGCGGGTACAGCCATGAGAACTATTAAAGCAATCGACGTGGTCAGAAGCGCCCAGGCCATAACTACTTTTCTTTTCATTATCGCACCTCCCGGCTTTTTTCTTTGCAAAGCTTTCAAGTACAAGAAAATCCGAACCCATCGCCTATCGGCGTCAGGTTCGGATTTATCTTCTTATGGTGGGCCTTCACGGACTCGAACCGCGGACCGACCGGTTATGAGCCGGTTGCTCTAGCCGACTGAGCTAAAGGCCCTCAAAACCATTGTGGGATCTACATCTTACAAATCAGAGCAACAGATTTTTACACCCCTGGAGCAACCGATTAGTAGTTTCCCTTGCTTAATACTTTTGCAAGTCTACTATATTTCAAGGCTGATGTCAAGACTGTCATTTTGGAAAATCGAAAAAACAGAAGTCCGTACTCTGATAACGCGAAAGGCGTGCGTTGCGCGCTTTCTTCTTTTATGCTATACTATCCCACAAAAGCGACTGTGAGGGCATAGATTTTGAAACTGATGGCGTTGGATGGCAACAGCATAATAAACCGCGCGTTTTACGGGATTCGTGCCCTGAACGCGCCGGATGGTACGCCTACTAACGCGGTGTACGGATTCCTGAACATACTGCTGAAACTGATCGCGGAAGAATCCCCGGACGCGCTGTGCGTGACGTTTGATTTGCCGGGGCCGACGTTCCGGCATGAGCAATATGACGAGTATAAATCACACCGCAAACCAATGCCGGAAGAGCTTGCCGTGCAAATGCCGATTATCAAGGAAGTGCTGGACGCATTGAACATCCCGCGGTACGAGCAATCCGGCTGGGAGGCGGACGACATTTTGGGTACGCTTGCAAAAAAATGCACCGATGCCGGGTGCGAGTGCGTGATAGTCACAGGCGACAAAGACGCGCTTCAGCTTGTGTCGGATTTTACGCGCGTAAAGCACGTGAAATCGCAAAAGGGCCAGACGATAACAAAGGATTACACCGAAACCGCTTTTGTTGAAGAATATGGCTTCACCCCGGAAAAGATGATCGACTTAAAAGCGCTGATGGGCGACCCGTCCGACAACATTCCGGGCGTTGCCGGGGTCGGTGAAAAAACGGCGATGGATCTTGTACAGCGGTTCGGCGGAATCCGGGAGATATATGACGGGTTGGACGCGTTGGATATAAAAGACGCGGTTCGCAAAAAACTATCCGCCGGGCGAGAAAACGCGGATTTATCGTACGATCTCGCACAAATCCGATGTGACACGCCGGTGGAATTTGTCGTGCAAGACAATCTGCGCCGGGAAGTGGATAATGGCGAGGCTTTCGCAATCTTCCGGAGACTTGGATTCAAGAGCCTGATTGAAAAGTTCGGCCTCCATCCGCCGCAATCCGGGGATACGGAGCTGTACCCGCCGAGGGTTGAGGAAGAAGGCGTCGGCCATAACATCAAAGACATCATGCGTGAGCGGTTGGATCGTGGAGAAGATCCGGGCGAGTGGATTTTCGACACCGCGCTGGCGGCGTATTTGATATCCCCGACCGACAGTTCGTACGACATCACGCCCCCGCGTGAAGATTTGCAACAAAAGCTGAAAGAGCTGGGATTAGAGCGGTTGTATTATGACGTAGAACTGCCGCTGTGCCGGGTATTGGCTGAGATGGAACATACGGGATTCCTTGTGGATAAAACAGCACTGACGCAGTTCGGTGAGCAGCTTTCACACATGATTGCCGCGACGGAGCAAGATATCTACGATCAAGCGGGCGAGACATTTAATATAAACTCACCGAAGCAGCTGGGCGTGATATTGTTTGAGAAATTGATGCTTCCCGCGCCGAAGAAGACAAAAACCGGGTATTCGACGAATATCGAAGTGCTGGACTATCTCAGCGGTACGCATCCGATAATAGAGCTTATCAAAGATTACAGAGAGCTGACAAAGCTGAAATCCACATACGCCGACGGGTTGTTAAAAGTAATTGCCCCCGACGGGCGGATTCACACAAAGTTCCAGATGACCGTGACAGCCACCGGCAGACTTTCATCCACTGAGCCGAATTTGCAAAACATCCCGGTAAGAAAAGCGCTGGGCGGGGAGCTACGCAAAATGTTTATATCCGGGGATGGGAACTTGTTGGTAGACGCTGATTATTCGCAGATTGAGTTGCGCTTGCTCGCGCATATTGCTGACGACTCGATTATGAAGCAAGCGTTCGCGCAGGGCGAGGATATCCACGCGGTGACGGCGTCACAGGTGTTCGGCGTGGCGTTGGGGGACGTGACGCCGCTGATGCGTAGCCGGGCAAAAGCCGTCAACTTCGGCATTGTATACGGGATATCGGCGTTTTCGCTGGCGAAAGATATCGGCGTACAGCCGTACGAGGCAAAGGCGTATATTGAGAGTTACCTGGAAAAATACGCCGGTGTGCGTGAGTATATGACGCGTATTGTCGAAACAGCGCGGGAGCAGGGATACGTTGAAACCCTGTTCGGCCGCAGGCGGAATTTGCCGGAGCTTAATGCGGGCAATTTCAATACAAGGGCATTCGGGGAGCGGGTGGCGCTGAACATGCCGATTCAAGGCACGGCGGCGGATATAATGAAAATCGCGATGATAAACGTCTCCAAGCGGCTGGAAAAAACAAACGCCAAGCTGATTCTGCAAGTGCATGACGAACTAATCGCAGAATGCCCGAAGTCCGAAGCGGAGGAAATCGCCGTGATTTTACGCGAAGAGATGGAAAATGCGGCAACGCTTTCGGTTCCGCTGGTGGTTGAGGCGAGATCGGGCAAGAGCTGGTATGACACGAAATGATTATTATACCCGCCACAGAAGCGCACATGCCTGAAATAACGGCAATTGAACAGGAGTCATTCACCTCACCGTGGGCGCCGGGGTTGATTTTGTATGAGCTTAACAATCCCGACACATACTTCGATGTCGCCGTGGAAAACAACGCAGTAATCGGCTTCTGCATTCTGCGGCGGATTGCGGAAATTGAGGGGGATCTGCTCAACATCGCGGTCAGTCCATCAGTCCGCGGGCGCGGTGTTGCCGATGCGCTGTTGACCTCCGCGCTGGCTCACGCCGTGGGAATCGAAGAAATATACCTTGAAGTGCGGGTCAGCAACTCCGCCGCGATATCGCTGTATGAAAAGCACGGATTCCGGCATTTAGGGCGCAGAAAACACTACTACGACAATCCCATAGAAGATGCATTCACAATGTGTCGTGTTTCGCGGTTGCGGTAAACAGTGGCGTTCCGTGAGGGCCACTGCACCGAACGGGTTCCGCTGTTTGCCGAGAGCGAAACGACTTAAATACAAAGAGGCTACCATGATAATACTTGCAATTGAAACCTCTTGCGACGAATCGGCCGTGGCGGTGACGAAAGACGGGCGGACGATTCTGGCGGAAGAAATATACTCCCAAGCGGACAAGCACGCGCTGTACGGCGGCGTTGTGCCTGAAATTGCCTCGCGCAATCACGCGGCGGTTATAGGGAATCTCGCCGATTTGGTGATGAAGAAATCGGGGTTGTCCAAAAGCGATATAGACGCAATTGCCGTGACATACACGCCGGGGCTTATCGGCGCGCTGCTGGTCGGCGTTAATTTCGCGAAAGGCCTTGCGCTGGCGCTGGGTGTTCCGCTGATTCCGGTGCATCACATACGGGGACATGTGGCGGCGAATTACATAGCGGAGCCTGAACTTGAGCCACCGTTCCTATGCCTGATCGCTTCCGGCGGCAGCAGTTTGATAGCCGATGTCCGGGGATATACTGATATCTGCATTATCGGCAGAACGCGGGACGACGCGGCTGGTGAGTGCTTCGACAAAACCGCGCGAGCCTTGGGATTAGGCTATCCCGGCGGCCCGGCGCTGGATTTGCTTGCGCAGACGGGGGATGACTCTCTGTTCAATTTGCCGCGCCCTGTTATTGACGGCGCGCCTTACGACATGTCGTTCTCCGGACTGAAAACAGCCGTCGTCAATATCGTCCACAACGCCGAGCAGCGCGGGGAGGAGATCGATAAATCGTCGCTCGCAGCGTCATTGACTGCCGCTGTCAGTGATATTGTCGTGCCGCGCGTTATCAAAGCGGCGACGGAATTCGGCAGAGATAAAATAGCCATAGCCGGGGGTGTGGCCGCGAATTCCCGTATACGCGCCGACTTCGTGAAAGCGGCGGAATCACAGGGAAAAACGCTGATAATCCCGCCGCTGAGTCTATGCGGCGACAACGCCGCGATGATAGGCTGCCAGGGGTATTATGAATATATTGCAGGGGCTCGAGCTGGAATGGACTTGAACGCTTACGCCACAACGGATGTGAATGTTGGGTATAGTGCGGACAGGCGTTAATAGCTCCTGTGTCACAAACCAAATGAGGGTGAATATATAATGAATTTAATAAAAATAGAAAATGGAATCATGGCTTTAACTTCCAATGATAAATTTTCGGGATGTGTACAAATTTCAAACCGAGATGAATGTTTATTTAAAAAGTCTTATGGCTATGCATCAAGAGCGTATATGATAGAAAACAATATAGACACAAAATTCAATATTGCATCTGTGGGCAAATCCATTACAAGTGTTGCTATTCTTCATTTAGCAGAAAAAGGCGTTTTAGATTTATTTGCTCCCATTACCCGCTACTGTGATAGCGTTATTCCAAAAATAATATCAGACAAGATAACCATTCAACACTTGCTCACTCATACTTCCGGCTTAGGTGACTTTTTCAATCATGTCTATTCATCTTCACATCAAATCGCATATCAAGAATTAAACGACTTCAAAGAAATTATTAAGGATTCTCAAATCTCATTTGAACCTGGGAGCAAACAAGCTTACAGCAATCTCGGATACCTATTACTCGGATTTATCATTCAAAATGTAGCAAATATGGATTATTACGATTACATTGAAAAAAATATCTTTGAAAGGGCCGGAATGAACGACTCCGGCTTCTGGTTCTATGACGAGGTGTTAGAGAATGCGGCGACTGCTTATTTCTTTGATGATACGTATAAAAAGTGGCGCTATTTGGTTAATAGACCATTGGCAAGAGCCACCTCCTGTGGAGGTTGTTATTCAACGGTTGGAGATCTGACAAAATTTATGAACACCCTATTTAATGGTGCTTTCATTGGCTCCGAATTATTAAAAGAAGCAATCACCGCAAAGTCGGAATTGCATTCGCCGTCATATGGCTATGGTTTCTATGTCAGCGATGACGAAATAGGCCATGGCGGAGATGGCACAGGCGTTAGTGCAAAATTGATTCGAAAAAAAGACGGAATTGTCATAGTTATATTAAGCAACCTAACAAATGGGGCATACGAAGTTGAGTCCTTGTTAAATGAATAGATGATACCCCGCTGTTTTTCTTGCCAATAATCATAGACGGGACTCTTTAGAGGTGAATGACAAACCCTAATAAACCAAATATTGTGGGGCATAATAGTGAAGATTAACAACCAAACCGGAGGAAATAATGAAAAAGCTATTTCTGACACTATTATGTGCCGTAACACTCGCGGCTGTTTTGCCCGGATGTACACAAACGGAGACGGAAACGCCGAATCCGAGCAATCCATACGTATACGAAAATAGCCCGGAGTATCCGGCCTATCCGCCGGACTACCCCAATTACTATACCGGGAATCCGAACCCGTTCGAGCACAAAGAACTTTCTGAGATTATCGACAATTTTGAGGACAGTGATGAGTACCGTGGCCGTGAACTCATGCGAAGACTTAAAGAAGATCCCGCGCCGGTGCTGGAGGCGCTGGGAACCGCGCTGGACGCTTCGCAGGAGCAGGCGCTGTTCTACGTGAGTTCTGTAATCGCTGAGGTCAAGCGTGAAAATCAGGCGGAATACGATGAGTATATGAACGCGCTGAACTCAGCGGAAGCTGCGGAATTGAGCGAACGTGCACGGCAAATACTGGGGTTTGTACACGCGAATATTGAATATTTTTATAGTCACTAAATCAAGCACAATACGCGCGCCCATGGTGGAGAAGCATTCTCCCGAGGGCGCGTGTTTTAATTTAGAACGTATTCCCCGTCCAAAACCGCAAGCAACCCAGCGCAGCGGGCGAAGCGTCGTGAAGTCCGCTACTAATGTATAACGCTGCAATAATCCGCTCCATTTTTTCGATAACGGAATGGGCTTATTGATATATTGGCCGGTATTTGATATACTGTCATGGTAGTAATTTGTACGCCACAAGCGTACTATGTTGGTTCTACACCGATTTATATACCTTAATATAGGCGATTATCAATCGCCCATGCTATTACTGTTCCGGCTCATCTACAAAAAAAGTGAAGCCATAATCAAAATCCATCCGCGAACGAAAGGGGTATTATCAGATGAACGCAAAAATTTTGCACATAGTTGCAAGGCGGTGTCTTAGCTTGTTGCTCGCCTTTACTATGTTTTTCTTATTTTTGCCAACGCAAGCGCTTGCGTATGAGGAAGACTGTACGGTCTTTAGCTCCCCAGAGGAAGAAGGGCATGCGGTCTATGTACCATCCGAGGATGAGGTGTACACTGCCTACGCATCCTCTGCGGGAATTGCAATTGCACCGTTGAATATGGTGCAGGTAAGCACATGGGCAGAATTGAGCAGTGAGGTAACTGCCGCTGGGTCTACGCCGACTACCATTGAGATTACAGACAACATCAATATCACTGCCACGGGAACAGCATGGAATGCCATTACCATACCGGCAGGCAGCGAAATTACCTTAACAGGCGGATATGCCATTACACGGGTATCAGGCAACACGCAACGGCACTTTGTAGTAAATGGCACCTTGCGATTGGAGAATGTCGAGCTGAACGGCAACTTTCCGTTGTGGGGTGTCAATCATGGTGGGATTCAAGTAAACGCCGGTGGAAGCGTATACATGGAAGATGGCAGCGCTATTCAGAATAATCGAAATGGTACCGGCAGCCAAGGCGGCGGAATTACTGTAACGGGTGCAGACGCCGCGCTCACCATGAATGGCGGAGAGATCAGCGGCAACAGCGGCGGCACAGGCGCCGGCGGAGTGTTCGTCGGCGCAGGTGCATTATTTACCATGACCGGCGGAGAACTCAGCAATAATAGTATCACCGGCAACACAGGAGGCGCGGTGTCCGTCCAAGGCGCGGGGTCGAGCTTTAACATGGACGGCGGCGTAATTCGGGATAACACAGGCCGCTTTGGCGGTGGAGTACGTGTAGGTGCTGCGGGAACCGGTATTCCCACACTTGCCGCTTCCCCCAGTATGCACATGTCTGGCGGTGAAATATATGACAATACAGCCCTCTTTGGCGGCGGCGTGAATCTTGAGTGGGGCTTATTCACCATGACAGCCGGCACAATCCGGAACAATACAATAACGAGTCTTGGCAACCCCGGTACCGTTGCGGAAAACACTATTGACTGGCGGCGCGGCGGGGGCGGTGTATTCGTACAAAACAACGGTATATTTACGATGGCGGGCGGTATAATCCAGGACAATCAATCCCCTACTCAGGGCGGCGGGGTAATATTGTTAGCCGGCACGGCATTCACCATGTCCGGCGGAGAGATCAGCGGAAATACTGCCGCCGCCAATGGCGGTGGGGTAGCCGCAGCGCTTTTAAACGCAGCGGGTAATCCGGCAGCCGGTGCAATTACAATCAACATGACCAATGGTATAATTACCGGCAATACTGCGGTTAATGGCGGTGGAGTCTGGCTTACCTCAGGAAGCAACGCAGCGTCAGGCAGTCAACTCACCATGAGCGGCGGCACTATCGGTGGAAACACCGCGGAAAACAACGGCGGCGGAATTTGGCTCGGCACAGGCATCGCCACGGCGAATGCCCGTCTCAATATGACCGGCGGTGAAATATCTAACAACACAGCAACAAACGGACATGGCGGAGGGATTTTTACAAGCGCCTATGTCTATTCCGACCCGCTTCCGCTAACCGCATATGCGAACATTCTAGCGGCAGACGGCGTATTCTCCGGCAATACCGCGGGTGTCGGAAAGTTTGCGCCGCCCAGCAATCACTACGACTTTTCATTCGGGGAACTGCTCACAAATTATGACATCAACTTTGTAGGGCCAAATCCGCGTGCGCGGGTCACCTTCATCTTAAACGGCGGAAATGTATCTGGAAACACGGCGGATATTGTGTATTCCATCCCTTTAGGATATACCATCGGGGAAACTCAAATCACGCCGGAACCGGAACGCTTGAACTACACGCTTGTCGGCTGGACACGAGACGATAACCCTACCATACTGTCAACAGAAGACGTCGAGGCGCTGTACGTCAACGAAAGCACAACCTTCACCGCTCAATGGGTGCGGACTATGCACATCGTGACTTTCGACCTAAACGGCGGCAATGTGAACGGCAATCCGGCAAATATCACGCATACACTCCCCTATGGGGCCGCAATCGGGGAATACAATGTACCCCGTCCGGGGCGGTTGAACTACACGTTCACCGGTTGGCGTCACACCGGCCAGGCGGGCGGCACCCCGAATCTGACGCATGAAGATGCGGCGGCGCATATAGTCATCGGTGAAATTACGTTCACAGCGCAGTGGACACGTACGCCTCCCGGAGGCATCGGCGGACAACCGACTGAGCCGACACGGCCGACTGAACCGACGCAGCCGACCGAACCTTCAGGAGACATGCATTACGCATATATGATTGGCTTTGAAGACGGTAAAATCAGACCCGTTGCAACTATCACCAGGGCGCAAGCGGCAACGATATTCTTCCGTCTGATGTCAGATGCGGACCGGGCCGCGTTCTGGCGGCAGGATAATCCGTACTCAGACGTTGCGCTCACAAGCTGGTATAATAACGCCGTATCCACAGTCAGCAACTTTGGTCTTTTCCGTGGCAGGCCGGACGGCACATTTCAACCATATGGCGCCATCACCAGGGCGGAACTTGCCACGGTGATCGCCAGATTTAAAGGTGCAGGTTATAGTGACGCCCCACAGTTTAAAGACATTGACGGGCATTGGGCGCAAGGGTATATCAATGCTGCCGCCCTTCACGCCTGGGTCCAGGGGACAGACGGCCCAGGCGGGGTGTTCCTGCCGGATCAGCCTGTCACAAGGGCGGAAGCGGCAGCCATGATAAACCGTGCACTGAATCGTTTGCCGGAGAGTCCGAGTGACCTGTTGCCCGATATGCGCACCTGGCCGGATAACGCGAATCCAAACGCTTGGTACTATCTGTATATTCAGGAAGCGACTAATTCTCACTACTACGTGCGTAAGGCCAATGGTATCCACGAGACGTGGGCGCAAATCATGCTGCCGGAGCGGCCCTGGCATCTGTTGGAGCGGCCGGACTCCAGACCACAGGATATATTTAGGGCAGGATAATATGTCAGATAGTTTTTTATCTTTCCGAATCAATTCAACATGCGAAAGGTCTTGCTTTATGTGAATCCCGTATATCAAATAAAAGTGCCGCGATACCAGACAACGGTATCGCGGCACTTTTTGTCCGAATTCCATCTTTTAGCTTGGTCAGCCTGTTTCTACACAGCCCGCGCGGTCAGAAGAAACAGATGTTTTGTCAAGCAAAAATAGGCTACTCGATTTAAACGGATGTTTGCAAATGTATGCTTACTAAAAACCGACACTGCTCTGCTCGGCTTTGCAGCTCCAGCACAAACCACTAAAGGATATGTTATAGCTTGAAACATCAAATCCGTCTGCACTTCCAAGCCGATTGCAAATATCAGACAAATCGGCTTCCACATTGAATATCTGCTCGCATAAATCGCATACAAAGTGATAATGCTCATGGAGCTTATGGTCATAATGTGTGGAGCTATAAGGGTTGCCGATGCCTAAAAGATCCCCCGCCTGCACCATCTGATTTAGATTTCTGTAAACGGTAGCCTTGCTGATGGTTGGATGCTGTTTGGCTACATATTTATAAACTTGCTCCGCTGTCGCATGCATATTCAGTTCTTTTACCGCGTTAAAAATCAACTTTCGCTGGAATGTGTTCCTTTTACTGCTCATATCTCTATTCGCCCCTCTTAACAGTCGTTGCTATTATTTGATATCAATTATTATAAACCAGCAAGTCTCACTTGTCAATAGCGAAATATAGACATATGAAATAACCTGTTCACACACCTCGTATTTACAATATGTTAACAAAAAAACTTATTAAAAACCCTATACCAAAATGTCAAAAGTGGGATTTTACACCGCCTGTGTGGCATACTTATGGATCAGAGAGGGCGTCTCCGCGTTTTGGATATGCCATTTTCTCAAGTTTTCATCATTCGTATCTGCAAAATCAGCACGCCCGATAATTTCATTGTTCGTGACCTCTTCACACAACCTGACAGCAAGGGCTGTAAACTCCGCTTATTGACTGTGCAAATCTGCTGGGCAACTTCAATAGGACAAGGTTCTGTTCGACCGCCTCATCGCGGCCAGACTTAACGTCAGATATGAACCAGTGAGCCAGGCTTTATAGCCACAAAAAACCGGAGTGTTCTTGTAGCATCAAAAGATGATGCAAAAAAACTCCGGTTGTCTTGTAACGTAGATATATAAATTACGATCCCGCGCCGTTGCGGCTAATCAATAATATCGAATAATCTTTCACCACCAATTCGATCCACATACCACACGCCGTTACTGCCACGTATGACTGGTCTGCCGAGCAGTGCGCTTACCTTTGCACCGAGTGCAAGAGATTCATTAGCAAGCCGCGCTCTCTCCGCAACGTCCGCGCCAGACCATGCGGCCGCGTTCGATACCATCACAGCGACTAAGTTTTCAACATCTGTGAATTCAACCGTGACCTCAGCCCTGCCTGCATCGCCGGGCAATGCGAGCCGAATAGTAAATTCAACTGCACCATCGGCAGAAAAAGCGGCTCCGGCTTCGGTCAATGCCGGGGATATCCCACCTGTGGGACCCGGAGGCATAGTAACTTCTTCCCAAGTACCATCTAACCACTGAAACTCGACGAGATTGAAACCGGCTGTTGGAGCGGCAGTCGCAACGAACGGCGCACCGTTGAATTCGATACTGAAGTTTGCGTTTAGCAGAGCGGCTAAGGCTGCACCAGATACCGGGAAAACGTCGCTTTCGCTCATTGCTACTGTCACAGTCACGGGTGTGCTTGCATTGAGATTAAGCGATGGAGGAGGCGGTGGCGAAGCGGCACCGCCAAAATCAAAGAATAGCTCAACTGCGCCTTCCGTCGCGCCGGGCAATGCAATATAAAGTGTCAAATAGAAGCTTTCCGCCGCTGTGGATGCAGGCCCAAGCAGATCAGCGGTTATCGCCGGACCGAAGGGTTGACGTTCTATGGCAGGAGTTGACCATCCCGCAAATGTACCACCATCCACAACGGGGCCGAGTATAAGCATAATCCGCACATTGTCGAACATGAAGTTTACGCGGTCGTTCAATGTGTTTATAAGCGGCATTCCTGCGCTGACATCATCGGGTGTAACTACAAGCGTCAGCTGTGCTGTCAGACCGGGAGCCAGCGTAACCTCCGGGCCGTCAACGAGAGCGGGCGGCGGCTCCGGCGCAGCTTCTGTAACCGCAATATTCAATGCGATCTGCGCTTCACCGCCGCCGGGCAGCGCAATCCACAATTGCAGTATGAAGTCATCCGCAACGCCAACTGCCGCGTCAAGCGCGGAATTAAGAGCTGCTGCATTGTACGCGGCGCGAGTGCCGCTATTAACAGCCCATCCTGTCAAGTTTCCAAGCGGAGGCGTGCCGGGAGACGGCAGGATTCTTGCACCATCATACATCAGATTGACATTCGCGTTCAATATGGCGATCAGAGGAACTATCGTCCTGGCGTGTACGTCCAGTGCTTCGAGAGTCAATGACTGAGGCGCCGCGGGATTCAGATTAACCGTTTGTCCGCCATCAATGAGCATTGGCGCAGGAATTGGCAGATCAAGACTACGCCTCATAAACTCTTCCGCTATATCAAGAAATGCACAGCTGTTGAATCCGCCGCCGCCGTGTCCCGCGCCTATAACCATGATGTACTCTGCGGGATGCCCATGCTCCCGAAGCGACATGTATTGACGAATCGACTGGTTTGGTGGCATAACGTTATCCATCGTGCCAGCCATAATGAGAAACGGCGGGATTTCACCGGGTGCTGCGTTGGGGATATGATATGTTGTACTCGCTGCACGCGCACTATCTTGAACTTCCCAAGGATAGTTCCCGCCGAGGAGCCTCCCCGTCGTCCCGTCTGGGTTCAGGCGGTTTGTCGTTGTAGGATAAAAGAGGCTCTCCAGCAGCGTTGTCGGCGCGTTGACGCTGATTACCGCGTTTGGTATGCCGGAGTATTGATTTAGTCTGCCGTTGTCAAACATGCCACCGTCCGGAGTAACTGCCAGCATACTTGAAGTGTGACCGCCGCTGGAGATTCCATACACGGTAATTGCGTTAGTGTTCAAATTGAACTCATCTGCTCGATGACGCAGGTAACGGACGGCAGTTCTCAAATCTGTGAGGATTGTCGTGTAATCATCCACAACCGGCTGACCCATCGTACCGGTATGTCTGTAGCTCACAACCGCGAGCGCGAATCCGCGTTCAACAAATCCGAGATTATTACCCGGGTTCGACAATGCAGTTTGGCTTATGTTTTGATTCATCCATGCCGCGCCCTGCGAATACACAAGAACAGGCCACCCGCCTGTGGGAGCCGGGCCTTCCGGAAGAACGAGGTGCAGGAAATTGCTGGCTATGCCCGGATGATAATCGAGAGCCCACAGCGTTTCGCCTATCTCATATCTCGCCGGAACTCTGCCGCCGTCTCTTGCGAACAGCCGAACCGCCCTGCCGGTTTCGGGCAAATCGGTATATTCGACAAATGGACCTGTCCATCCCGGGCCATCCTCGCGGGTGGGTTCACCATAATCCGCAACCAACTGTTCAAGCGGACGCAGATCCGGCAAGGTTGCGGTAAACGGCAGACCAGCGCGTGCTATCCACTCTGCCACGGTGTGAGAAGGATCCGGCGGCGGCGGTTGATCTGGAGCCATACGCCTAACTACCGTATCGTCAGGCAAAGTAATCGTACCCGGGAATTGTCCAAAAGACAGCACCGGTGGAACCATACCAAAGTTTCCAGGTGATTCCTGATAAATTAAGATAATGCTGTTACCATCGTCTAGGCTAAATGCCAGTTCGTTTTGTTCATCGGTCATCGGGATCACATCACCCGCCCTGACCGTCAAGACTGCGTCACCTTGGAATGAGAGTGTTACATCTTGGTTAAACGAGAAAGTGCTTCCCGGATAAAACCAAACAGCGAGAGCCAGCCCCGATCCGCCGACCACAGCGGTGTCAAACTGCGACCAGCCATCCACAAGCCCCGTTGCTGTGATTACCAGCGTTTCACCGCCGACTGTCGCGTCGGGTTCTATTGTGTAGCTATCCGTTTGAGCAGAGGCGATTCCAAGCGGCATCATGCTGATCGTCATCACCAGAACGACCAAAAGGAATAGAGTTCTTCTTGTTTTTCTTTTCATAAATACGAGTTTTCCTCCTTTAAATAATTTTATATATTAAACGCAAAAGCGTTTAATTCACACCCAGCCGAATACTCGGCCGATGGCAGCGAGCTGTTTTGGCGTCATTAGTTTCATTCTTAATCCTATGCCAAAATTCTCTTCAGCCAATCTATCATGTAGGCAATATTTTCTTCACTGCTGAAACGCGTATCTCCATG
>WQWC01000019.1 GCA_009785525.1 Oscillospiraceae bacterium | reverse complement strand
GTGATTGTTGATATGTCCATCATTGGTAAGACAAACCCTACGCCGGGTTCTGGTGGAATAATTCCTACATATGGCATAATTATATCTCCTCTATATATGTTTATTTATAAATTCTAAAATCGTATCTCGTGCGTCTTTGCCGGTGAACCCGCCCATACCGTGAGACCCGCCAAGCAATTTATACATCGTCACATCCTTGTCAAGCGCACGCATTTTGTCATACAGCCGCACCGACTGGTTGAACGGGACAGCCCAATCCTGATCTCCGTGCATGATAAGCATAGGCGGGATCGACTTTTCGCGCGAAAAATAATGCATCGGCGACGCACATTATGGATATTGACCATATTCTACTTATGTGAAAAAATCGCGGGCGTTTTCTTTATCCCGGTTAGGCTATACAATGAAGCTCGCCATATACGGCCATTTGGTCTGATGAATACAACAGTTGACCCCGTCCTGCCGTATTACGCGTGTTTGGCACGCTTAATACGAACAAAACACTACCCTCAGCAAGTAGTGTTTTGTTCAGCTATGGCACGCCCGAAGGGACTCGAACCCCTGATCTCATGGTTCGTAGCCATGCACTTTATCCATCTAAGCTACGGGCGCATGTTGCGCATAACGCTTTGATATATTAGCATATCTATTTTGAAAAAGCAAGTAAAATTTTTGAGAGTGTTGCATTTTCCGGTGATGAGGGACGGCGGGCGAACAATGTTCGCCCCTACAAGTCTAGGTGTAACTCCCACTAAAACGCAACGTCCCGCCTTTTATAAAACACAAACCCCAACGCCGTCAGTGCCGCTGCCACAGCGACCAGCGTGAGCAATACGCCAAGCCTTACCTCATCTATCGGCAGCTGAGGGATATACCCGAACGGCGAAAGCCGCCCCAGCCATTCCGGCAGATTTAACATGCGACCCATGAACGCGGTGAAGAACGAGAATCCGAAATACGCCCATACAGCGCCTGAAGCGCGGGGCAACGCCCCTATCAAAAAGACAGCGATGCCCAGAGTCACCCACAACGCGGGCAGGTAAACTAAATTCGCCCGGGCGAGAAACGCAAACGCGACAGGCTCGTCCAAAACTGCGGCGGCCGATATGTATAGGCCGATTGCGGTAGCGAGCTGGAACAATGCACTCATAACAAATGCCGGCACGGCGAACGACGCGAGGTACTTTATCCGGCAGACCGACCTGGTCAATATATGCTCTGACCGGCCTTCTCTTTCTTCTGTCCGCAGTTTTAAGGCGGCCATTAGAATTGGCACAAGGCAAGTCAGCGCCGCCATGGAGTTCACCATAGTCACGAACATCTCCGCCGTTGTGAATTGATCGTTCGCGCCGATAACCCTTTGATAAAACTCACTCTCGGCAACAAAAGTCTCAATATCACCCAGCAAGGACCCGTAAGACGCGCCAAGAAGCAGCATTATGATGAACCATGTGATTAGCGAATTGCGCAGAAGCCTGTATGAGAATCCAAACGGAGTTTTGAGACGTCCGTCACGCGGCCCGGGTCTGGCGGCGATGAATCCTTGGTCAATGTCCCGCAAAGCGTTCAGCCGATAGGCCACAACGGCGACGATTGCGGAAGCCGCGAGTAAAATCGCGATAGGCCACCAATGATTCTCAACATATATCTGCGCCCTCTGTGCGAGGCCAAGCGGGCTTATCAGCGACAATGTCTCATTGCCGACATCCCCGGCGGCGCGCATGAAGTAGAACAACCCCAGCGTCGCCCCAGAATACCCCAACGCCCCGCGGGAAGATGCGCACAGCTGTGAGAATAACGCTGCCAATGCCGCAAAGAACAAACCCACAACGCCCAGCGCCGCACCGTACAGAATCGACCCCGAAAACCCCATGCTCTCAACGCCGAGGACGGCGATTCCAAACCCGGTGAAAACGGCGAGAATTACGTTTACTATAAGCGCCAGAATCATGGCGGAATGGAGCGTAGCCATCCGCCCAACGGGAAGACTGCGTATAACCTCGGCCCGCCCCTTCTCTTCATCAGCCCTTGTGTGACGGACAACAAGCAGAATGTTCATCACCGCGACGGCGATTGCCACCCACAAGAACATTGAGCCGGAATACATCGCCCCGGCTGTATAATTTTCCGCGCCGAAGACCGGCCCCATCATCGCGATCATTGCCGGGTTCTGCAGCGTCTCCGCCAATGCCTGTCTGGCGGCGGGGTCGAACATATCTGCCATCGCCGAGGCCAGCGCCACCGAGAACAGGATGAGTATCACAAGCCACAGCGTGGAATTAATCCGCTCCCGCCGTAGCATGAATTTTAACAGCTTCCCGCTGTTATAGAATGCGCCGCGCAAATTCACGCACCCCCTTCCGCCGTGTAATGCCGGATAAATATATCCTCAAGCGTCGGTGGTGTGCTTTCGAGTTTTTTGACCCCGAACTTCGATATATGCGCCACGACTTCACCGATAGCACTGTTATCGACCTGGAATGTCGTGCCGCTATCGGTCAGTGCAATATTGTGTACGCCGCCGATATTTTCAAGTCCGTCCAGCGGGACGCTTGTCTCGACTTTCATCGTGATTTGCGTCATGTGCCGCAGCGCTTCCAGCGTACCTGTATCTATCAGCTTGCCGCGGCGGATGATCCCGACTCTGTCACAAAGCTCTTCCACCTCCGACATAATGTGGCTGGAGAGCAATACGCCGCTGCCGTTATTTTTCTTTTCCAGCACGCATTCTTTGAACACCTGACCCATTAGCGGGTCAAGCCCGCTTGTCGGCTCGTCTAAAATAAAGAGCTCTGCGTCGGATGCGAACGCCGCGATTAACGCGACTTTCTGCCGGTTGCCTTTGGAATACGTCCGGCACTTTTTCGTGGGGTCGAAGTCAAACATTTCTATTAAGCGTTCACGCCGAGATTTGTCAAGCTTTCCGCATAAACGAACGAACAGGTCAATAACTTCCCCACCTGTCAGGTTTGGCCAAAGATTCACGTCACCCGGGACATAGGCGATTTTTTTGTGGATTTCCACAGCGTCGCTCCACGCGTTCATCCCGAACACCTTCGCGCTGCCACGCGTGGCTTTCAGGATTCCCAGCAGTACGCGGATAGTCGTCGTCTTGCCCGACCCGTTCGGGCCGAGGTAGCCGAACACCTCGCCTTTCGCGACATTCAGGCTGATATCATCCAGCGCCGTGAATTTGCCGAATTTTTTTGTCAGGTTGTTAATTTCCAGGCTGTAGTTTGACATTGTGTGTCCTCCTTATAAAAACACTTGCCTTGCAAATGCAAATGGGACGAGGGACGAACAAAAATCCGCACTATAATGCGGATTTTATTTGTTTAGGATGTTTTTGATTAACTTAACGGCATTGAAGGGGCGTCACCTTATTTTCCAAACGATAAAATCAGATTACTGGAAGAAAATATAAATAATAGCGATGTTCGTTACAAGGTAGGAGGCGAGAAATGCTGCACCGGGATCAGTAATATGAACTCCGGCTACATCATCAATCGACCATAATTCAGCTGTGCGTTGAAGTGTTCCGCTAAAAAGCGCTCCCCATCCGCCTTGATTACTTTGTAGCGGGCTGCTTATCCTTGATACCACACCTGCATAAACAAAACGACCATCTGTATAAGTAATAGAGGTAGAGCTAGGCACTTGTGCAGATGATGACCATCCGCCTAGATGAACAGTTACAGTTCTGGTAATTGTCATAGGTTCTATTGGTTCATCACCAGATTCATCAGCTAAAGCAATGGGTACACTCATCATTGCCACAATTATAATAACCATGACAAAAATAAGCATTTTTTTAATTTTCATAATGAACAGCCTCCCTGACTTATTTAAACATATTATCATAATCTCCCCAAATTAGTCAACGACTTTTTGATAAATTTTCCCGAAAGAATAAAATCCCCCGTGATTGTCAATAATTTTGGTAACGACAATGATGACGGAGGATCAAAAAAATGCTAGTATCGGAATTAATGAGCGACAGTGTTGTTTCAATATCGCCGGAAGAGCCGGTATCCCAGGCGGCGAGGATGTTTTTCAGGCACAACATAGGCTCCGTGCCGGTGTGCAATGACGATGGGCAGCTGAAAGGCATTGTGACTGACCGGGATATCGTACTGCGGTGCATCGCCTCGGAAAACGACCCGGAGACAACTCCGGTGCGCGAGATCATGTCGAAAAGCCTCTTGACCGTGAGCCCAACCGACGATGTGCGGGAAGCCGCGCGGCAGATGTCTGTAGGTCAAGTCCGGCGCCTGCCGGTGGTGCAGGACGGGAGACTTGTCGGAATGCTATCCCTCGGCGATATGGCAAGGACTCACGCGTATGACATGGAAGCGTCAAAGGCGCTGTCGGAGATATCGTCAAACGTGCGCAAGCTGTGATGTGAACGCGCAAAGTGCGCCCACGGTGTTGACGCACCATCTGTAGGGGCGCGCTTTGCGCGTCTGTGCAGTACGCAGATAGCCAGAGGATGGCGGAAATCAGTATTCGGGACGATTGCCATCGTCCCCTACGATTGATTCTATCGCTGTGATGCAGGCATCCATTTGTTCCCGCGTGCCTATTGATATCCGCAAATAATCCGATATCCGCCCATCGTTGAACTGGCGCACCAGTATGCCTTTTTGCTTTAGCGCAAGATACAGTTCCCGCCCTGAAAATCCCGGTTTTTTGGCAAACACGAAATTCGCTTTGGAATCCGTCAGCTCAAATCCCAAGTCTTGCAGTTTTTGTTCGGTATACTCCCGCGTCCTGATAATATTGCGGCAGTTCGCGGTGTAATACTCCGCGTCGCAGAGGGCGGCGTGTCCGGCAAGTTGAGTCAATCTGTTGACGTTATATGGGTTGAACGAGTATTTCATCTTGTTCAAATCCTCAATCAACGTTTTTTGCGCAATAGCGTAAGCCAGCCGCGCCCCAGCCATTGACCGCGCCTTGGAATACGTATGCATAACAAGCAAATTCTCATGCTCCCGCACCAGCGCGATGGCTGATTCCGCGCCGAAGTCTACATACGCCTCATCAATCAGCACAACGTTATCGGGGTTGCTCTCCGCGATCCGCCTGATGTCGGCAAGTGTCAGGGCAATCCCGGTCGGCGCGTTCGGATTTGCCAGAATTACGTGCCGATTCACGCCGATGTAATCCTCCACCCGGACGGTGAAGTCTTCCGCCAGCGGAATCTGCCGATACGATACGCCGAAAAGCTGCGCATACACCGGGTAAAATCCGTACGTGATGTTGGGGAAACAAACCCCAACCGGGTCGCAGAACGCCATGAACGCGAATGCCAGCAACTCATCAGACCCATTGCCGATGACCACGTTCTCCGGCCCCACGCCGTAAGTCTCCGCGAGTTTCTCTATAAGCCGCGTCCCGTCCGGATTCGGGTATAGATTCAGCTTCGATATCTCCGCCTCGCTCAACGCGGAAAGCACACCCGGAGAAGGCGGATACGGCGACTCGTTTGTATTCAGCTTGATGTATTGCATATCGCTCGGCTGTTCACCGGGAACATACTCGTTCAGTCCGGCATGGCGGGAGGATAAAAATTTGCTCATCGTTCAGTCCTCCTTGATACAGCCCTGGCGTGGGCGTCAAAGCCTTCCTTCTGCGCAAACTTCACAACATCGTCACCGATTTTCCGCAGCGCATCTTCGGAGTAGTACGTAAATGTTGACCTCTTCGTAAAATCCTCCACCCCAAGGCCGCTGGAGAATCTGGCGGTGCCGGAGGTTGGCAGCGTATGATTCGGCCCGGCGTAGTAGTCTCCCAGCGGCTCCGGCGTGTTGCGGCCCAGGAAGACTGACCCCGCGTTCGTCACGCGACCCAGATATTCAAACGGTTCATCAAGAAAAATCTCCAAATGCTCCGGCGCGAGGTCGTTTGAGATATCGAACGCCTCGTCAAGAGTTTCGGCGATAATGATTTTGCTGTGATTCTCCACCGCCTGCCGGGCGATTGCTTCACGCGGGATCTCACCCAGCTGACGCTCGATCTCGGCGGCAACACTCCGCGCCAGATTTTCGCAGGTCGTGACAAGCACCGCGGCGGCCCCGTCCCCGCCGTGTTCGCATTGAGACAGCATATCGGCGGCAATCAACACGGGGTCGCCGTTTGTGTCCGCGATAATCAAAATATCGGATGGCCCGGCGATCATATCTATGCCGACAACTCCGAACACCTGCCGCTTTGCCTCGGCGACAAACTCGTTGCCGGGGCCTGTGATTTTGTCCACACGCGGTATGGATTCCGTACCGTATGCCAGCGCCGCAATCGCCTGCGCCCCGCCGACGGTGAAGACCCGATCCACCCCGGCAATCTTCGCGGCGGCCAGAACCGCCGGATTCACCCCATCTTTTGATGGCGGCGTGACCATAATTATCTCCCCGACCCCGGCAATCTTCGCCGGGATTGCGTTCATCAACACGGTAGACGGATACGGCGCGGTGCCGCCCGGTATGTATATCCCGACACGGTGCAACGGCAGAATCCTCTGCCCCAATACAACGCCGTCGGACGGCGTAAAAACAAATCCCTCCCGAACCTGCCGCCGGTGGAACGCCTCGATGTTCCCCGCCGCGCGTTGCAGAACTCCGGCAAACTCCGCGCCGATTTGCGTGAGGGCGGCGTCAAGCGCTGAGGCCGGAACCTCGAACGACTCCGGTGAGCAACCGTCATGTTGTTGAGTATATTCCAAAACAGCGGTGTCGCCGCGGGCAACGACGTCGGCGATGATTGCCCGCACGGAATCTGCAATCTTGGTTGAGGATGGGCCTTGGGTGGTGGGGGGATTGTATTCGTTGGATTTTATGATTTTTATCATGGGTGCGTCTCCTTGTATGGTTGTGGGGGTGGCTTATACTATGCGTTTTAACTTAAGCGGTCTTTTCGTAATAAATTCTATACCCTTGTCCATCGTCGTCCGTGGATGCTGATATACGTCAACATCCATCTTTAATGGCTCATCAATAATATAGAGAATCCCTTTTTCAATCCCATTATGAGAAATAAGTGAAAAAATCTCGCTATACTCAAGCATAGTTGGTTTAGTAGCAAATGCTTCAGCAAGTTCTTTCCATTGCGTTATTGTTGAACCTTCTCGCAAAATATCTAATTCCAGATTAGAACCATGATACCAAATCTTGTTCATGTCAACGGGATAACCCATGTGTCTCACCTTTACACGTATAAATTATTTGCATATAAACAAAACACCCGCCGACTGCGGTCGGCACCCTCTTTACTAAAGAGGGCGGGGGACGGTAGATGGTGTCTCCCTAAAGAAAATCCCTCGTCTTTGCCCTCTTTAGTAAAGAGGGTGGCTCCGCAGAGCCGGGTGTTTTGTTCTTGCGAGTTTCTACGTAACCGCCAATTGCCCTTCCACTTCGCTCACAAGCTTGGATATCTCATCATGCTTAAACTTATACGACGCCTTATTAGCAACCAGCCGCGCTGTGATGTGGGCGATTGTCTCCAGCTCTGAGAGATTGTTCTCCCGCAGGGTGCTACCGGTTTCGACCAAATCGACAATCACATCCGATAATCCCAACAGCGGCGCGAGTTCGATTGAGCCGTTCAGTCTGATTATGTCTATCTCCCGGCCTTTCCCGGCATAAAACTCCTGCGCGATGTTTGTGAACTTTGTCGCGACGCGCAGCGCCCTGCCCTGTATGTCGGTGAATCCCGCCGCTGCGGCAACCGCCATCCGGCAGCGGCCCATTTGCAGATCCAGCAGCTCATACACTTCCGGTGAATATTCCAGCAGGATATCTTTCCCCGCAACACCGATATCAGCCGCGCCGCGTTCAACATAGATCGCCACGTCGGAGGGTTTTACCCAGAAATACCGCACGCCGGTTTCCTCATTCTCGAACACCAGCGCCCTTCCCGGGGCGTGGATTGACGGGCAGCCGAATCCGGCGGCCTCAAACACGGCGTAGGCTTTATCGCCCAATCTGCCTTTGGGTAAGGCTATGTTAATCATTTGACAGCCTCCCTGCAAACGCGGACACTCTTGCCCTCATTAATCAGCGCATTCACCTTCCGGGCAAGTTCGCGCGGGTCAGAGTTTTCGTTATGCGGCAAAATTACGTCAGTCTCTTTTGATGAAATTTCGTGCTCCAGCATATCCAAGTAAACCGCGAAACCTATCGCGCCGGATTTTTTGCCGAATTTTTGCAAAAGCTTATCATACCGTCCGCCGGACAGCACTTTCGCGGGCGCACCCTCTATGTATCCCTGAAAGATAATGCCGCTGTAATAGCTCAAGTCGTTGACGATGGAGAAATCCAAATGCGCCGATACGCCGAACTCTTTCAGAATAGCGGAAAGCGCCGTCAGCTCCGCCAGCGCTTCGTCACACCGTGCGCCCACGGCGATGGATTTGAGTTCGCCGAGCATTTCATTATCAAACGGCCCGTATAGCTTGACTAAACTTGCGAGCTTATCGCAGAACGATTGCCCCAGTCCAAATTCCGCGCACAACGCGGCAATCTCCGGCGCGTTTTTCTCACCGAGACTGCGCAGAAGCTGATCTTGTTGAACCGACGGCAGCTCCACGCTTTCAAAAAGGCCGCTGATGAATCCCATGTGCGAAATATCAAGACTGCATCGGCCGCCTAAAATATCAAGACTGCGCCGGGCGAGGACGATGACCTCGGCAGTGGAATACAGGTCAATATCGCCTATACACTCAACACCCGCCTGCATACGTTCTTTCAACGCGTTGCCGAAGAGCGCGGGGCGGTATACGTTTTCGTTGTAAAAGAGTTTATAGGCCACCCCGTCAGACGCGTTTTTGACGATTGACAACGTCACATCCGGGCGGAGCGCCATAAGTTTCCCGCTCACACCCGAAAAAGTGATGATTTCATCAGACGGCAAAAAAGCTTTATTCCGCGCGTAAAGCTCATACTCTTCAAAGCGGCTTGTCTCGTATTGGGTGTATCCGAATTGCCTGTACAGCGCCCGCAGGCGGATGATCACCTGTTCGTGATACCGCAAAACGTCAAGATTTTCCAAGGTGTTCTCCTTTCGATAGACAGGAAATTCAGTATATATCAATTTAGCGTGTTAGTCAAGTAAAACGCCGGGCCGTTCCCAAGGTGTGAAACATGGGCGGGACATTGACAACATTTTGCAAGATATGTTAATATGCCCGCATATAGACATGTCAAGGGGTGAAATAAATGTCAGATACAATTGCCGCAATTGCAACCGGGGGAGTAGTTTCAGCTATCGGAATTGTCCGAATCAGCGGCCCGGAGGCAATTCCTGCGGCCGATAAATTGTTCACGCCCAAGAGCGGGGTGCGGCTTACCGAAGCCATTCCGCGACGGATGTATTACGGCACGCTGGCAGGCCCTGACGGGAATGTGATAGACGCTTGCATGTGCTGGATTTCCCGCGCGCCGGACAGCTACACCGGGGAAGATACGGCGGAATTCCACTGCCACGGCTCCCCAGTGGTGCTGACTGAAGTTTTACGCGCGCTGTTCGCCCACGGAGTCAGGCAGGCGAGGCCGGGAGAGTTCACGAAACGCGCGTTTTTAAACTCGCGGATGGATCTGACGCAGGCTGAGGCCGTGATCGACTTGATAGAGGCGGAATCCCCGATGGCGGTGCAAAACGCGGCGGGACAGTTGCTTGGCGCGACCAGCGTGCGGTTCGAGGCGATTTACAGCCGGTTGCTAGATATCTTGGCCCACTTCCATGCCGTGATTGATTATCCGGACGAGGATATTGAGGATTTTCAGCTCGCGGACTATCTCGCCACGCTCACAGAAGCCGAGCGGGAGCTTTCGCGCCTATACAAAACGCACGAGAGTGGGCTGAACCTCGTATCCGGCGTGCCTACAGCGATAATCGGGCGGCCGAACACCGGCAAATCATCGCTGTTGAACGCGCTGTTAGGATACGAACGCGCCATCGTGACACCTATCCCCGGCACGACCCGCGACACTGTCGAGGAGAAGATTCTGCTGGGCGGCGTGCTTCTTCGGATGATAGACACTGCCGGTCTGCGGGAAACTCGTGACGCGGTGGAAAAGCTGGGGATCGAACGGACGCTGCGGGCGATTGCCGGGGCGGAACTCGTAATCCTTGTGTTGGATGGCTCCGCGCCGCTGGGGGACTTGGATTATGAGGCAATCTGCGCAATTCCGCAAGGCATTGCGAGGATTGCTGTGGTGAATAAATCCGACTTGCCGGGGGAACTCGCGGAGGCGGAGCTTATCGGACTTGGGTTTGACTTCTGCCATATATCCGCGCTGACCGGCGCGGGAATTGACGTTTTACGCGCGAAAGTGCGGGAGCTATTTCCGGCGCTTGCCGCGCCGACGCCGGGCGAACTCATCACAAACGCACGCCAGGCCAACGCAATCCTGCGGGCGCGTGACGGAATAAACCGTGCGATTGAGGCGATAACCGATACCATAACGCCGGACGCCGTGCTGACGGAGGTTGAATCGGCGCTGTCGGCGATTGGGGAATTGACGGGCAAGAATCTGCGGGCCGACGCGACGGATAGGATTTTTGAACGGTTTTGCGTGGGGAAATAGGGGGGTACGGCGGGACACGGAGGGATCCACCGCACCCCGTAGGGGACGCAGTCCTCTGCGTCCTGTGGCTGGATTTATCGCCGACCGACAATAAAACACCCGCCGACTGCGGTCGGCATCCACTTTACTAAAGAGGGCAGGGGCTGGCTTTACCCCCTAAAATTATCAATTGTCAATTGATTCCTGTTCAGGCAATCTTTTGCCGTGAAATCCAGTAATTTGACAGCTTGTTTTTTCATACACTATATGCGATATATTCAAATCGTTTCTCTGTAGTGAAACATTACAAAAGGAGTATAGAGCTTTATATGAAAAGACGAATATTAGCACTGGCGCTTGTTTTGATAACAGCGCTGTCAATAGTCCCGGCTGTCTCGGCAGAAGCCGAAGTCGAAGCCGCGCCGGCGTTCACATTTACGTTTCTGGACGTGCCGACAAACCACCCGCACCGCAGGGCAATTGAGTTCTGCGCACGCAACGACTTTGTCAGAGGGCATACCACCACCAGATTCGACCCTGACGGAAGGCTGACGCGTGAGCAGTTCGCCTTGATTTGGGCAAGAACCCTCAGAGCCAGGATGCACGCGTTTGACGACGTGCAGCGAATCAACAACGAAGCCGATAACGCGATTCTTTTGATGCAGGCGCTGCGTCATATAGAGGGTGTATCCCACAACCACTTCTCAAGGCGCACCCATATAACGCGCGAGCAGGCGCTGACCGTAGCGTACAGAGCCTATATCCCGGGCGTCAACGGGCAGAATGCCGCCAATGCGTTCCCGGATTTCGCGTCCATCTCAGAATGGGCGAGAGGGCCGATATCCGCCATCAAGCACATGGGACTTCTCCATGGCATGTTCACCGGCAATGAGCTGCGGCCTTTGCAGGATATAACCAGGGGCGAGCTTTGCCAGCTTATCTACAATATAATGAGAGAAGAGTACAGGGTAGCCATACCCACAACGTTCGGCGGCACTGTAACGGCAAACAGAACCAACGCGCGCCCCGGTGAGACAATAACACTGACAGTATCGGCTATCAGCGGAATGCGTCTTGTTCCGGGCTCTGTCAGATTCAACGGCGAGGCAACCACAGGAACGTATCCGACGTTCACTTTCACAATGCCGGGCCGTGACGTCACAGTCACGGCGGAGTTTGAACAGATCAATCCGCTTGTATCGATAGCAGTAACAACCCCGCCGACCACAGCGACATTCACAGTTGGGCATAGTCTCAACCTCGCCGGAATGGTTGTAACAGCGACTTACGCCGACAACACCACACAGGCTGTAACGGCGCACATCACAACAACCCCTGCCGCGGGTACGGTGCTGAATACCGTCGGGACTATCCCGATAACAATCAGCTACACGGAACTGGGGATAACGAGAACAACAACTCAGTTGGTTACCGTGACTCCCGCCGCGCCCCCCGCACCTTAGCTATATCAAGCATCGCGGCGCTCGACATGAGCGCCGCGATGTGCGCTGGGGGGGCCATTGGCCGTCTGCGATTGCCCCTACGGAGTTTGTACGGGGTACGGCGGGATGCCGGGGACACCAGCCCCAAAAATAAGCCCATAAAAATCCAGAAAAAATGCTTGCAATCCCGCACCGGGCGTGGTATACTACCGATGTTCGGATGAAAGACTTGACCGAGTGGGAAACCCCACTCTTTTTCTTGCTTTGCTTAACACTGGTAAAAATTGGAAGTGCGCTATGAGTAAAATAGTTAATACCGTGACGGAACTGGCCGAGCCCATTGCCCGCAAACACGGCTTGGATATATGGGACGTTGAATATATAAAAGAAGCCGGAAACTGGTTTTTACGGGTCTACATAGATTCGGAAAAAGGCGTTGCAATCGCCGATTGTGAGGCTGTCAGCCGGGAGCTTGACCCGCTTTTGGATGAGTACGACGATCTATTCCCACAGGGGTATACATTTGAAGTATCAAGTGCCGGGGCGGAGAGACGATTGCGCCGCCCGGCTGATTTTCAGAGATATATCGGCCATTTTGTGGAGGTTAAGCTGTATAAATCAAAAGACGGGCAGAAGGTGTTTATGGGGAATCTGTCGGCCTATACCGACGATGGAACGGTCGAACTGGACGTATCCGGTCAGAAACAAAGTTTTGAAAAAACAGAAATAGCGCAGGTAAGACTGCGGATTTCTTAAAAGGAGCAGGCAATGAACGCTGAATTTTTCCTGGCCATACAGGATATCGAAAAAGAAAAGGGAATACCGCAAACCTACATGCTTGAAAAGATAGAGCAGGCGCTTTTGGCCGCCCTGAAAAAAGATTACCCCGCTGCGGCAGATTGCGCGAGAGTAGTGATGAATCCTGTGGAAAAAACTGTGGAAATGTTTATACAAAAAATGGTAGTCGAAGAAGTGGAAGACCCGGAAACGCAGTATTCTGTCGAAGACGCGCAGAAAATATCAAAAGACGCACAAGTTGGCGACGTGATTAACGAGCAGGTTGATACGCAGAAATTCGGCAGAATCGCGGCGCAGGCCGCTAAACAGGTCATAATACAAGGTATCCGCGAAGCTGAGCGGAATATCATATATGATGAGTTTACATCAAAAGAGCATGAGATTCTGACAGGCGTTGTAACGCGTATTGAGCCGCGAACCGGCGGTGTTTCAATCCAGATCGGCTCAAATGCCGAGACGACGGAGGCCATGCTGTTGCCCGAAGAGCGGATTCAGCACGAAGAATTGCGTGAGGGTGACAGGATAAAGGTCTATGTGATCGAGGTCAGAAAATCAACCAGAGGCCCGCAAATACTTATTTCGCGCACCCACCCGGGGCTGGTCAAAAGATTGTTTGAGCTTGAGGTGCCGGAGATACATGACGGCACGGTAGAGATCCATTCAATAGCGCGTGAGGCGGGTAACCGCACTAAGATTGCCGTCTCGTCAAATGACCCGGAAGTCGAACCAATCGGCGCCTGTGTCGGCCCGAAAGGCGGCAGGGTAAACGCGATTGTAAGTGAGCTGGGCGGCGAGAAGATAGATATAGTCAAATACAGCGAAGACCCAACCGAATACGTGGCGTCGGCTCTCGCACCGTCCGACGTTATTTCGGTGACTATGATGGAGGACGGGAAGTCCTGTCGTGTTGTTGTGCCGGATAGTCAGCTGTCATTGGCAATCGGCCGGGAAGGGCAAAACGTCCGCCTGGCGGCGAGACTGACCGGGTTCAAGATAGACATCAAACCCGAAAGCGCGGCGGAGACGTCAGTTGAAAGTTGACAATTGACAGTAGGGGACGCAGTCCTCTGCGTGTCCCGCAAACATTAAACCAACCACCCATAGGGGACGGCGTCCTTGACGTCCTGCAATGCCATCACACAGGAGCCAACAAATGTCCACAAAACCACAAAAACGCCAGCCTATGCGGCAATGCCTCGGTTGTCGAGAGATGAAGCCTAAGCGGGAGCTTATACGGGCTGTCCGGTCGCCGGAGGGGGAAGTTTCGCTTGACTTTGTCGGCAAAAAGCCGGGTAGGGGTGCGTATCTCTGCCGGGACGCCGAGTGCCTGAAGCGCGCCGTGAAATCCCGCGCACTTGGGAGAGCGTTCGGGACGGAGATTCCGCAAGCGGTTGTTGATGAGTTGAACAGCCAAATCGAGGGGCCGACTGAATGATTAGGATTCTTGGATTAGCGAAAAAAGCGGGATTGCTAGCTGTCGGTACCGAATCAGTTTCCCAAGCCGCAAGGCTGGGGAAAGCCGCGGCGATAATATCAGCCTCAGACGCGTCGGAGCGGTCAATCCGCCAGGCGCGAATGTATGCCGAAGATGCTGAGTGTGAGCATATAGCAGTGCCGTACACGAAGTTTGAGCTTGGGCAAGTAGTAGGAAGAGGCTCCCCAGGGATGCTGGCGATTTTAGATGTGGGGTTAGCCAATAAATTTATAACAGGATTAGACATGTAGGGGCGGCATTCTGTCGCCCGTGACCACAACGGACGCGCAAGCGTCCCTTCACCGAAACATGATATACCAAAGGAGGACTGCGCAATGAGTACAATGTTCAAATATAGGGTTCACGAGGTTGCGAAAGATTTTAAGGTTCCGACCAAACAGATAACGGAAATTCTAACTAAATACGCGACCACACCTAAGAACCACATGCAGGTCCTGACGGTGGAGGAGCTTGATATTATCTTTGAGTATATGACGATAAACAATCAGATTGAGAACATAGAAGAGATATACGCCGTATCCGCGCCGCCGGAACTGCCGAAAGCGGAGAAGAAGGATACGCCGAAAGAAGAGACGCCGCCTGTGGAAGCTGGCGCGAAAACGGAAGGCAAAGAGACGCCCAAAACCACTGAATCCCCCGCCCCTGCCGCGCCGCAAAAGAAAGAAGATAAACCATTCGTCGCACGCAAAGCGCCGGAGAAACGGCTCGTTGATACAAGCGGTGCGACGATTAACATCGACAAATACGATGAAAGGCTTGACAATCTTGTACCGGAGCGCGCGGAAAATATGAAGCGCGGCAAGCAGAAAATATCAAAGAGACCGCAGAATCAAAGACCGTCGATTGCTTCCGGCGCGAAGCGCCGCCAGGAAGAGCGCGACAGGATGAATCGGCTGCAACTTGAAGTAGCGAAAAAAGCCCAATTGAAAGTCTTGATTCCGGATGAAATCTCAGTAGGCGAACTTGCCTCCCGCATGAAGAAAACCGGGGCGGAAGTCGTGCGCCAGCTTGTGAAAATGGGCGTTATGGCTTCTCTCTCCGATATAATAGACCATGAGACAGCGGCGCTTGTCGCTATTGAGCTTGGATGCAAAGTTGAACGTGAAATCGTCGTGACGATTGAAGAACGGCTTATCGACGATAGCGAAGATAAAGAGGAAGATCTTGTTCCCCGTGCGCCGGTTGTTGTTGTCATGGGTCATGTTGACCACGGCAAAACATCGTTGTTGGACAGGATACGGCAAGAGAGCGTAGCGTCAGGCGAAGCCGGTGGCATAACTCAGCACATCGGCGCTTATCAGGTTCGTGTCAAAGGCAACCCAATAACATTCCTGGACACGCCCGGACATGAGGCATTCACGGCCATGAGAGCCAGAGGCGCACTTGTTACCGATATCGCGATACTTATCGTTGCCGCGGACGACGGAATAATGCCGCAAACGGTGGAATCGATAAATCACGCGAAAGCGGCGGATATCCCGATAATCGTTGCCATCAACAAGATGGACGTGTCGGGCGCGAATCCGGAAAAGATAAAGCAGCAATTGACAGAGCATGGCCTTGTCTCCGAAGAATGGGGCGGGGAAACGATTGTCTGCCCGATATCGGCGAAGACGGGCGAGGGTATTGAAAATCTGCTTGAAATGATAATACTGACAGCCGAAATGGCTGAATTGCGTGCTAATCCGAACCGCCGTGCGCGCGGTACGGTTATAGAAGCCCGCCTTGACAAAGGCCGCGGGCCGCTGATGACGGTTTTGGTTCAAAACGGTACGCTTAACACAGGCGATACTATAATCGCCGGAACGGCTGTCGGCCATGTCCGGGTGATGATGACTGAGAAAGGTGAGAGAATCAACACGGCGGGACCGTCAGTCCCGGTCGAAATCTCCGGAATGTCGGAAGTCCCGAACGCCGGAGATACCTTCAACGTGGTCACCGACGAACGCATGGCTAGGGAACTGACAGAACAGCGCAAGTCGGAGAAAAAGGCGTCCCAGTCCACGTCTGTCAAAGTTTCGCTTGAAGACCTGTTTGCGCGGATTCAAGAGGGCGAGCTTAAAGACCTGAACATAATAGTAAAAGCTGATGTTCAGGGCAGTGCCGAGGCGATCAAAGCTTCGTTAGAGAAGCTGACGAACGAAGAAGTGCGTGTCCGTGTGATCCATTCCGGCGTCGGCGCGATAAGCGAGTCAGACGTTATGCTGGCCTCCACCAGCGGTGCGATTATTGTCGGCTTCAATGTCAGACCCGAGCTTAATGCCCGCGACTCAGCCCAGCGCAGCAATGTTGATATGCGTATGTACCGTGTTATATATGAGTGCATAAATGAAATCGAGGCCGCGATGAAGGGCATGCTGGCGCCGAAGTTCCGTGAAGTGGTATACGGCCACGCGGAGGTGCGGCAGCTGTTTAAAGCGTCCGCAGTCGGCACAATCTGCGGCTGCTATGTCCAGGACGGCAAGATTTTACGCAATAGCTCCGCCCGGTTAGTGCGCGACGGCATTGTCGTTCATGAGGGTGAGCTGGCATCGTTGAGAAGGTTCAAAGACGACGTGAAAGAAGTCGCCACGAATTACGAATGCGGCATAGCGTTTGAAAAATACAACGACATCAAAGAGGGCGATATTATAGAATGCTTCGCGATGGAGCAGATTCCGGTGTAGGAGGCAACATCATGCCTAACAACAAAATCGAGCGCATCAACGAAGATATCCAGCGCGTTCTGTCAACGCTGATACGGAACATGAAAGACCCGCGTATAAAACAGGGCATGATAAGCATTACCTCCGTTGATACAACGGGGGATTTGCGCATAGCTAAAGTATATATAAGTGTTTTCGATATTAAGTCCGAGAAAGAGTTTTTAAAGGGACTGAAATCTGCGGCCGGATATTTGCGGCGTGAACTTGGGCAAGCGCTGAATCTGCGGTACACGCCGGAGCTTCAGTTTGAAATGGATAATTCGATGGAACGCGGGGCGCGGATTAATACACTGCTCGCGAATCTGGATATACCGGAGGAGAACGATGGCGAAGACAGCCACGATGATGACCATTAATGATACCGCACAATGGCTTAAATCGCGGGACAAGTTTCTGATAATAACTCACCGCCGGCCGGACGGGGATACGATAGGCTGTGCCGGTGCGCTTTGCCATGGCTTGCGCAATATGGGGAAAACGGCGTATATACTCCGCAATCCGGAAGTGACGGATAAATATCTGCCGTATGTCAAAGATTATTGGGCGTCAGAGAGATACTCACCGGAGCACACAATCACTGTGGATACAGCTTCGCAAGATTTGTTCACGGAAGAGGCAAAAGCGTATCTGGACAAAATTTCGCTATCTATAGACCATCATCCGTCTAACACGCTGTATGCCGATTACACCTGTCTTGACGAGAATACGGCCGCCTGCGCGGAGATTGTCTGCGGCATATTGAAAAAACTCCCCTGCGGCATAGACAAAACCAGTGCAGAGCAATTGTATGTAGCCATTGCGACGGATACAGGTTGCTTCTCTTTCGCTAACACAACGGCGGATTCGCTGAGAATTGCTGCCGAGTTGATTGAAGCGGGTGCGCCGCATGCAGAGCTTAACAGAACACTTTTCAACGCGAGAACGATTGGGCGCGTGAAGATTGAGGGTTTGGTAAACGAAGGGCTTGAGTTTTATTTTAACAACGCTGTGTCAATTGCGACAATTACAAGAGACATGATAGCGCTCACCGGGGCGGTTGAGGATGATATGGACGGTATAGCGGCAATTCCGGGCACTATTGAAAACGTGGTTGTTTGGATAACTATACGAGAGTTAAGCTCCCCCGTGGACTGCAAAGTGTCGGTTCGCACATCTCCGGGCGTTAACGCGCACGATATCTGCAAAAGATTCGGCGGCGGCGGGCATCCCATGGCCGCGGGATTTGCCAGGCGTGCGTCGGTTGATAAAATAAAGCAAGAGCTGATTGCTGTTCTGAAAGACTTTGTTTAGTTGTGAATGGGATCGTTATAGTTGACAAACCGGAAAGCTGGACATCGCACGACGTTGTGGCGAAGCTGCGTGGAGTGTTCAAGACAAAACGAATAGGCCACGGCGGCACATTGGACCCCATGGCGACCGGGGTCCTGCCGATATTCATAGGCCGTGCGACTAAAGCTGCCGAATTCTGCGAAAACGCCGAGAAAGAGTATTTGGCCGGTATACGGCTCGGTCTTGTCACCGACACACAGGATATACAGGGCAATGTCTTAGAAAGCTGCGAAATTCCTACTTCTGTCTCCGAAGAAGAGATAAAGTCCGTAATCTCAGGCTTTTTAGGAGCGGGCAAGCAAATTCCGCCGATGTACTCGGCGGTAAAAATCAACGGTGTCAGACTGTACAAGTTTGCGCGGCAAGGGATAGACATCCCAAGACCGGCGCGGGATATTTTTATATCTGAGATGGAGCTTATGCGCATTGACGGAAATGAATTTATGATTCGCGTTGCGTGTTCAAAAGGCACATATATCCGCACGCTTGCACATGATATCGGACAAGCGCTCGGTACCGGAGGAGTTATGTCGTCCCTGCGCCGGACAAGAGCCGGGGCGTTTTCGATAGGCGATGCGCTATCGTTGGACGAGATTATACAAGCCGCTGCCGAGGGCAAGGCACAAGATATAATCCTGCCGACTGACTCGATTTTCGCGGCATACTCGGCGCTGAAAGCGGATTCCCAAGACGCGCAAAGAATCAAAAACGGCGCCGCGTGCCGGGTTGACGATGTGCCAGACGGCAAGGTTAGAATCTACGGACCCGAAGGCGAGTTTTTGGCCCTGGGCGAGGGCAGAGCCGGCAGGTTGGCTGTGGTAAAGTCGTTCTTCTAATGGGGGGCTGTAGGGGCGACCGTCCCGGTCGCCCGTGGGTGCACATTGTGCCCCTATATCACATATCAATTCATATGGAGCAACCAAATGACAGATAAAAGGCGCGTGATAGCGCTGGGTTTTTTTGATGGGATACACATAGGCCACGCGAGGCTTTTAAACAAGGCGGTTGAAATCGGGGAGACGGCGAATCTGCTGCCTTCCGTTATCACATTTGACACGCATCCACTCAGCTTGGTTAAGGGCGATGCAGTGCCGCTTATCAACTCACCTGGAGACCGTGCGGGGATTATAAACCGCCTTTTCGGGATAGACGACATCATTTTCCTGCACTTCGACAAAGCGACGGCCGAAATGCCGTGGGATGTGTTTATCGGGCATTTGGTAGAAGAATTCGGTGCGCGGCACCTGGTGGCTGGGCACGATTTCAGATTCGGCAAAGGCGGGGTTGGTACAAGCGATCGGTTGCGCCAAAAATGTGAGGAACTGGGCATAGGCTGCGACATTATCCCGGCGGTGAAGCATGACGGGGTGACAAGCAGTTCGACATATATCAGGGAATTGATTTCCGGCGGTGACATAGAACGTGCAAACGTATTTCTCGGCCATCCGCATGTTTTGACGGATATTGTCCGCTACGGATATAGATTGGGTCGAACACTCGGCACTCCAACGATAAACATGACGTTTGAGGATCCAGTTATCATCCCGGCGTTTGGCGTTTACGCGACTAAAGTGTATTTAGACGACGAGGGAGTCTATACAGGCGTGACTAACATCGGAATCCGCCCGACCATTGACAACTCTGCGGAGAGCAGAATAACAGCTGAAACGCACATACTTAACTTTCGAGGGAATTTATACGGCCGACAGGTGCGGATTGAGTTCTATACCTGCCTGCGTCCGGAAATAAAGTTCAGCAGCATGGATGCGCTAAAGACGCAGATACAAAAAGATTGCAAGGCGGCAGAGACGTATTTTGATAATGCGGCACTGGGGACGTAGAGGACGGCGTCCTAGACGTCCTGCGGCCGGGCATATGCACTCACCCCGTAGGGGACGCGCCCCTGCGCGTACCGTTGTTTGGTTCTACGCTGGTTCTGCGGGAGACCTTGGACATTCGCATTGACCATATACGCCCCCTCTCCCCCGCAAAATATACAAAAAACAGTTGACGCCGCAGTTACTGTGTGCTATAATAATTTTTACCTGTCGGCAGATAGGTTAATTTTTTCGCAATTAACCGGATGACCGGATGCAGAAAGCCAACTCCCCGAGGCGCGGCAGCCTTATGGGATTGTGCTTTCCCCGGGATCAAAAATCTGCAAATCCAAACAGGGAGGCTATTAGGAAAAGGAGGCGCCGCGACGCGATGAGAATTAAGGTCACGTTACGATGTAATGATTGCAAACAGAGGAATTACGACACCACGAAGAATAAGAAGAACACGCCGGACAGGCTTGAACTAAACAAATATTGCCGTTTCTGCCGCAAACATACGGTACACTCCGAAACGAAGTAGGGGGAGGCAACAATGTCAGAAGAAAAGAACGAGAAAGCCCAAGGCCGCAAGCGCAGAACCCGGCGTGATAACCGCCTGAAAAGATGGTTCCGCGAAATGCGGGCTGAGCTTAAAAAAGTTGTTTGGCCGACGCCGAAACAGACAGTTAACAACACCTTGATAGCGCTGGGACTTATGGTCACCATGGCGATTGTTGTTTGGGCTATTGACCAAGTTGCCGGGCAGATATTCCAGGCTATAAGGCAGCTTGGGCAGTTCTGGGGTTAACGGCGGCCATGGCAGAAGAAGCGAGATGGTATGTGGTTCACACATATTCCGGATACGAAAACGCAGTCGCGGCCACAATTGAAAAAGCGGCCGAGAACCGTAAAATGCAGGATCAGATTCTGGAAATCAAGATCCCGACTGAGATGGTGACGGAAATTCACGAGTCACAGACTAAAACGGTTGAACGTAAAGTTTTCCCCGGATACGTCCTTATAAAAATGCTTATGAACGACGTGAGCTGGCACCTTGTGCGCAACGTAAGGGGCGTCACAGGGTTTGTAGGCTCCCAGAATAAAGCAATCCCTTTGACCGAGGACGAAATTTTGTCTCTCGGAATAGAGAGACACGAAGTTGTAGTCGGTTTTGAAGTCGGCGGAACAGTCAAAGTAACTGATGGTCCGCTGATGGGATTCTTAGGAACTGTGGAAGAAATTGAGGTCGATAAAAACCGTGCGCGCGTAATTGTATCCATGTTTGGCCGCGAAACGCCGGTGGATCTGGATTTTGACCAAATTGAAGCAGAATAAAGCAATTGCTACGCGATTACAAGATGTAAGATTTAAATTATAAGATCTTACATCTCATATCTTAATCTTAAATCTCGGCAATCTGAAAGATTGCCGCAAAGGAGTGTTTAGAGTATGCCGCCACAAAAAGAAATAGGCAAAATTAAGTTGCAAATCCCTGCCGGAAAAGCAACGCCCGCGCCTCCCGTGGGTCCCGCGCTTGGCCAGCATGGTGTTAACATAGGTGCTTTTACAAAAGAGTTCAACGACAGGACAAAGAACGACGACGGTATGATCATCCCTGTCGTGATTTCAGTATACGCGGACAGAAGTTTTTCGTTTATCACGAAAACGCCGCCTGTACCGGTGCTTTTGAAAAAGGCCTGTAATTTAGAAAAAGCCTCCGGCGTCCCGCACAGGGAAAAAGTTTCGGAGATATCGATGGACGAGCTGCGCAAAATAGCGGAGCTGAAAATGCCGGACTTGAACGCCAGCAGCGTTGAAGCCGCCATGCGCATGGTCGCCGGTACGGCGCGCAGCATGGGTATCACAGTAGCGGGGGGTTAGGATTATGTTTAGAGGAAAGAATTACAGGGAGAGCGAAAAATCCGTTGACAAACTGAATCTGTACGATCCGGAAGAGGCGTTCGCGCTGGTCGTTTCTGCCGCGAAAGCAAAGTTTGACGAGACTGTTGAACTTCACATTAAACTGGGTGTTGACTCTCGTCACGCCGACCAGCAGGTCAGGGGAGCTATCGTTCTGCCGCACGGAACCGGTAAAGCACGCAGGGTGCTTGTGTTCTGTAAAGAAGAGCGCGTTCAGGAAGCGCTTGACGCCGGGGCGGATTTCGCCGGCGGACAGGACATGGTCGATAAAATCCAGAAAGAGAACTTCTTCGATTATGACGTGGTCGTCGCGACGCCGGATATGATGGGCACAGTCGGCCGCCTGGGTAAAGTCCTGGGTCCGAAAGGCTTGATGCCAACGCCGAAAGCCGGAACGGTTACACCGAACATCGCGCAGGCGGTGGCGGAGATTAAGGCCGGTAAAATCGAGTACCGCCTTGACAGAACGAACATAATCCACTGCCCAATAGGCAAAGTGTCGTTCGGTCCGGAAAAGCTTATTGACAACTATACGGCGCTGTTGGATGCTGTGATTAAAGCCAAACCGGCCGCCGCAAAAGGGCAATATATCAGAAGCTGCGTGACAGCCTCTACAATGGGTCCCGGGGTTAAAATCAACGCGATGAAACAAATGTAACGAAAAAGACGCCGTGGCAGCAAATGCCGCGGCGTTTTTGTGTATTTAATCCCGCAGGACGGTGTCCTCGACGTCACGTTGTACCCGCGTCTAAATCCTTGCCCTCTTTCGTAAAAAGGGCGGCCCCGCAGGGCCGGGTGTTTTGTCCCCGGAGACCGGAAGGAAATACGACAGCGGGACGCGCAGGGGCGCGTCCCTTACAAGATCAATGCCTAAAATGCAACCGTGGGACGTCGAGGATGCCGTCCCCTGCGCGGCTATTCAAGAGATTGGAGAAATCAAAATGACCAACGAAAAAACACGCTGCCCTTGGGTGGAAAACGATGAGAAAATGGCCAAATACCACGACGAAGTCTGGGGAGTAGCGGAGCATGACGATCAGAGGCTTTTCGGCAAACTATGCCTGGATTTAATGCAAGCGGGTCTCAGCTGGCGGACGATTCTGCATAAAAAAGAAAACTTTGACAAGGCTTTCGATAACTTCCACATCGAAACAGTCGCCGGATACGATGAGGCAAAATATGAACAGCTGATGCAGGACGCCGGAATTGTGCGTAATCAGCTGAAAATCCGCGCGATCATCAACAACGCGAACCGCACGTTGGAAGTACAAAAAGAATTCGGCAGTTTTGACGCTTACTTATGGGGATTCACGCAGGGTGAGGTAATCAAGAACCACTGGAAAACGATGGAGGAAATCCCGGCCTTCACCCCGCTGAGTGATGCGATCAGCAAGGATTTGAAAAAGCGCGGCTTTAAGTTCGTGGGGACGACTATTATTTACGCGTATCTGCAAGCGATTGGGGTTGTGAACGATCATTTGGTGGGTTGTTTTCGTTATTAAACCCGCTAATCTTTAATCCCGGTCACGATAATATCGGCTATATCGGAACTTAGGTTTTCACGTATTGATGCAATATAATTTTCGGTAGTTTTTTCAGTTAATACATCAAATAAACGAAGCATTTTAGAAATTGCGTCATATCCATATTGCTGATAAATACGATAAAAAAGCAAAGTCCCTTTATCGTGCACGCCTTCTGGTCTGCTCCCATCCGGTGTTTTGATAGCAGGCGAATTTTTGCATTTTTGAAATTTGTCCGCAATGACGGAATTGAACTTGTCTGCGTTGCCGCTGTGCAGCAAAAACAGCAACGACGTCCATTCGGCCGTTGTCTCATTCAGCCAGTCTTCCCATGTGTTAAAATCCGCACCCGCGCACCAATTGTGCGCTATTTCATGCGCAAGAAGATGCCGGGCATACGATGGGTCGTCTATAAACCCACCTAATACGATAAGCGACTCCCGGCAATACCCATCATGTGCATTTCCATCAGGCAAAACGGCTAATGTGCATTTTGACAGCCGGTTAGTTTCAAACAAATCCGCGCAGAACTCAGCGGCATTGGTATATGCGTCAAAATAAACTTTCGCAAGCTCATCGTTGTCGCCAATATAAAGGAGACACAACAAATCGTTCTGAATCGATTTTGCGTCCTTATACGCGAGAATATTGCAATCAAAATCTTTCGGGCGATATTCCCACGATTTCTCCGATTCGCTATAACTTGCGTTTACTACATGTGTATAAAAGTTGTCGTGAAATCTAACGGCCAAGTCCGCGCTTCCAGTGCTTATTTCATCGGGATACCACGCTGAGTAATAATTTACGGCAAACACCATGTCATTGACAAACGTGTGATATCCTTCGGGTTGTCCGCTGTAATTAATCCGCAATTCTTGAGTTTTTTGCGGTATGGAGACAGACACTTTATTTGCTTTTCTGAACAACTCATCGGATTCGGCAATCTCAACGGTACATTCACCGAAAGACGCAAAAGCGGATTCTATTTTCATTTTTCGGCTGAGTAAAAACGAAAGTTCGCCTGAAAAAGAATCACTGAATAGAACATGCGCGGCAACATTTATTTCTTCCCCGTGACGATAAAGGTCAAGATTAACAGTCATTGAAAATTACCCTCCGAGCGGAAATATTTTCATTCAGTATATCATAGCCGGTTGGCAAAATCCATTAATTTTCCGCTTCCATCAACTCCACAATCGAAATCTCAAACGCCGTGCGTTCCGTTACGACCTCGTTCTCCGACTTCATATATTTGCGGCTTTGAATCCGCCCCTCGAAAGACAGGTTGTCGCCGACATTCAGTGCCGCAGCGGATTCAGCGAGGCGGCCCCAGGCGATGCATGGCAGATAATCGCTTCTGCCGTACCGGCGGTTGACAGCCAGCATAATATCGCTTATAAGCCTGCCCATTGGCGTTTTACGTAAGTTAGGCGGCTTACAGATAACGCCCGATAAGGCGACGAAGTTTTTATCCTCGCTGTTGGAAAAGAACACTTCCCGCGCAAGCACAGTAATCACCAGGCGGCTGCCGCCGGAGCCTTTTTTGTTGTTGAAAGACCGTAGCTCCCCAATGACGTTAATGCGGGAATTTCCGTCAATTAAAAGATTCTCTAACAACGCCTCCCGCGCGATTATGTTAATCCTGTCCACATAGCCGGACAGACGCTCAATCTCAAGCGGGAATGTGAAATAATTTTCTCCGCCGCCTATGTGTGAAAATGTTGGTTTTTCAGCAGATATACCGCATAATTCAACGACATTATTAATCCCTTCCAAACTTTCGCACCCCTTAATTACAATCTCTTCTGAGGCTAGTATATGTCCAAGGTGCATGAGTTAGACTCACTGTTGCGATTTGCCGGGGGTTTCTGCTATACTGGAGCGGGGGTGATATTAAAACATGGAGCTAATAAAGCCAAATCGCCTGTGTGCCGGGGATGTAATTGCAACTGTCAGTGTTTCACATGGCTGGGCCGGTGATGAAGATAACGCATGGAGATATGAACTCGGCAAAAAGCACCTTGAAGATTCCTGTGAACTAATAGTCAGGCCCGCGCCGAACTCAATGAGAGGTTCCGACTATTTATCCCAAAACCCGCAAGCCCGTGCGGAAGATATTATGTGGGCTTTTGAAAATAAAGACATAAACGCAATAATAGCAAATGTGGGCGGCAATGACAGTATCAGAATATTGCCGTTTATTGATTCTGCCGTAATTAGGAACAACCCTAAAATATTTATTGGCATGTCCGATGTAATGAATATCAATCTTTTGTGTCTCAAGGCAGGATTATCAACGTTTTACGGCCCTAATCTTTTTACAATTGCCGAAGCGCAAGAGTTTCATACGTACAGCAAAAAGTGGTTCAAGAAAGCGCTGTTTGACGCTTCTCCGATAGGCGTCATTGAACCTGCCAATGATAATATGGGGTACGAACTTATACAAGGCCAGGGGACTGTGCAAGGTAAATTAATCGGAGGGCATACGGGAATAGTATGGTTAGAGAATGAGGAAATAGCACTGTCCACCGAAGATTTTGAAGAAGCCATACTGTTTATCGAGGATATTCCGGAATTTTTCTCACCGAAACATTTGGGTGATTTTCTCAACCGGCTCGGCAATAACGATTTTTTGCAAAGATTAAACGGCATCGTCATCGGCAAGCTCAGTGGGAATATCAGTTTTGAACAGCATGGGGCCGTGATAAAAAATGTAGTCGGGAACGAATATGGCCTGACAAATCTTCCTGTTCTGTATGGCCTAAATTTCGGGCATATTTCGCCGATATGTGTTCTTCCGTATGGCGCAACCGCTGAGATAGATTGTGAGGCAAAGTCGTTTGCTATTTTAGAGTCAGGCGTAATCTGACGGCTGCAAACCCAGCAGTAGCATCGCGCCGGAACACGCCAGCGATTCATCTGTGCTACCACAGGCGGGGATTTTGAACTCCTGCCTCTCCAGAATACCGCCATCGGCCGTGATAAGCTCACGCTGTAAGGCAAGGACACAGGCATCTTCGCCGATTGACGACAGCGTCAACGTATCTTTTGGACTCATGCCATACGTCACAACGCACCTCGCCTCCGCGAACCGGGGGACGCCGCTGGGAGTCAGCAGAATCCCGCCGCGCAACTTAGGTTCGGATTCCGCAAAGTGGTAGCTTGGGGAAACAACGATAATATTCGCCTCTCCCTCATCAAATTCCGCCGCCGGGAGAATATGCGTGACAGAGACACCCCCGCCAAATCGCGCTATCTGGGTGCTAATCACGCGCGTAAAATTTTCCCCGGCGTGCTCAATGACGATGAGTTTAGTCATGGTGTCACACCTCCTTTTTGCGTTCTTTTCTTATCAACGGCTTCCAAAACCCATATGGCGGGGATTGACAGCAACACCCACAGAAGCGTGAAACTCAGGCTTATCTGGCCCAGCAGATTCATCCGCATGTGAGAATAATCCCAGACGTTGAGGCCGAGCCAGATGTTGACCACCGCGCCCGCGATAAATTCCGCAGTGGTAATCAAAGCGCCCGCAGCGATCCACTTTTTCCACGGGGCAACGCGGCTTTTTGTGGCGATAATGTTCAGGAGAACAACGCATAATCCGCCCACGAAAAACATGGACAAATGCGTCCGCTGGCGGAACAAAAGCTCCAGCATGCAGTAGGCGAGTCCGCCTATTAGAAAAATCAGCGCGTAAACAGATACGTTTTTCATGTGATTTATGATTGCCTGCCGAAGACACGCTATCCTGTCCGGCGGAATCTGTAACGAAGATGTAACGCGATTTTGCTTGACATACTGCCGGGAATTGGCTATAATACTGACAGTTAATCAACCGCCATCCCAACGGCTCGAGACGTTAGGGCGCGAGTGACCGGTCGCTTGCGGAAAACGCGGGTGTTTAACTGTAATTCAAACCGAAAGGAGGCGGATGATTTGACAGTGCAAATAGCGTCCGCCGCAGCGGTGTAAGCGTGAAGTAAGGCTTCACCGTGCGATAAACGGATGTATATGCTACCGCCGCCGATGTTGAATTGGCGGCGGTTTTTATTCAGGGAAAAACTTTAAAGTATTTAAGGAGGATAACTACGATATGATTGAGCTTAGAAAGATTTCAATTTTAGACGATAATATGAAAGAATGTATAGAACTTGAGTTAACACCAGAGCAGTACAACTTTGTGGCGCATAATGCCGAAAGTTTGGGCGAAGCTTATGCCCTCAACAGCAAAGGCATCAACAGTGTTGCAACAGCGTATGCCATTTATGCAGATGGGCTGATGGTGGGATTTCTCATGTATGGTTATTTCGAGAAGGAGTTTGATGATACGTATAACGAAGACTGCTACTATTTTTGGCGGTTTATGGTTGACAAAAGCCACCAAGGAAAGGGATATGGCAGACAAGCGCTGGCGCAGATGCTTGACGAAATCAGGCAAATGCCCAATGGCAAGGCAGATTATTGCTACACATCTTATGAACCGACAAATGTTGTAGCAAAGAAGCTGTATGAGTCGTTCGGATTTGCGGAAACGGGACAGGTTGACGACGGCGAGCTTGTGGCACGGATGAAACTATAGAAGACGCTTTATACTTAAGTAATGGTGTAAGCGTGAAGATGAGCTTCACCGTGCGATAAAACGGACATATATACCACCGCCGCTGATGTTGAATCGGCGGCGGTTTTTATCTTTGGATTTGTTTGAAGGAAAGGCTTGTGATATTTAGTTTGATTTTTATATTGACAACCGCATTCAAGTGTGGTAGAATTACATCTGCAAAAGTTAAGCAGAACAGATCCCTGTTCTCACCCGGCCGTATTTGTCACGCGCCGTGGTTTATAAGCGAGGTGCTATGCCCTTTTGGGGCTGTATTAAGTTTGTACGGGGAACTGATCTGGTTCCCCGTGTTTTTATTTATCTCATGTTTTGCGATTTCGGCGAAGCTGGGAGCAAAACGGTTGCGCAGGGAGGGTCTTTATGCGCCCGACCGATTGCGCGTTAAAATTTTTGGAGGTGTTTCAACATCAGCAACGTGACCTATCAGATTAATGAGGAAATCAAAGATAAAGAAATCCGTCTGGTTGGCGAAGATGGAGCTCAGCTTGGAATAATGCCATTGGCTGAAGCGTTTCAGATCGCAGTTGAGCAGGAGCTCGACCTTGTTAAAATCGCGCCCACTTCAAATCCGCCTGTGTGCAAAATTATGGATTACGGCAAATATCGTTTCGAACAGGCGAAACGGGAGAAAGAGGCGCGCCGTCATCAGCATGTGGTTGAGGTTAAGGAAATCCGCATGTCGCCCAGCATCGGAATTAATGATTTCAATGTTAAACTGAGAAACGGCCAAAAGTTCCTGAAAGAAGGGGATCGACTAAAGGTCACCGTGCGTTTTCGCGGCCGTGAAATGGCTCATACCAATATCGGCGAAGATTTACTGAAAAAATTCGCCGCCGAGTGTGAGGAGTATGCGTCTGTTGATAAGAATCCCAAACTGGACGGCAGACATATGGCAATGTACCTGTCGCCCAAGGCGAGCAAAGGATAATAACCACTATACAATACCGGACCTGTTCAAAACCATAACAGGCGGAGAGCAGGTCTTTTTGTCTGGCTAAAAAGCCTGTATCACGAAATTGGAAAAGGAGAAAAACTATGCCGAAAATTAAAACCCACAGTGGAGCCAAAAAGCGGTTCAGCCTCACAAAATCAGGAAAAGTTAAGCGTGCGCACGCATACAAGAACCATATCCTGAACAAAAAATCAACTAAACGTAAGCGCGGCCTTCGCAAAGGCGCGTATGCGGATGTTACGAATGAATCCGCGATTAAGCAAATGATCCCGTATAAATAGGAAGGTGACGTATTATGGCTAGAGTAAAAGGCGCGATGATGACGCGCAAAAGAAGAAATAAAATATTAAAACTTGCAAAAGGCTATTGGGGTGCGAAATCCAAGCATTTTAAAATGGCGAACCAAGCGGTTATGAAATCTTTGACCTACGCGTACGTAGGCCGTAAACGCAAAAAGAGAGATTTCCGCCAGCTTTGGATCACGAGAATAAACGCCGCCTGCAAAGCAAACGGCATGAACTATTCCAGATTTATGCATGGACTTAAACTTTCCGGCATAACAATGAACCGCAAAATGCTGTCGGAAATGGCGATACATGAGCCGGAAGCGTTTACAGAGCTTGTTGGCACAGCGAAAAAGGCAATTGGCGCGTAAATTATACTAAAGACAAGGACAGGTGAGCTACCTGTCCTTGTGTCATTTGTAAAGACGTGGTATTGACAATGTGCTTATATTTGCGTATAATAAGATTGAAGGGATGTGAAAATCATGTCACAAGTTTCAATAAACATTAGAATGGACGAGGAATTGAAAAAAGCCATGGAACGCACATGCCAAGCGTTGGGGATGAATATGACAACGGCTTTTACGATTTTCGCAAAAAAAATGAGCCGCGAACAGCGCATACCGTTTGAAGTTTCTGTTGAACCGGCCTACAATGATATTCTGAAAGCAGAAAGAAACGCAGAATATCTGGCTATGCTGGATACTTCGATGCAAGAGTTAGCAGATGGCAAATTTGTAGTGAAAAGCATAGAAGAACTAGAGCGTTTGACAGATGGATGATATTACGTTTGCGCCCACAGCATGGCGGCAATATATGGAATGGCAGATCGAGGACAAAAAGACAGCCAAACGGATAAATGAACTGATAAAAGATATTCAGAGAAACGGATTTATGGGAGGAATAGGCAAGCCAGAAGTTTTAAAGCATCGCAAGGCATATAGCCGCCGTATTGACGATTCTAACCGGCTAGTTTATATCGGTGATGAAAACCAAAACTTGAGAATCCTTTCCTGTAAAGGACACTATGATGATTAACACAAGAGCAGGCGATCAGCCTGCTCTTGCTCTTTTTACAAACAATCTCACATCTTTGCGAGACTTTAAAATATACACAATTTTCCCGGAGGCGGCGATTTTTTCAAGCGTTTTTCCGCGTGAGCGTTTAGGCCAATTCCAAATCCACGCCAAAAACGCTCTGTCCACCTTTTCGGGCAATCCCTCTCCCAAATCATCGCGCGTTTTCCCGTGATATTTGATTCGGCGTTTTAAAACCCTAAAAATGCAGAAATATCGGCTGAAGTCAATAAATATTATCGAATCAGCGCGCTCCAGGCGGAAGTCCAAGGTGCGGGAATAATTGCCGTCTATTATCCAGCTGTCGCCGCTTGCTACGGCCTTAATTTTTTGATCCAGTTCATCGTCCGGGGTCTCCACCCAGCCGGGATTCCAAAAAAGGCGGTCAATGTGAATTACCTCAATTCCAGTGATTTTGCCGAGTGTGGAGGCCAAGGTGCTTTTTCCGGAACCCGACGAACCAAGAACCATGATTCGCTTGCCCAACATCTGTGTCAAGTCTCCTTTTTGATGAAACGGGGGCGGCCAAATTGATGGCCGCCCTTATTATTTGCCTTACTACTTCTCAAACGCCGGAACGTCTTTTTGCTTATTGAATATCGGGTTATGTACCAGGAATCCGAACGCCTTCTTGAACTCTTCGCTCGGCTTCTCGTCGGGGAAGGCGCGGAGCATTGCGTCCACACGCTCTTTGAATCCCTCTTTGAAATCGGCGTGGGTGATGATGTACAGGTCTCCCCTTTTGACGCCGCGTAAAATACGTTCGCCCGCTTCGTCGGCGGAACGCACCAGCGCGGACATATCTGAAAGGCTCGGCCTTGGCGCGCCGTCATCCGGTGGCGGAGGTGGGGGCGGCGGCGCTTTGGCCTCTGTACCCAGTAACTGCGCTTCTATTGCAACCGAAGTTTGCCCCAGCGTTGTGGCGAACGGGCCGGGGAAGAACACGCTGGCGCCGATGTCCGCCCCTGCAATCGCAAGGTCGGATTGCAGTGTCTCCGTCAGACCCACCAGTGCCTGTTTTGTTAGGTTATATAATCCGTTTGCCGGGACGGCGATCAATGCCGCTTTCGATGCGGTGCTGACAATATGCCCGCCTTCGCCATGTTTTATCATACGCGGCACGATGATCTGAATGCCGTTTAAAACAGCGGTCAGGTTGATGTTAACCGCGAGATCGGTCTGCGCGTAGGAAACTTCCCACAGCGGACCCCTGCCGCCGCCGATACCCGCGTTGTTGGCGAGGAGATGTATGTTCCCAAACTTTGCCTCTGCCTGATCGACGGCTTTTTCGTAAGCGGCGCGGTCGGTAACATCCAGCTGAATCGCTAGAACAGGCCAGTCTTTGAGAGACGGCATAGCCTCATCAATCGCCGATTGACGCAGATCCACGATGACAATGTTCATTCCCTCTTTAGCGCACGCTTTTGCGAGCCCTAACCCGATGCCGCTCGCCCCGCCGGTGATAAACGCGGTTTTTCCCTTTAAGTTTTCCATTGATATGCCTCCTTAAATAAATTTGTCTATTACACTCAGGATATATCATGTTCGCGGAACAGTCAAGCGGTAATTGAAATTTAGTACTTGACTGCCTAGCGTACTTTGTAGGGGGTGATGCTCCCGCACAAAAAGGGACGGTTATCAAAACCGTCCCTTTTTCTATATATAAACCCCTAACCAATACCGCCGTCGCGACCGGGGATGAAATCGTTATGCTGAGTTGAAATGCTGACCGAATTGAAGAATGGTGTTCCCGCGGGTATCCGTACATGCGCTTCCCGTCCGGTATCGTCGGTTGCGGTAAACACGATCCCCGTCAAAACTAGTGCGGTGAGGTCCCCGCCAAAATCGGGACCTATGCTGAGGTGTGAAAATTGTACATCTTCAACGGCTGAATTGTTAAAATGCCTTTGTGCGAGTTCCACTGCTGTCTGCGCATATGCTTCAAGCTGCTCGTTTGACAGATCTACAAAAGCCATCTGCGCATAGATGTCCATCTCCCACACGCCTGATTCCGTCATTGCCCTGCGGCTTGCCATCGCGTCGTCAGCAGACATTGAAAACATGGCCCTGGCGCTGCTTGGATTGTTGTACGATATATCCACCCGTGCGCCTGTCACTGCATCAATCATAAAACTGTACAGCGTCGGTTCATGGTGCCCATAGATGCTTATGTCCGCGTCCGGGTCGTGCGTTAGCGCTTCGCGAATTGCTTCGTCACGGGCGTGCTGGTCTATTAACGCTTGTTCCGATTGATACACCTGGCCTTGCCAAAGCGTCCTTGTGTGCCAGTCCCAGTCGGAAAATTGCATCTCAACATGCATACCGTCAATGCATGTTCCAAACACTGCCCAAATATACTCAGCGCCGATTTGCGCGGCATCCTCCATTGCCATTGCTTGTGCGGATATCTCTTGGTAACGCTGCCAGGGGGAGAGGTTGATTGTAAATTCCGGAATAACAAACCCTTCCGGCAGCAGGTCTTCTGCGATCTCCACAGCTTCAGTTGGAAGCGGGAAGCTGTGTGTCGAGTTGACGGCCCTTGCAAATGCCCAGTTGTTAACGCCCATCAATGCTGTGCTGAACAACCCGATGGATAATATCGACACCACTGCGACTTTCGCAATTTCACGTACTTTTTGTCTAGTCATAATTTTGTCCTTTCGATTTTGGCATCTGTTTCGGTTGCCGCGAAGCGGCGAGAAACATGCCTGATTATTTTTCTTTTGTGAGGCTCACTGTAGCCATAATAAACCAGCGTTGTTATGGACTTATTATGGAGTTATTTTGAAGTTGTAAATATTATCGCAATGGTGGTTCCCGCCCCCACAGCGGATTTTACAAGCAATTCAGCGCCATGCGCCTCAGCGATTTGCCGGCACAGTGCCATGCCGAGTCCGGTTCCGCCATGCTCACGGCTGCGGGATTTATCCACGCGGTAAAAAGGCTCCATAATTTTTGACAAGCTTTCTTCCGGAATGCCGCAGCCGTTATCGGTCACAGCTATTATTGTTTTGCCGCTATGATTTTTGGCCTGCAAAAGAATTTTCGTGGCCCCGGCTTTGATTGCGTTGGAACACAGATTCATCAGCAGACTTTTCAGCAAATCTTCCTGCCCCGATACAGTATCTGCGCTGACGCGGCAGTCGAATTGAATCTTGAATATCTTCGCCATATCTTCAAACAGCTCGGCTATCGGAATCTCACTTTTTACCGGCACATAGTCACGCAGGGTCGCAAGTTCCAACAAGGAGTTTGCGATTTTCTTCATGTGGCTGGCTTCACTCATTATATATTCAGCCGACTCAATAACTTCGTTTTCATCCAACGACGCCTTTTGCAAATATTCCGCGTAGCCGTAGATAGACGTCAGCGGTGTCCTGATTTCATGGGCGAAATTGTCCACAAACTGCTGTTTATTGATTGCCTCCGCTTCTAAAAACATTATCTGCCGGTCTATTCTTTCCGCCATTTTGTTAAAATCAAACGCCACCTGCGCGATTTCGTTCCTGCCTTTTATATTGATCCGCTCACCAAATTGCCCGTCCGCGATTTCTCTTGAGACTTTGGCAACAGCATTCAGCGGCTTGAAAATAGATGCCAGAATAAAATGCAGTGCAATCCCGGCGATTACAGAAAACGCAACGGCGGAAATCAGCAGAATATTTTGAATGTTCTGCATGTCCGCCACGTTTCCGGTTATATTCAAGTTGTAGTCAAGCTGCAAGTGCTCAAACGGCTCCGGCAATAGTCCGATAATATGAATAAAATGACCGTCACCCTGGTTCACAAAAGAAACCTCGGCTTGGTCAAATCTGGCGGTTCGCCCGAATAGTATTAAATCGGTTACGGCAAGATGAACGTTGTGCCGGCTGTAGTACCGTACATAGCCGCTGATGAGATTATCAAATGCCGCGTAAAAATCCGCTGCCGGGAATGCCGCGCTTCTGCCGTATAACGCCGCAATATCCCGTCCAAGCGAAGAGGTGATAGTTTGGAATTGACTTACACTTTTTTCCTGCAGCATACCCATTTGGCTGTTGTTCAGATAAACGGAAACTATCCCGACGCTTGTGAACAAGACGCAGAGGAAAAGCAGATAAGTCGCGATAAATGTCTTTAGCCTCACGGTTTGACCTCCGGGGTTCCCGCGCGGTCCTCACCGCGTGGGGTAGCTTCCAGCCTATATCCCAATTTATATACGGTTTTTATCACGTCTTCCCAGCCCAGCTTTTTGCGGATACTGTGAATATGCACATCCACCGTTCTTGTGTCGCCTTCATAGTCATACCCCCACGCGATTTCCAGCAATTTATCCCGCGATAGCGCTATGTTGCGGTTAATAATCAACGCCTCAATAAGCATAAATTCTTTCGGCGAAAAATCTACAAGTGCGTCTTTGACAAACACCTGTCTGCTGCCTAAATCCACCCTTACGTCTTCCAAGGCAAACAGCTTATCCGCCTTGTGCGTGCGCCGGAGGACGGATTCTATCCTGGCTTGCAGCTCCAGCATATCAAACGGTTTTACAATATAGTCATCCGCGCCCAGCTTTAATCCCGCGATACGGTCTTGCACCGTGCCGCGGGCTGTTATAAATATAATGGGTATATCCTCTGTAATCTCCTGAATTACCTGAAAGCCGTCTAATTTAGGCAACATGATATCAAGCAAGATCAGGTCAAACACGGCTTTTTCCATCTCATCGAAGGCCGCCTCGCCATCAAACGCGGAAACGCATGTATGCCCCACAAGCTCAAGATTTTTCTTGATGAGGGTATTGATCGCCTTTTCATCTTCCACTATCAATATTCGCGCCGTGATAATCACCCCGCCGACAGTATAGCATTGATTTGTTATGAAGTTGTTAAGATGTGGGAATTTTGACGATGGGGCAACCATTGTACGGGCGGATGGTAATCCGCCCGTTTGTCAATACGATAAACCATTACAAATATCCTTAACTATCTGCGTACCGCGGTTGAGCGGAGCCTACCCTCTCATCAACAGATACATAACCGCCTTCTGCACATGCAGACGATTCTCCGCCTCATCAAAGATTTCCTCCGCGTGTGCCTCGAATACCGCCTCGGTTATCTCTTCTCCTTTATGAGCCGGGAGGCAGTGCTGAACCATACAGTCAGGCTTCGCCAGCGCCATCAGACTGTCGTTCACCTGATAACCCGCAAAAATTTTCCGCCGCTCCGCCGCTTCGGACTCTTGGCCCATTGACGCCCAGACGTCTGTAAATATCACATCAGAGTCTTTTGCAGCCTCTTTGGGATCCGTCGTTAAAGTGAATTTTGCGTCCGTCACGGTTTTGGCGAAATCCAGAACCCGCACGTCCGGCTCAGACCCTGCCGGAGACGCGATGGCGATGTCTATACCACATTTCAGGCAGCCGACGATAAGCGAATTTGCCACGTTGTTGCCGTCCCCGATAAAGCTGACTTTCAGGCCGCGCAGTTTGCCCTTATGCTCCCGGATTGTCATCAGGTCGCCCAGAATCTGACACGGGTGCGCGAAATCAGTGAGGCCGTTTATCACCGGAATCGTTGCGTATTCGGCAAGCGCTTCAACCGTGTCCTGCGAGTAGGTGCGGATCATAATGCAGTCGCAATAGCGGCTGAGCACCCGCGCCGTGTCGGCTATTGACTCCCCCCGGCCGATCTGGCTGTCACCTGATGTCAGGAACAATCCGTGTCCGCCGAGCTGAAAGATACCTACCTCGAACGACACCCGCGTCCGCGTAGAGTTCTTCTCAAAAATCATAGCTAGCGTCTTCCCTGGCGGGAAATCGTGCGGTTTTCCGGATTTCAATTCAGATTTGAGCTGGTCAGCTGTGTCAAGTATGTTTAAAATATCACTCTCGGTCAGGTCCAAGAGTTTTAATAGATGTTTTGTCATGGTGGAACCTCCGTTTTTGTTATTATGCAACCACACCGGTGAGGACAACCGTCCCTACGTCAATATCGATTTCAATATCGCAAGACCTGCGTCCAGTTCCTCATATGTGATTGTCAGCGGCGGCAGCATTCTCAGGGCATCCGCGCCCGCTGTCAGGATCAATAGGCCGTTTTGTGCGCACTGTTGTGCGATTTCTTTTGGCACAAGTCCAGTGAGTGGGATTCCCAGCATAAGTCCAAGTCCGCGCACTTCGCCGACCGCCGGGATTCCCCAGCTTTTGGTTGTCTTACGGATATAGTCGCCTTTTTCCGTTACCTCGGCCAGAAGCTTAGGCGTCACTTGATTCAAAACCTCCAGCGCGGCGGCGGCGGATACCGGGTTCCCGCCGAATGTGGAGGCGTGGTCGCCGGGCTGCAAGACAGCGTGAAGCTTTTCATTTGCCAGAAATCCGCCCATAGGCAAGCCTCCGGCGATGCCCTTCGCGAAGCTTACGGCATCCGGATTTACGCCGTATTGCTCCATGGCAAAAAACGATCCACACCGGCCGACGCCTGTTTGAACCTCATCAATCAGCAACAACACATCTTTGGATTGGCATAATTTTTCGACGGCAAGTACGTAGTCCTTATCCAGCGGCAGAACGCCGCCCTCGCCCTGTACCAGCTCTATCATAACGGCGCACGTGTTATCGCCCAGCGCGACTTCCAACGCCGCAAGATCATTCGCCGGGACGTGGCGAAACCCCTCGGTAAGCGGGAAGAAGTGATTTGGATGGAACGAATCCTGCCCCGTTGCCGCCAGCGTCGTCACCGTCCTGCCGTGGAATGATTGGACAAGCGTGATTATATCGCTCCGCCCGGTGCCGTACTTATTGTAAGAGTATTTGCGCGCAAGCTTGATCATACCCTCGTTAGCCTCAGCCCCGGAGTTGGAGAAAAATACGTTTTTCATCCCCGTGCGCGCAGTGAGCGCCTCGGCCAGCCTTACGTATGGTTCCGTATAATAAAGGTTCGATATATGCTGTAGTTTTATCGCCTGGGCATAGATAGCTTCCGCCCACTTTTTGTTGCCATATCCAAGACTGTTGACGCCGAGGCCGCTTGTGAAGTCAATGTACTGCTTGCCCTCCGGACTATACAGCGTCGCACCCTCTCCCCTGTCGATTACCGCGTCAAATCTGCCGTATGTCTGCATGACGTGTTGTAAGTCTTTGGACTTTATTTCATTGCTTGTCATTTTGTCAGCTCCTTTTCTCTAACCATTGATGCATACCCGCGCCGTAATCGTCGGTCGGCCTTGTTATGAACCCGAATTTGTTGTAAAAAGTCTCCCGCCCTTTTGCTGCCATTAGCACTGTGTAAATCTTAAAATCATCCTCAAGCGTTGAGTTGATATAATCCATGATCTGCTGCATAATCGCTTTTCCGATGCCGCCCCCCCGAAACTCCGGCAACACCGCGACATCCCCGATGTACGCGACAGACCCGCCGTCGCTGATGACCCTTGCCATGCCGACTGTTCTGCCGTCGCTGTGCTTCGCCGCCACGATAAGTGCGGAGTTGTTCAGCCCAATCTGCGCCCTGTTTTCCTTGAACGCATTCCACCCAACAGATTCGCGAAGCATGTTGTAGTCTTTTACCGATATAGTGTTCACATATGTAATCTCATCCAAAAGGCAGCACCTCTTTTCGTCTTTC
>WQWC01000018.1 GCA_009785525.1 Oscillospiraceae bacterium | reverse complement strand
CTCGTAGCGGCAAAAAAAGCCGACCTGATGCCGTGCGCAATAAAGTATACCATAACAATCCCGGACTTACACCTCGTTTTCATTCATCGGGGTGTAACGCAGCTTGCATGAAGTTTATTTTGTGAATTACTTGTCAAAACAACACAAAATAGTGTATATTAACAGATAGAACAAAGTCTAAAATATAATACGGGGAGGAGTATCTCCATATGTCTTTAGACATGATAAAAAAAATCAAGGCCGCGGAGGAAGAGGGGCGCGAGGCGGTAATCGCGGCGCGCGAAAAAGCGAGAAAAACTGTTGATAACGCGGAGGAAGAGGGGGCGCAAGCGCTTGCCTTAGCACATTCCCGTGCGGAAACGGAAATCGCGGAACTTATGCGCGAGTGTGACCAGCAAGCCGCCGAGATAGCGCACGAACTGGTCGCGACGACGGCAAATCGCCAAGCGATGTTGCGTGCCAGGGGTGAAGTGCGAATTGAGAAAGCCGCTTCTCTTATTGTTGAAAGGATAATGGATTTCTGATGGCAAACGTAAAAATAAAGAAAATCAGAATTCTCGTCTCCCGCGCCGATAAAGACGTCCTGCTGAGAGAATTCCTGCTTTTAGGGTGCATGGAAATCTTAGATACGGGAGACTCACAGTTCATACAGGAGGGAAATTCCGATGAGCTGGAGCGGTTACGAGCCGCTTATGCGGATTTGACACGCGGGCTTGATGTTTTGAAGAAATACTCAACAACCAAAAAATCCGCGCGAAAGAAGCAAAAGCTTGCTAGAGAAACGCTTCTGGATGAAAGCGAGACGGAAAATAGCCTCGAAACTGCAAGAAAACTCATAGTGCTGGATACACGGGTAAATAAACTCGGTGCCGATGAAAAAAATGCCCGAAGCCTGATAGAATCGCTGACACCATGGGCGGGATTGGATATCCCGCTGGACCACAAGGGGACGCAATCCGCGGAGCTGTGGCTCGGCACGATTCCCGTTGACCGCAAGGCCGATTCGGCGCGGATCGAAGAAGCAGTTTATTTGGCCGTGCCGGAATCGCAGATTATTGTTGTGTCGTCCGATAAAACTCAACACTACCTGGCCATTGTGTACATACGTGAAAAACTGACGGAATTGGCGGAAATTCTGCGCGGGTTCAACTTTTTTCCGATTTCCATGGCTCCCGGTACTGCGGCGGAGAATATAAAAAGAGCCGAGGATGAGTTAAAATCAATCGGCAATGAGCGGGAAGAGGCCATATCGCAGATTGCCGCGATGGTTGAGCAAAAAGAGGCGCTTGAACGCTGCTGTGATCATATAGATGCAAAGATGGCGATTGCGGGTGCCGCCGTGTTTGGCACCGGCACCGAATCAAGCCTGATGCTGACCGGCTGGATGACAGCGTCATCGCAAGAGACGTTGATTGTGACCCTCTCAAAATACAAATGTGCGTGGGAGATTGTCGAGCCGTTACCCGAAGACGGCAATGTCCCTTCCAACAGGAGATTCTTCAGAGGGGATAGGCCGCAGTTTATGCCGCTGGAGATAAAGACAAAATACGTTGATATAATCAAGGGGAAAACATGATTGGAATTGAGAAGATCATCGCGCATATAAAGGCGGAATCCGCGGCGGAGTGTGCGCGGATAGATCAAGCCGCTTTGGAAGAGTGCGGGCGTATCCGTGAAAGACACGCCCAGGCGGAACAAGATGAATACGAAAGATTGATCGACGACGGGACAAAAGAGGCGGAGCACAGGCTGGAGCGGCTTGGGAACTTGGCCGCGCTGGAGGCGAAAAAGCAAGTGCTGTCAACGTGCCATGAGATGATGGACGCGGCGTTTGAGCTTGCGGCAAAGAAGTTGCGCAACCCGCCTGAATATGCTGCGTTTCTCGCGCGGCTGGCCTCGGCGGCGGCGATCACCGGTGAGGAGGCGATGGTCTTCTCCGAGTCTGATCTCAAACGTGTTGGGGAAGAAGTACGAATTGCCGCCAACGCGGGGCTGGAAGCCAACGGTAAAACGGCGCGGCTGAAACTATCGGAAAAAACAGCCGATATAAGCGGCGGATTCATACTGCACGGCGGCGATTTTGCGGTAAATTGCAGCATAGAAGCGTTGATAGAACGGTACAGAGATGAGTTAACGCCTGAAGTTTCAGCTATGTTGTTTGATTGATTTTCGGTGAAAGGATTTTTATAAATGAGCGGTAAAATAATAAAAATTTCCGGCCCGCTTGTTGTTGCGGAGGGATTGATTTCCGATGCGGCCATCGCGGGGATTGTGAGAGTTGGTTCTCAACGGCTTTTGGGAGAGGTTTTGAGATTAACTCGTGACTCGGCCGCGATACAGGTTTTTGAGGATACGAGAGGCCTAAGCGCGGGTGACGAAGTCATCGCGGAGAGTGGTGAAAAACTTTCTGTGGAGCTTGGGCCGGGTCTTTTGGGCAATATATTCGACGGAATCCAGCGTCCGTTAAAAGAACTGCGCAAGCTTGCCGGGGACACGATCCGGCAAGGTATCACTTCCCCTGCCATCGACAGGAAACGCAGGTGGGAGTTTGTCCCAAACGTGTCCCCAGGAGATAATGTGATGGTCGGGGATATACTTGGCGCTGTTGAGGAAGCGGAGGGTTTTTTCCACCAGATTATGGTTCCGCCCGATGTCTCCGGCGTGATTCGGCGTGCTGACTTTGGGACGTTCACTATTGAAGAGTCTGTCTGCCAAATCGAAACGCCGGAGGGGGAGCTGGTGGATGTAACAATGCTTCAAAAGTGGCCAATCAGAACCGCTCGCCGGGTTTTGCGGAAATTTTCCCCGGAGATGCCGCTGAGGACAGGATTGCGGGTGATTGACACACTGTTCCCGATAGCTTACGGCGGTTCGGCCGCAGTACCGGGCGCGTTCGGCAGCGGGAAAACCGTTGCTCTGCAAGAACTTGCGAAACGGGCCGAGGCGGATGTAACTATCTGCATATGCTGCGGTGAACGCAGTAATGAAATGGCTGATTTTTTGGCGCAGTTTCAAGAAGCGTCAGCGGGGCGGATGGTTATGATCTGCAACACATCCGACATGCCGATAGCGGCGCGGGAAGCTGCCGTCTATTCCGGCGTCACCATCGCCGAATATTACCGTGACATGGGGTATAACGTGCTTATCCTGGCAGACTCCACAACCCGCTGGGCAGAGGGACTGCGCGAGATATCCAACCGCCTTGGAGAGTCGCCGGGAGACGAGGGATACCCGGCGTATCTGCCGGCAAGAATAGCCGAGTTCTATGAACGGGCAGGCAGTGTTGAATGCGTCGGCGGGCGGAGCGGTTCGCTAACAATCGTGGGCGCTGTATCGCCGCCGGGCGGGGATTTGTCAGAGCCTGTGACTCAAGCGGCGATGCGGGTTGTCAACACTTTCTGGAAGCTGGATGAATTTTTGGCAAACCGGCGTCACTTCCCGGCAGTTGATTGGCTTACGAGCTATTCACATTACACAGAGCCGCTAAAGCCGTGGTATGACAGTAACTTCGGCGCGGAATTTTTAGCAAATCGGGACAAAGCGATGAAGATTCTGCGCCGGGATGATGAGGTTTCGCAAATCGCCGGGGAGCTTTCGCCTGAAGATCAGCTGACACTTGAAACGGCGAAGATGATCCGCGAAGATTTTTTGCGACAGGACGCTGACAGCCACAGCACTTACGAAGAGCAGGCCACGCTGTTGTCGCTGATACTCTACTACAACGATATCTGCACTGACGCACTGCAAAAAGGCGTGACCGATTTACGTGAGCTGTTTGAAATCCCGTCCCGCGAGAGAATAGGCAAAACTGCCCGAATTGAGGAATACCGGGCAATCGCCAACGACATGGAGCGTGAGATTGACGCGCTTATAGCGGAAGGTGGGCAGGAAACTTGATAAAAGAATACCGCACGATACAAGAGATATCAGGCCCGCTTGTGGTTATAAACAATGTCCGGAGCGCCGCGGTCGGCGAATTGGCGGAAATTGAACTCCCGACAGGAGAGCGGCGGCGCTGCCGTATTGTTGAGATAGATGAGAGTGCCGTTGTTGTGCAGCTTTTTGAAAACACGGATGATATAAACCTCATGTCATCAACAGCGCGGTTTTTAGGCAGGGCGCTTGAACTCGCCGTCTCCGGCGATATGCTGGGCCGGGTATTCAACGGAATTGGGGAGCCGATTGACAACGGTCTTCCGGTACTTGCCGAGGCAAATAACGACATAAACGGATTCCCGGTAAATCCAGTGTCCCGCGAGAGTCCGGATGGATTTATCGAAACCGGGATTTCAGTAATCGACGGACTTATCCCCCTGGTCAAAGGCCAGCGGCTGCCCATATTCTCATGCCCAGGACTGCCGCATGAAGCTCTTGCGGCGCGGATAGCCTGTCAAGCGAGCTTGAGTGACAACGCGGAGAATTTCGCCGTAGTATTTGCGGCCATTGGCATCACGTTTGATGAGTATGACTATTTTATGCGGGAGTTCAACAGAACTGGGGTAATAGACAGAGCTGTTGTCTTCGCGAATTTAGCCGGTGACCCGGCTTCACAGCGCATCGCGACGCCGCGTATGGCGCTCACCACCGCTGAATATCTGGCGTTTGAGAAAGATATGCATGTCTTAGTGGTTCTAACCGATATGACAAATTATGCCGACGCGTTGCGCGAGATTTCGGGCGCGGCAAAAGAAACTCCGGGTCGGCAGGGATATCCGGGATATATGCATTCGGATTTTTCATCAATATACGAACGGGCGGGCAGGCGCGTTGACAAGTCCGGGTCAATCACAATGATACCGATTCTCACAATGCCGGGGGACGACAAGACGCACCCCGTACCGGACGTTACGGGATACATCACAGACGGGCAGACAGTACTCTCGCGCGAGCTGTATAAAAAAGGCGTTGCGATACCTGTGGACGTGCTGAGATCGCAATCGCGCTTTAGAGACAGCGCAATAGGGCAAGACCACGCGGACGTGACAAATCAATTGCTCCGTGCCTATGCGGAAGGCTCCGCAGAATTTGCCAAGGAGTTTGAGCGGCGGTACTTGACTCAGCGCCGCGATGAATATCGGACAATAGAAGATACGCTGGAGATAGGGCGGGAGCTGCTTTCGATTTTGACATAAGAATTGACAAAAGCCGGCAGTTTTTATGTTCAAAAACTTCCGGCCTTGCCCGGTCTTGGCGGGTGCTTATATGGCTTTAGACAGAAAAACAGGACGCATTTTATATCTGCGTCCTATTTCTAACTATTCCGTTTTAACCGCCTACTCATAATTTATTGATTGTACTGGGTTTTTCCCAGTTGTCTTATGGTAGGTGGGTACTATGCGTCCGCTTGTCTGTCGGAATGGTCTACAACAACGCATTACGTTGCGCAATAAGTGCGCCCCAAGTCAGCGGTCCAACTATCCCGTCCGGCGCTAGGTTGAAAATACGCTGGAAAGTGACGACGGCGCCCTGTGTAATCGGGCCGAAGATACCGTCAACCGTGAGCTGCGGGATACCGGGATGTTCTGCACGGACGGTATTCAATGCGCTTTGGATTAGCCGGACGTTCTCCCCGGTGGAGCCAACGCTGATAAGTGTCCCCGGAAACGGCGGGTTCGATGGTGTGGCGGCACCGGTGCCGATAGTCGGCAAAACCGCTCTAAGCCTGCCCCAGGTGATGGGTCCAACTATCCCGTCCGGCGCGAGGTTGAAGATGCGCTGGAACGCGACGACGGCGCTCTGCGTAATTGGGCCGAAGATACCATCAACTGTGAGCTGCGGGATACTGGGATGCTCCGCGCGGATGGTGTTCAGCGCGCTTTGGATTAATCTTACGTTTTCACCAGTTGAACCGACCCTGATAAGCGTTCCCGGATATGGCGGAAGCTCCGCCTGAGGCGGAGGAGGCGGCGGTGCCGGAGGCACCGGGGGTGTCGGGGTGCCGCCTTCAAGAAGTGCGTACATCTCCATAATCTTGCCCCAAGTGATGGGTCCGACAATTCCGTCCGGAGTCAGCACGAACTCGCGCTGAAAAGCGATCACGGCGGCCTGGGTCAACGGGCCGAAAATTCCATCAACCGCAAGGCGCGGCTGTATGGTTGGATACGCTTCACCAATCGAGTTGAGGCGGCTTTGGATTAATCTTACGTTTTCACCTGTTGACCCGGCTCTGATAAGCGTCCCCGGAAAAGGCGGTGTTGCCCCGGGCGGCGGAACGGGATTCGGCGGAATCGGTGTCGTCTCACGGATTCCGCGATAGACAGCGTACAGCCTGTTCCACGTATTAGGGCCGACTACGCCGTCCGGCGTCAGGTTGAACAGTCGCTGGAACTCGATAACGGCGTTCCTCGTATCAGGGCCGAAGACGCTGTCTTTGATTACCGTTGGCACGGGGTCGTAAAACTCGGAGATAAAATTCAGCAGGAATTGCAGCTGCAGCACGTTCTCCCCGCGTGAGCCTTGAGACAGCACCACGTTCGGCGGATTTTCCCCGATGGTAACGCGAGTCCCCTCACTGTCAAGCTCCGCGAGTCTTGTGACGGCGACGTTTGTGAATGATATCCTGTTCCATGTCTCGCGACCGATAACGCCGTCGGCAGTGAGGTTAAATGTCCGCTGAAAAACCCGGACAGCCTCCTGCGTCTCAGCATCGAACACGCCGCTGGGATTTGATATACGGGGTATAAGCGGGAAATTTATACGGATTCTGTTAAGGAAATTTTGCATTCTCTGTACTGATGGGTCGGAGCTGCCAAGCCGCAGCGGGGTGCCGGGGAAGGACTCTATTATGCCTCGGATATTGTCGCTTGAGACAAGCTCTAGGTCACGGGGGTAGAAGCGGTGAAGTATCTGCAACGGAGTCAGGCCTTGATTCGCTAACGGCACGGTTCCCCATTGTGAAAGACCAGCGCAAGTCGCCGTGGTTCCGTTGCAGTATGAGGTGAAGAACGGATTCTGGAAACCGATTCTACGTGCGTATGTATTGAAAATACCGTCAACAATCTGGCTGATGTTGTCGAATATGGGGCCACCGTATCTGAAAGCCTGGTCAAATGCTGTGGAGTTGGTTATATCGAAGTTAAAGCCGCGGCTACGGTACCATTCGGTGGTTATTCGTTTTTTGAGAAGGTGCAAGGAAATGGCATGAACGCAGGGTTTTACGATGCTTAAATGTACAAAACTCGCCCCTGAGCAAGCAAAGGACTTGCTCAGGGGCGAGATAGTAAATTCCCGCTTGATGCTTTATAGTATCAAAGAATTGCGTAGTTGTTAAGGGTGCGTTGAAATAGTGGATGCACGCTCAAGGTATGTTTCGTCATGAGACCATCTCAAGTTCGAATTCATACCATGAGCCATTGATCTCATTGATGTCGGGATAAATGCGAGTAGGCATATCCAGACTTGACGCAGTTATCGGCGCAACCGTTGCATAGTGCAGCAGGTAGTTCCGCGCCATATAATAGACGGATGCCGTGACAATTTGTATGCACATATTCAAGCGCTCTTTGCATATGTTCTCCCAGATTGTATCCTGCGGTGTATGATAGTAGCGCTCAACAGTGTAGTTACTTGGTGTTATCATACCCGGATTTACTCTGCCGAGCCATATTCCCATGGCGGCAGGTATTCGATAAGGATTGTTGGCGGCATTCGCTGCTCCGCCAGTCATTCCTGTCCTCATTGCGTTGTGGAATGGAACGTGGTCACTTGAGCTGAATTGGGCCAACTGAAGGATTCCATAAAATCCAAGACGGTCGGCAGTGGCAATGAAGGTGTTGGTAACCAGGTTTGGCAAGCCATTGACTGTTGACATTGTCCAGTACGGCGCCTCGACAAAATCGGATGATGCCGTCATATCCATATTAAATACACCGGCTATGCGATCTCGTTCTTCGGTGGGCATTCTGAGTATATACTGGTTCGCTCCGCGCAGACCGGACTCCTCATGTCCGAAGCCGACAAAGCGAAGTTCAACATCTGGGGTGTGAAGCTGCGACAATGCTCTCGCTGCTTCCAGCGTAACGGCCACACCGCTGGCGTTATCGTTAGCGCCCGGAGCGCCTATAACAGTGTCAATATGACCGAAGATATAGAAGATAGGCGCAGTGTCCGGATTGTTTATCGCGGGTTTTCTGCCGATGGCGTTCCAGGAAACAGGGGTGTCGTAGCGTTGCGTATGTATAGTCACCGTTACCGGCTCTTGTTCCAGAAATGCCTTGAGCCATTCCGCTTGGGCAAGAGCGAGACCAACGACTGGGATTGGTGTACCGGCGGTTACGCTCGGGCTGGATGCCGCTCCAAAGTTTCCGCGACCTCCGGTGACTGAATGTCCCATCACGCCGGCAACATCGAACTCCATAGCAATGTTAACTATAGCTGCTGTCGGCTGTCTTAGTCCAACCATCGCAATTTTGCCTTCCAGTGTTCCATGCTCTATTTCGGCTGCTTCAAACAGCGCCCTGATACCTGCGGCATTATTGAGCGCGGCGGGGATATCGCCTATGAACACTACTTCTCCGGTAACACCTTCGGCAGGACCGGTCATGCTTGTAATGAGACCATTAGCAGCCGCGCCCACTTCCCAAACACGTCCATGATATGGCAGCACAAATGGGCCGCCCCATCTTTCTCTGCCATCTACAATTCCGCCGAGAAAGCGCCCCACACCACAGAAGTTCTCTGCATTATGTATTGTGATGTATCCGATGTTCTGCATCATGCTGTTTGCCGCTGAGTCAAAGGTATGCTTCTCCGTTTCAAGGCCAAGCGCTTCAAATTCAGCTATTAGCCAATCTATAGCTGCTTCTTCTCCGGGCATTCCTCTCATGCGGGTGCCGATTGTAACGCTCATGTGGTAGACGCTGTCCCAAGTCCTGTAAACGCAAACCAGGGAAACGGCCCACCTGTCAGCATCAACAAACCTTGCTTGAAGTGTCCTTGCGCGTGTGACTGTAAACGTGTACTCTTCATCGGCATAAACGCGTTCGCCATTTTCAAACCAGCCGTAGAAGTAGAATCCTTCATCAGGGGTCGCGGTGAGAGTCACCGATGAGCCGAAAGCAAAGACGCCGCCTTCACTTACCGAGCCGCCTTCTCCCGCTGTTACTGTTATAGCCGTAACAAATCTTGCTTGAAGTGTCCTTGCGCGTGTGACTGTAAACGTGTACTCTGCATCAGCATAAACGCGTTCGCCATTTTCAAACCAGCCGTAGAAGTAGAATCCTTCATCAGGGGTCGCAGTGAGAGTCACCGATGAGCCGAAAGCAAAGACGCCGCCTTCGCTTACCGAGCCGCTTTCTTTCGCTGTTACCGTTATAAGGAAGTGCGAAGTACCACCGACCCATCCTCCTGCTCCGCCTCCGCCGCCGGGAGTCGACGGTGTTGTTGTTGGCGCTGTTGGTGCTGTTGGTTGCGCATAGCCGTCTTCTGAATCATCGGCTTCTTCGACATTGTCAAGCGCAATAACCCTTGTCAGCAATGTCAGAAACTCTGCGCGGGTGATCGGATTGTCTAGACGCAATGTTTGATCCGCATAACCAAGCATTATCTGATTTTCAACAAAAAAAGCAATAGCGTATAAATTTTCCGAATTACCTGTCAGAATTCTTTCGACATCTGTAAAGTTGTCGATTACACTTAAATCACTCGGTTGTAGACTTCCCAATATTCTATGTTTCATTAGAGCCGCATGAAATCTTGTCAGATTTGCATTCGGCCGGAAAGTTTCGTCCGGGAATCCGCTGACATAACCGGCGCTGACAGCCGCTGAAACTGCGCTGTAGAACCAATAGCCAGGAGAAACATCTGTAAAAAGGACAGGCTCTCTGGAAGTCATGTTGAAGTGATTATTCAGAATTGTTACTGTTTCCGCGCGCGTGATAAACGAATCCGGCCTGAATGTCCCATCCGGATATCCGGTTACAAGATTTGTCTCGTATGCGTTTAGTATAGCTTCTCTCGCCCAATGTCCTGAAATATCCGAAAAAACATCGTTCGATTGTTGCGCGCCCAGCGCCTGTATTGTGCCTGATAGAATCATAGCGAGGATTAGAGTTATTGCCAATACCCTCTTAAAGTTTTTCGTTCGCATGCAAATAATACCTCCTGTTTTAATAAAATAGTTTCTGTTCTGGGAATCATACCGGTTAATTTCTGCTTCCTGAGTACAGTGCGTTGATGAAAACAGCGTATGTATTGCCGCCGGGAAAACAAAAACCTGTAGTGGTTTTCACTACAGGTCTAATCGGAGACGTTTATTTTGATGCTACTCCACAATTAATTCCGCAATGAATTTTTATTGACATTATCATTCTGTAAAAGAAGAAAAATAATGCCAATAATAATTGCAAAACCAAAAACCATCACGATAAATACCTCTTTTTCCTAGCTTATTAATAAATTACTACATAGGCGGGTGAGGTGTCAAGCTGTATTTTTGACAAACAATACAAAAAATAGCTGCGATTATGGTGAAATATAAACAATGCAAACTTGCAATATTTAAAAGTATAGGCATGAACTGTTGCCCGGGTTTTTTAGTTTTGCTGTCGAATGGTTCTTAGCCGGGGATCTATCAGATGATCTTACAGACTGCAGCGGCCCTAATAACTTCCGGCAAATTGTTAACGCATGACTTATCATAAGTACTGTTAACAACCATTCGCTTTGAGTTGCCGTTTAAATATAAAACATCATTAGAAGTAACATAAAAAATACTATCATTTAACATTGCAAAAAAAAGACCCAACACTTAAATCTTGCAATGTATAATTCACAAATACATGAGAAAGCATTGACAAAGTGTGACAATTTAGTATAAATTATTGCATAATATTGCATATTTATACGATCAGCAGAACAAAACAAACGAGGAGAATGCAAGATGATGAGAAAGCTTTTTACGAAACTGATGGTCATAGTTCTAATTATGGCAATGATTCTGCCATATACAGCGCTTGCAGCTGAAAGCGGACCGGCATGGACGAATTTACCTGAAATTGCACCATATGGCTTTGACCCCGACATGCTGTCGCAAATGGGTGAATTTGATGCGTTCTCCGGAAATCAGTACATAGACATATCGCAGTTAGATATGGAGCTCAATGAATTGAGCGAGCTGTTTCCAGAAGCTCTTGAGGAGCTTATGAGAGAGCGGGATTCACGTGCGCGTGAAATGGATGAATTTTCTATGCTATTAAGCGAAGGGCGGGGCTTTTCCGACTTGACGGAAAACGAACGCTCTTTGATTTTTATACAACTGGATATAGCCTACGGGGCCCGTAATGTTACCAGCCAATTGTTCGACATAATGGAACGCGATGGCTTTACATTAGCGGAAAGCATAGAGCTCATAATGATCATGTCCGGCGGACTGTTTGATTATGCGGAAGCGCAGATGATAATTGAAGCAATGCCGTCCATCCATGAGCGGATGATGGAAGTCAGGCGCTTTGAATGGTTTGCGCAAAGGTTTGATATATCCGATGAGGTAAATAGTCGAAGACTGGTCAACAGACCATTCATGTTAACAAACGAGCCGGGCGAGAGCCGCACTGAGACAAGGTTGTTGGATGTCCAAGATCTGCTGTCTGCCAATCGCAGTAGCAGACATTATAGTTTTATCGAAGCTGCCCAACTAGATACAGCTCACGCGGCGTTCACCAATGCCAGTGCGTTTAACGAGGCTCGGCGTATGTTCTTGAACAATCACAGTACAGCAGAAATCGAAGCGGCGTTTGCGCTTGGCGCGGCATTACAGGCCGAGCCGCAAACGTTTATGCTGGAACCTTGCACGTATTGCGCCGGATCGGCAAGGCTGGTTGCTGAGCAAGAAGACGTGTTGATCAACGAACAAATAGGTCCTCCATACCCGCCTTTGGCGCAGAACAGGTCAACGGCAATGCAGTATCCCTTCGACATGGAAGCGGTAATGTCGGTTGCAGGCATAGATGCTGCCGAATTGTATCAGATACTTGAGTACGGCATGGAAATCTTGAATTACGGCTTTGCGCCTATGTCAGCGCCGTCGCACGACAGTATAGTTGTAAATCCGTTTAATCTGCGCTTTAACGCTAACGAATCGGTATCCCTTAATACCGGTGCGGCGATGTTCCGCATGAATGTTCTAAATCTGCCAGGCCGCAATGGGTTTGATCTGAATCTGGACATAGTCTACAATTCTTCAAAAGCAGTTTGGGATCTAACAAATCACTTTTTAAACGGTGTGGGCGACATCGGTGTTGGGTGGAGATTTGATTTACCATATATTTTGGACAATACACTGTATGTCCCCGGAAGAGGCACATTTGAACTAGGCTGGAACGGATTATTAAGCCACCACACCCTTAATGACATGCAACTTTCTCATTATAGTGGCTTTGTTAGCGGCCCTCTTCAATCAAATCAGCGTCTGAGCTTTTACAACGGCACAACATATTACTTTAATCAAGGACGTATAATAGGAATGCGTGACCGGTTTGGGAATACGATCCGATTTGAGTATGCTGCTGGGTGGGTGCCCTCGTGGGTTCTTACAAGAATTGTGGACACAAACGGCAGTGAAATCAATATCCAGAATCAATGGCAACCCCTTACTCAAACCAGTACAATTACAATAACAGGCTCGGATGGGAGCAATTTTGCCATGACTTTGTCGCGGCACCTTGTATTAGGGGAAAGTTGGTGTAGCTTTAATGAAGAGTTTTTTCTTTCGCAAATAAGTACATTTGTGTTGACCAGCGTTCAAGATCAAGTTGGCGCTGTGACTTCCTTTGGCTATACTTCCAAGGAATACACCAACCCTTCCAGTCCTCCACCACATAATCAGTATGTGCGTCTATTATCTATAGTATTACTCAACAGGGTAACGTATCCATCCGGGGCGCAGATGCGCTTTGAATACAGTCTGCACACCTTTGGTTTTTTGTCGCGGCGTCATTGTTCTTGTTATGGGTTGTGTTTTGGAGCGTGGAGGTGTTCGAGGAATTGTCATTGTTCTTCAGGGCATTGTTTGTGGTATTGTTCTTGTTCGGGGTATTATTTTACTATTACACGGCAAGTGTATAAAGTTTCAGCCAGGTCTCTGATATATAACCAGCGTGAATATTTAAGAACAACCTTCAGTTATCATGGCAGTGCCTTTGATCTGACTATTCATTGGTGGATGAATAGTCTCTACAGTACGACGGTCACGCAAAACAATGGATTGCGCACAGTTTACACCTTCAACAACCTGCACTTGAACATCTCCCAGAGAACGTACAACGCCGGCAATATACTACTGTCGGAACAAAGTATAACCTACAACAACGACAAACTACCCACCCGCATTGAACTGACAGAGCATCGTGGGAATTTTTCACGTAATACCCGACGGGATTTTACATATAACCAACGTGGACAGGTTATACAGTCCGTCAGTCCATTGGCCAATGGCAGCACCGACGTGCGATACAGAATAGACTATACCTTTGATGCCCGATTTGGTCTGCCCCTGACCAGAATCTCAAGACCGGACGCGCATACGACGATAAGGAAACAGAACGTGTTATCCTGGGATGGCCGAAATATCATAAGGACGTACGTTTACGAAAACAATGTGCGCCAATCCCGAACCGACTTCTTGCATGACGCCTTTGGTAACGTGACCGAAATACGGGAGTTCCCAGACAGCAGGGGTGCTGATTTTATTGCAACACAGATAACATATAACAGTGGCACCATGCCCCAAACAATCCGAACAACCAATGTACGGAATCCGGACGGCACGTTGGTCGGCGGCACCGGCATCGTAGAACGCCGCTTTACCTATGACACAATGTGGCGGACGCTTTCTGAAACCGATCCGAACGGATATATAACGCGCTGGCAATACGACAGGGTTGGCCGTGTGACAAGAATTGACTTCCCAACCGGAGGCCATGTGACGTATGCATACAACGATCAACAGAATACAGTAACACATAGGACGGTCTTGGGGGCAATATATGCTTATCGGTACGACGGCTTCGGGAATCTGCTGACCATAACGAATCCCAACGGCATTGAGATTCTGACTAATACTTACGACAATCGTATGCGGCTTATCGAAACGCGTAACGCGCAAGGGATCGCCTCATCTCAGCGGACAACTTTTGCGTATGATATATTTGACCGTGTAGTGACTACAGATAGATTAAACGCTGGCGGCGTAGTGTTGCACCGAGAAACGACAGTCTATCACGACGTATACGATTGGCAGGGTAATTCACAGATTGTGACAACGGTTCTTGATGGCGGTGGTGCACCCAGTATCCAACCCAGTATCCAGACGTTTGTTCAATACGACCGATTTGGCCACAGGACACAGGAGGGCACTGTCGGCGGCAGAATCGTTAACTACACTCACGACCTCGCCGGGCGCGTTACCAGAGAGTGGTCTCTGGGCGTTGATAATCGCTTTACCTACAACGTCTTCGGTGTGACGTCTGTCCGGAACATAGCGGGAAGAACGGCCCACAATACGTATGACAGCATGGGGCGGCTGGTAACTTCCACCGATTTCATGGGTAATATACAGCGGTTCACCTATGATGCCCTTGGGCGGCTTATTGAGCAGCGTGTACCGTTCGAGCAAGTCGGTAACGTCATACAATATGCCACGACCAGGTACTTTTACGACAGGAACGGCAATTTGACCCGGACTGCCACGTTGGTTAATCTTCCGGGAACTGCGCAGATTTGGGCAACTACGGAGAACACTTTCCGGCATAACCGGCTGATGTCGTCGCAAACAGGCGGCGCAAATGGCATACGGACGGAATATACGTATGATCTTGCCGGTAATATATTGACCAAGCGGGTCGGCGGAGCTACGACCACATATACATATAACAACAGGGGGCAGCTGACCCAAATCAGAGACGCGTTGGGTCAGATAGAGACTTTTACTTACGATCAGAATGGTTTGCTTTTGACCAGAACCGACCGCAATGGCACTCAATTTAGGATGACCTATGACACTCTGGGACGGCTGGTGCGAGAAGACGCGACGCGAAATGGTGCGGTTGTGAACCATCGTGCGTATATTTTCCACGGGACAGGCGCATTGTTCAGCGAAACGAACGGCTCTCACACCATAACATACCGTTACGACGCACAGGGGCGTGTGATCCGGCAGGAAGAGACCGGCGGCGTTGTCAAGACATTCCAATACAACGCGGCAAATAACGTAACGCGGGCGACGACGGCCATCAACGGTCATGTGCATATCAATAACACATACGCATACGACTCAGCCCAGCGTTTGCAGTCCGTAAGATCGGCAAACGGCGGATTGCTTTCAAGTTATACGTACGACTTCAACGGCAACCGCACCAGGGTAACGCTTGGCAATGGGGTAATAACCGAGTACACATACAATCTGGCCAATCTGGTCACCAGTGTAACCAATAGGCAGGGGAATGACGTCCTGTCGAGTTATGTATATACCTACTATTTGGACGGAAACACAAGCCGAGTGGTGGGGTCTGACCGCACAATGATTTACACCTACGACTTGGCAAGGCGATTGATTCGTGAAGAAGCGGTATTGGAAGCGACGACGACCCCGCAGGAACCCACCCTCACCTTCCACGCGTACGGCGAAGGCACTTTCGCCGGTGCGGAATCTATCACAATCCCTGTAACCTTCGGCGAACCGCTGGACTTGAGCGCCGTCACAGCATATGTTGACTACGTAGACGCGCAAGGGCAGCTTGCGTTCTGGGGCTGGTTCACGGATGCGCAGCTTGATGGCTCAGGCCGCAGCAGAAACGGACATCGCAGGCCGCTTCTGGCTGATAATCCGATTGCTGTGCCGGTGTCATTCACACAAGCAGAGTTCGAAGCGCTTGCGGTTGGCGGGAATATTGATTTGTACGCCATTTGGTCGCTTTGGGGTGATGTGGATGATGATGGTGTTGTTGACGTCTTTGATTTTCAAATATTGACTCAATATGTAAGAGGAAGCTTTCCTGGATATTACGCTATTGTCCATGCGGCGGCAGATGTTGTGCGCGATGGCGTTATAGACCAAGTAGATGTAGACGTATTAATGGACTATGTGGTCGGAATGGCTCCGCGGCCTGTTTTGGGGCAAAGACCGCCGCCACCGGTTACCGCAAGCACATGGGAAGACCTCCGAAACGTGATCAATGGGGCGCCTGTGCTCATGCCGCTGACGATTCAAATTTCGGATAGCTTTGCCGCACCAAGCGGCACGGCGGGTGACGCGATCGTGATCCCGGAACGCCGTAACATCATACTCGTGGGCGTAGACGGCGACATGCGGACGTTGACGCAAACAAACGACGGTCAGCGGCACTTTATAGTGAACGGCGGCTTGACACTGGGACAGAACATCACGCTATGCGGCGGCGCCACGGGGCCAGCGGCGCTTTCACATTCGCGTGAGTTTGAGGCGATGCTGTCGGAATCAGCGCTGGCAGAGATCGAGGCGCTGCTATCGGAATTAGCGTCGTCGAGGAGAACAGAATCCGATGTTGACGCGTTGGTTGAGGCATTAGCTGAGGCAATGCGTTCAGGTGGCGCTGAGGCCCTGAATGCGGGCGGCACAGGCTCAGGCGGTGTGCGTGTAAACGCCGGAGGCACATTCACGATGAATGCCGGCAGTGTGATTGAAAACCGTCATGGCTTGACATCTGGCGGTGCGGTAGAGCTTGGCAGCCCATCAGGAGGACGCGCAACGTTTAACATGACCGGCGGCACAATCCGGAATAATAGTGCAAGTACGGGCGGCGGTGTGTCTATCGGCGGAAACAGCCGCATGAACATGAGCGGCGGTATGATAACGAACAACTCAGCAATGGTTGGCGGTGGCGTTTTGGTGTTATCAACGATTGCCTCTGGTCAGGGACTAAACATGACGGACGGCAGTATTACGAATAACCACGCTGATGGTATATCTTTTCTTGGCATCTACGGCGGTGGAATTTCGACATTTGGCGGCGGTTCCGCGAATTTCCATGTTGGCCCGGACGCTGTGGTTGCGGGTAATACACCGGATGATATTTGTCCGCCAGCCCCCGGCGGTCACGCTTTTGATACCTACTACAGCCACGAGCTTGCCGTGAACGCAGAATACTACATATCATGGGATGCGATGAATGCAGCGGTTGCCGCCGAGCGCGGTACGGCTGCGGTGCAGTCGGCGGCGATGTCGGCAACCGGCACTATCACCATAATCCGCGCCTACACATTCGACAACCGTGGCAACCGCCTGACGATGACGGTGACCGGTGACGAGACTTACACCGTCACGTATACATACGACCTGAACAACCGCTTGCTGAGTACCGTGCGCACAGGCACCGATCCGCAGACAGCCACCTACACTTACGACCGCAACGGCAATCAGCTGACGCGAGTCACTGCCGGGCAGACTGAGACGCGCACCTACAATGCGTTCAATCAACTGACGCAAGTGCTCAACGGAGCCGCGCTGGTGAGCGTCACGTACGTCTACCGCGCGGATGGTCTGCGGCACTCGAAGACATCGAACCACGCGAGAGTGACGCACATCTGGAACGGCGCGCACATCGTGCTGGAACTCAACGCCAGCAACGCCGTCATCAACCGCTTCTACCGAGGCGGCGGCGGGCGATTGCTCCGCAGTGAGCATCATGGCTGGTACTTGTTCAACGCAAGAGGCGATGTCGTGCAGCGGGTTGACAACGCGGGTGAGCTGCTGCATACTTACCACTACGATGCGTTCGGGGTCGAGCGCGATCAGGATGAGGGGAATACGAATCCGTTTAGGTTTGCTGGGGAGTATTACGACTGGGAGACGGGTACGATTTATCTGCGGTTTCGTTGTTACAATCCAGCAACAGGCCGCTTTACTCAAGAGGACCCATATTGGGGCATACACAACATGCAAAGCAGTGTCGCTGCTGTATTGCAAGCTGCGAATCTGTATGTTTATGTGATGAATAATCCGGAGATGTTTATTGACCCGTGGGGATTGTTTGCAAGAGCTGCGTGGGAGGCTGCGTGGGAGAGGGCGGCCAATGCTGCGAAAGCGATAGCTGATGCTGCGAGAGCGGCTATGAGAGCGGCAGCTGACGCTTTGAGGGTTGTTCAAATTGGAGGTTATGATTATGTATTTCCTGTTGATATTGAAACAAATACAAGGATTGATTGGTATCACCGCGGTGGCAGAGATGCAGTGGATATTTTCGCGCCGGAAGGGACTCTAGTTTTTGCAATCACGTCCGGAACACTAATTCGAGTTCAAAACGATGTTAGCAGAGCTGCCGGAAACAGGGCGACCTTACAACTTTTGGGTGACGACGGAATGATATACTTCCACACGCATTTAGCTCCAAATAGCCCGAGTGACTTTGGATTTGCTACTGTAGGTAGCGGTGGTACTGTTCGAGTAGAAGCAGGGCAACCTATTGGAAGACTTGGGAATTGGGGTGCTGCTGACAATACTCCGCCCCATCTGCATATATCCGCTACACCTTTTGTCGGTGCAAATGCCCCTGTTGACCAACACGTAGGAAATTGGATGAGAACTTTAGTGGGACAGCTACTTGGTTAAGGATAAGGAGTTTTAATTATTATGAAGAAAAATTTTATAGTTGTTATTTTATTGATACTGCTTATGGCAGGGTGTATGCACGTTAATACCAATCCAAATACATTAGGGAACACGCCATCCCAATCTGAGATGGCAGATGTGCCGGATAGCCCGGCGGAGAACACTCCAGCTTGGCACAGCGTTTATGCGCCAATTATTTCCACATACCTCGCCTTTGAAAATGGTGAACAACCGGCTGAGATAATTCTTGGCTCTCCGCTAACCGAAAGATTTTATTGGTTTTTTGATGTTGACTTCATTCACATTCATCATGGAGGAGTTCTAGTGTTTGCTCTTTATGACATAAACAGTAACGGCTCTCCGGAATTGATTATCGGATACAAAGGTAGAGATGAACATGGAGAATGGCGGCCAATCAGAGTCTTAAATGTGTATACAATCGACGGGAGTTCGTTAAATCGTATTATTGCTTCTGAAATTACTGACGAGATTCACGAGGTAAACACGCGTTCAATCCGGCACAGTGCAGGTAATATTATAGAAATCATAACAGAGTATTCACTTTCTCCTGACGGCATCTTGATAGAGGGATACTCAGTTAGCGTTGCCATAGATTGCATGAACCACGAAACAAATGAAATCTTGCAGGAGTCAGGTGAATCTTTCAATGACACCCCTGCAGAACTTAACTGGAAACGTCTATCTGAGTTTTAGGTGTTATTTGAAGAAAATCAACAAAATTACGACCTGAACAACCGCTTGCTGAGCACAGTGCGCACAGGCACCGACCCGCAGACAGCCACCTACACTTACGACCGCAACGGCAATCAGCTGACACGCGTCTCAGCCGGGCAGACTGAGACCCGCACCTACAACGCGTCCAATCAACTGACGCAAGTGCTCAACGGAGCCGCGCTGGTGAGCGTCACGTACGTCTACCGCGCCGATGGCCTGCGGCACTCGAAGACATCGAATCACACGAGAGTAACGCACGTCTGGAACGGTGCGCACATCGTGCTGGAACTCAACGCAAGCAACGCAGTGATCAACCGCTTCTACCGAGGCGGCGGCGGGCGGTTGCTCCGCAGTGAGCACCACGGTTGGTATCTGCACAACGCCCGCGGCGATGTCGTGCAGCGAGTTGACAACGCGGGTGCGCTGCTGCATACTTATCACTACGATGCGTTCGGGGTCGAGCGCGATCAGGATGAGGGGAATACGAATCCGTTCCGGTTCGCTGGTGAGTACTATGACTGGGAGACTGGGACGATTTACCTGCGGGCGAGGGTGTATAATCCTAGGACGGGGAGGTTTACGCAGGAGGATCCGCATTGGAATGTGGGGAATATGCAAGATGGTTCGCTTGCAATAATGCAGGCTGGGAATTTGTATATGTATTGTATACATAATCCGGTGATGTTTGTTGACCCGAGCGGACTTACCGCCGTGCGTGTGACAATGCCTGACGGAAGCTGGGTCATGGGGAATCTGGTCAATGGTGTTACGACTATACCAGGTAGAGGTAGACCGCCAGACGGTGCTGTGGTACATTCTCCGTGCGGTTATAGATTTTGGCGAATGAACGCATTACTTGGGCACGGTGAGGAGGTTCCGGCAGCGGCGGTTCCAAGACCTGCCGCGCAGCGTTATCTTGCAAATAATCAGCCGCAACCAATGGGTAATGGTCAATACAAGTGGCACTTGGGACCAGAGGGCGGACATCATAGCTATGAAATCCCAGGTTTCTTTGCGTTCGAATTTGGACAATCGCTTATCATTACTATTGAAAGAGCGCGGGAAATGCAGCTGCAGCTCAATTCGATTGCGGATTCAGCACTAGAAGCCCTACCTAACCCGGGGACACTGAATCCGGCCACAGCACCAAGCGGGTGGGAGATAATAGGTGATTTAGCAGGAGGTCTTTTTGCCGGAATCATAGAAGCACAATTGCGGAATCGTATATTTCAAAGACAGATAGCCGTGGATTCCCCATACAGGTTTGTACAAATATGGTCACTTACTCAATTTGGTATTGGGGGATTAGTAACTTTGTCTGGCACAACCGGTATCAGTACTAATTATATTATAAGAAGTAGCCGCAATGTTGGAACGTTTACACCATTTTTCTAATTGAAATTTTTAACAATAACCTATGGGGCGGTTTTATAGCCGTCCCATAGGTTGCACAACAATTTATTAAAAAACGGGAGGATATATAGTATGCTAAAAAACAAAAAATTTTTGATCATTTTCATTGCAATCTTGCAATCAATTTTTCTTTCATCTTGTGCTTTGATTCCATCTAATAGTGAAGAACCTGTATTAACAAATTTAATGCCGGAGAACCAAGGTAATACCATAGGCAATTTAAGGAACTTGGGCGTTATAACCAATGATAATTATTATATTTATTATATGGCGGTTATCGGATCAGAATCTTTTTTGAACAGAAGAAGTATAGGCAGTGGAGAGAGTCGAGCTATAGGAGCCGGAGATTTTTTATATCTCAATGTTGTTGATGGTTTCATTTATTATGCTGATGGTACTAGTAACAAAATCTATAGAATGACTATAGATGGGGAGCAGAACGAGAGGCTCAGTGAAACTAGGGTTAATTTTTTATTCGTTCTTGACGGCACTATATATGCTTTAGGAAGCGATAGTTTTGCTATGAATTTAGACGGAACCAATGTTAGAATTTTGTCTGATAATAGTATACACGATATATATTTTTATGATAATGAAATTTATTATGCTACAATTATTAACGGCCGAACTTTATTATATAGAATGGAATTAACCGGGGAAAATAGAGAGCTGATTTTTCAAGGGAACATGGGTCGAAACTTTTTTGTTTACAAAGGGAACATATACTATATAGAGGCACTAGGACCAGGCGGTGGTTCAATTAGAAAATTTGATGATTCTACTCAAGAATTTTTCACAGTGCATTCTATAGATAGAACAATGCCCGGCGAACTTGTTAACAGAAAGGATAATATTCTTTTTTATATGACATTCGGTATGCCATCTATGCCATTAGCGTCGCCATGGACTTTTCATTGGATAGATTTAAATACAGGTGAAGCAAATTCTACTGACAGCGCTGATGCCATTCTTCTTCATGTTATAGGAGACAGAATCTTTTTCTATGACAGAGAAACAAATGAACAAATATATATGATGAATTTTGATGGAAGTGATGTGGAGAGGTTTCATTAGCCGTGTTGCGTAGGCCTTGACCGCAATGGCAACCAGCTGACGCGAGTCTCCGCCGGACAGACTGAGACCCGCACCTACAATGCGTTCAATCAACTGACGCAAGTGCTCAACGGCGCCGCGCTGGTGAGCGTCACGTACGTCTACCGCGCCGATGGTCTGCGGCACTCGAAGACATCGAATCACACAAGAGTAACCCACGTCTGGAACGGCGCGCACATCGTGCTGGAGCTCAACGCCAGCAACGCCGTAATCAACCGCTTCTACCGAGGCGGCGGCGGGCGATTGCTCCGCAGTGAGCATCACGGCTGGTACTTGTTCAACGCAAGAGGCGACGTCGTGCAACGAGTTGACAACGCGGGTGAGCTGCTGCATACTTATCACTACGACGCGTTCGGGGTCGAGCGTGATCAGGATGAGGGGAATACGAATCCGTTTCGATTTGCTGGCGAGTATTACGATTGGGAGACGGCGACGATTTATCTGCGGGCTAGGGTGTATAATCCCAGAACGGGGCGGTTTACGCAAGAGGATCCGTTTTGGAATGTGGGGAATATGCAAGATGGTTCGCTTGCAATAATGCAGGCTGGGAATTTGTATATGTATTGCGTACATAACCCGGTGATGTTTGTTGACCCGAGCGGATTGAATCTTAGGGCCTTCGCTGAAGCAAACAACGGGACTGTTGTTTGGAACGCCGCCACAAGTACGGCAACCGTAACAGTCAATAACATAACTCGTTCATTTACAGAAGGCGTTCTCGGTACGTATATAAACAGCTCCGGTTCGATGGTTGTTTACGAAGGCTTCTTTGCAGCGTTTGGCCTCTCCAGCGCAGGAAGTTGGTTTATAAGCGCCGATGCGGCAGCTGCAGGGTTTGCAAAGGAAAATCTCCCTCGAACATTTGAGGACAATCGCGAAAGAGGAAGTTTCATTTACAGAAGAAACTTTAATGGTGTGCCGCTGTTTACTTATTTCGATATGCCAAGGGGAGGACACGCTGATGTTGTTCGCAATGTAATACTTGGAACTATTTCCGCCGGAGCAACGTTTAGTCGGCTTGATATGCTGATGGTGGCATTCGTACATACCCATCCACATTGTTATTGTCATAGGGGAACTGAATTTTCTTCACAGGACAAATGGCCTACAAGATTTCTTGTACCAACGGTATATTTGGCGGCAACCAACGGGAATTTATACGCCTATGATAGAAACGGAGGCCTTAGACCGAACCCCGTTGCAACAGGTCTGCCTTTGCCCACATATAGATTTCCCAGAAGAAGGAGATAATTGCATTGAAGAAAAGAATATTGCCACTACTCATACTAATTAGCGTTTTTCTATCTGGATGTGATTTCGGTTTGGAGATTGTTGGCATGGAGATATATATCCTACCGGATAAGCTGATATACGTGGCAGGAGTTGATACTGGACTTGATTTAACTGGTGGCGAAGTATACTTGATTTTGAGACAAGGCAGAGCTAGTAGTAGCGACAGCATGTATTGTGACGCGATAACCGTTACGCATGATATAGATTTTAGCGTCCCTAGCACCTATGTCGTCACGCTTACCAGACATAGAGGCACAGCTCAATTTGAGATTGAAGTAGTAAGCCCAGAGGGTGTTGCCATAGACGAGTAGGGCAAGGACGTAACACTTGATATGTTATCTTCACACCCATGGACTTTTTATAAGATAGATTTAAATACAGGTGAAATACACTATACTCGTGATACAGTTACCACTGCCTTACATGTTATAGGTGATAGAATTTTTTTCTATGACGCGGAATCCGGCGAACGAGTTTATACGATGAATTTTGACGGAAGTGATGTAGAGAGATTTCATTAAGGTTTGTTACTAGGCAAATTTAAAAACTGACCCCCCGCGCCAAATGATATATTTGGTGACAAAAAAGCAACCAGTGATGTCAATACGACTATCACTGGGTGCTTTTTGTTCTGTATAAATCCGAGCCTAGGAATTAACCGCATCATAAATGGTTTTTTCCACAAAAGCATTGAGTGAAATTCCTTTTCTGCTTGCCAGCATTGCAGCTTCCTTGTGCAGATCAGGAGAGATACGAATATTGAAAGAACCCTTGTATGTTTTTTACGGCTCTTTCCTTGCTTCGCTACAAAGAATGAGATAGTTCTCTACTGCTTCCTTAAAGGCAATTTTAAGGTTTTCAACACTATCGCCCTCAAATGCCACGAGGTCGGGTGTCCCGATGATCTTGCCGAAAAAGCAATCATCATCAGCGGAATATTCAACACTGCCGAAGAAGTCATTGTGTTTAAGCATGTTATTTGCCATTCAGATTGTCAGCAATTGAGTGATGCATTAAAAAATTACGAAAGAACTTTTCAGATTGATGAAGCTGGTCTTATCGTCTACACATTGCGTTTGATTCATATAAATATAAGAGAAAGAATTAAGCAGGGACAAGGAGGTAGCTCATGTCCGTAATAACTAAACAATTACAACCACCGCTTACTACCTATCGCGAAAAGCAAGTCGGAAAGGTAACATATCGAGTAACAAACGAATATATCGGTAAATCCAGCTTCACCACAGTAACTGAAGACTTGATAATCCGCAAAATTCTGCGTGACGAGAACGAAAGGAAACACGAATAAAATTTTGGCAAAAGGGGCTGCGCTATTACAAAAAGCGCGCTACAATATGAATGTAAATCGTAGCCCTGTGTTTTGTCAATTATCATGGAGGTAAAAATGGCAAAACAAAAAAGAGTAGGTATTTACGTCCGTCTTAGTAAAGAGGACAGCAGAGCAGGAGAAAGCATTTCAATCGAAAATCAAAAGCTCATGCTCGAAAAATACGCAAAAAAAATGGGGTGGCATGTAGCCGAGATATATCAGGACGACGGGTTTAGTGGTACGAATCAAAATAGGCCTGCGTTTCAAAAAATGATGGCTGATGTTCGTGACGCTGTCATAAATACCATACTGATTAAAGACCTTTCTCGACTTGGAAGAAACTACTTAGAGGTCGGCAATCTCGCTGAAGTGTTCCTGCCCGAATATGGTTGCGAGCTCATCTCGCTTAACGAAAAGCTCGACGATATGATGGTGTTTCGCAACTGGTTCAATGAACAGCACTCTAAGTCCACAAGTACGAAAGTACGGGCTGCAAAACGAGTTTCAGCGCAAAGCGGTAAATTCTTGGGAACATATGCACCTTACGGCTACCAAAAAGACCCGGATAATCGCCACAAGCTCGTCATTGACGAGAACACCGCGCCAACCGTGCGCAGAATTTTCTCGATGCGGGCGGCAGGAATGGGCTTTCGAGCCATTGCCGTTCAGCTTAATGATGACGGAATTGCTACACCGCGGGAGTTGTACTACCAACGCAAAGGTGAGAAAAACCCCACCAAAACCAGTCGGCTATGGACGCAAACGACCATTCAAGGCATGATACGAAACGAAGTTTATATCGGCAATTTGGTGGCTTGCAAGTCCGGTTCGATGTCGTACAAAAACCAAAAGCAAGTTAGAAAAAACAGCGACGAATGGGTGCGCTGTGATAATACTCACGAGCCACTCATAGATCTTGATTTATGGGAGCGTGTGCAAGAGTTTATACACAAGAAGTACCGCCCCAGCCGCAGAACAGACGGCGGCACAAACCTGTTTGTGGGATTGCTCTGTTGCTCGGATTGTGGATTCAAGCATCGTGCGCAGGTAGAACGTCGCACACGCAAAGACGGCAGCGAGTATAGGCGTGTTTCGTATATGTGCAGCACCTACGGGCGCAGCGGCAAAAATGCTTGCACAATTCATTCAATCGACGAAAGCACCTTGACGGAATTGGTGGTGGAGCAGTTGCGGAACTATGCCGAATTAGTAGAGTATGACGAAGGACGTATCATCAATGCAATTGTAGCCGGACAGTCAAGCAGTAATTATTCTGCCGCATATCAAAGCGAGTTGGAACTTTGCAAAAAACAAATTGACAGATTCGACAACCTAATTGAAAGCTTGTATGAAGACAAAATTGCGGGACTTGTGCTGGACAGTTTCTTCAAGCGGCAAATTCAAAAGTACGAGCAGGCGCGTTTAGAAAAAGCTAAGGCAATTGCCGTGCTTGAAAAACGCATTGGCAGAATAAAACCGGCGATGCACAATGCCGATGCTTGGGTGAGTAAAATTCGTGAGTGCGCAAAGCTCGGAACACTTGATGCTGAAATGCTTCATTTGCTCATAGACCGCATTATTATCGGTGAAACGCAAATTGTGGACGGTAGGCGAGTGTGTGACATTCGGATTATCTACAACTTCGTCGGTGATATTGACCGTCTTGGACTGCTCGGTGAAACGGCGGTAAGTGCATGAAGGTATACAAAGTCGGCAAGTACATTCGCCTTTCAAGCGATAGTAGAGGTTATCATCGTAACGGCGAGGATTCTGCCAGTATTGAAAACCAAGACGCCATGTTATCCAAATTCATCGACATAATGCCGGGGTGGACCGAAACACGCACCTATATTGACGACGGTGTAAGCGGAGCAAACTTCGATCGCAGAGGCTTTCGGAATATGATGGATGACGTTCGATCCGGGATTATCAACCTCGTTATCGTAAAAGACCTCAGCCGTTTTGGCCGAAACTATCTTGAAACCGGGCGATATTTGGAAGAAGAGCTCCCCGCGCTGGGATGCAGATTTGTGGCTTTGTCTGACGGCATTGATACCGAAAGCGGCGAAAATGATATTTTGCCGTTTATCAATGCCATAAACGACTTCTATGTGCGTGATGTCAGCCGACGCATTAAGTCAGTAATGCACGCAAAAGCAAAAGAGGGACACAAACTCTCGGGAACGACGCCATACGGTTATGACAGACATGACACCGAACGTCATCGATTGGTGGTTGACAGGCATGCTGCCGAAGTTGTCCGCAAAATGTTTGCACTCAGGGCAATCGGGATGGGTTATTCCAAAGTCGCAGGCGAGCTTAACAAAGAGGGAGTCTTGCCGCCGAGGTTGTACTACTTCAAGCAGCAAGGACGTGAAACGACGGCAATAACTACCGAAGTTTGGACGAGTCGAACCGTCAAACTGATACTTTGCAACGAACTGTATCTTGGTCACACGGTTTCATTAAAACGCGGCATTCGTTCATATCGCGACAAGTATGAATACAGGTGCGACGAGAGTGAGTGGATACGGGTTGAGAACACGCATCCCGCCATCATTGATAACGAGTTGTGGGACAAGGTACAAACAATCAACAATACGGCAAAAAAGAAAGGCGTAATGTTAAAAGCGCCGCAGCGGAGCCTGTTTTCAGGTCTGCTTGTCTGTTCGGACTGCGGAGCAAAGATGGGTTATTTCAAGCGTCAAGAGGCGAATAAAAACGGCAAAGTAATAGACATAAGTGCCTATGGCTGTATAACCTACACCTGCAGCGGTGGGACGGCTTGTTCCACGCACAGGATTATGGGAAAAAACCTGAAATCCATAGTGTTGGAGCATATAAAGGAAACCGCAGCGCAAATCGAGTTTGACGAAGATCGCGTTGTCGAAAAGCTCATGCAATCGCTTGTCGGCAACCAACGAGGCGACAAGGCCGCCATTGCCAAAGGAATACGCACTCTCGAACAACAGCTGTATTCGTTTGACAATCAAATTGATGCTTTGTATGAAGATAAGATTAGTGGATTTATTTCAACAGACAAGTTCAGTGAAACAATACAACAATTGGAAGCCGACAGAACTAAATTAGAACGCAGACTTTTTCTGCTGACCGAATCTGCCGAGGAAATCGAAAACAAATTAAACGACACTCGACATTGGACTGCGCTCATAAGAGAAAAATCCACCATCATTGAGGTGGATAGAGAATTGCTCGAAGCTCTAATCAATAAAATAGAAATAGGTGCAAGAGTGAAAACAAACGGGGTTATAATGCAAGATGTAAGGATATTTTTCAAGTATGTGGGTTACCTCCCCAAATGATGGGGTAGGGGTGTTATACATCGTTTGGGAAGGCAAAAAACAAAACATTCTCAAAAAACGTATAGCGGTGTATATCCGGTTAAGCGTAAACGACACTATGGCGTGTATGTTTGCGACAAGCGCGTTATGCGGCCATGTTGGATAAATCTCGCTGGAGGTGACATTTTTTATGTAATCGATAAAGCTGACTCTGACATTTCTGGCAGCGGGGTTATCCGGCCTTCCCAGATGGACTGTTATAAAATCGGGGATGAAAACTTCCCTTAGTACACCGGCTCCGGCGGAATCGGGAGGATCATCCGGCGGCGCGACATGGTCGCGCGGAGTCGGGTCAAGCAGCGACAGGGGGGCAAGTGTGATATTCATCAGCGTGTGCGCTGTCGGATCCAGCAGGGTTACAGGGTCGATATTAATGTCGATATCCGGATTGCCGCCCGGATCCTCAATAGGCACCATTGTGACTGGGAGTATTGCTGTCCGCGTGTCGATAATTTCAACATTGTGGACATGTGCGGTTCTGTAGCCTTCTGCGTTAACATGGACGTCAACGACGGAATATGCCGGGGCGTTATAGTTCGCGTCAAGAGTCAGTTCCTTATCGGGCGCGGTCAGTTCAAATGTTTCGGTGTTTCCGGATTTGGGGTTGGTATCAGTTTTGTAAAGCACGGTACCGTCCGGCTGTGTTATCGTAACGTGCGCTTCTATAGGCAGAGTGTCGTTATCAGTTCTCGTTTGTATAGTTAAATAACCTATACCCATATTCACTAACCTTTCCTTTTTAATTGTCGATATTACGCGTAACACGGAACATGCATAACAATAACCGTGCAGTAACATTTTATGATTGCCGTGCGGGATTTGTTACGGATTTCTATATTAGCAAAATATCCGCAATATAAAGTTGTTTTTGATAATACATCTCCGCAAACCGTGTTACAATAAATATATGCGGGAGGAGGCAAGAACGAATGGACATAGAGCAATGCATCTACGAATCTACCTTGTACATCCACAGCATGTACGCCGAGCCAATTACCGTTATAGACATAGCGGCTCGGGTATATCTGTCGCCGTCATATTTTTCCTTTATGTTCCGCACTTTTACAGGCTATACGGTGAAACATTATCTAAACCGATACCGCCTGTATTGCGTGGCCTTGGATTTGCGTGACAGTAGAAAGCCGCTGGTTGAGATTGCATACGTAAACGGTTTCTCATCTCAACAGGCGTTTACAAGAAGTTTCTCGCAGATGTATGGAATCGCGCCGGCACAATTCCGATTGCAACGCCCATCCATCAGCCCGTTCCCCCCGGAAAATTTATGGACGAAATGGAGGAAACCAAGTATGGAACTTATGAATTGCTTTGAAAATGTGCGGTTCATGCGCAAGGGCGCATTTTATGTGGTGGGCATGGAGGTTGATATCCACTACAACAGCGAAGACGGCACGGCACCTATAGCTGGGTTGTGGGATATGTGGAATACCAAAAGCCTCGGCCAGACCATTCCTGATCAAAAAATGCCGGGCATCACTTATGGAATGACCCACAGCGAAACAGACGATAATACAGCGAAATATATGGTGTGCGTGGAAGTGAATACGCTGGATAACTTTCCGGTTGGGTTAATGGTGCGTAAATTTGAAGCCAGCGACTATGCCGTCGTTGACATCACACTGGAAATCCTCTGGACAGGTGAATTTTGGCGCACGTTTTATACCACTTGGCTACCGGGTTCGGGATACACTCTCCATGATAGCCAGCTGCGGGAGGCATTCCCTACCTTCAATAAACATCCGGACATCGAGGTATACCCGGAGGGCTCCGAAGGTGAACATTCAATCTTCCAAATATATGCTCCGGTTGTAAAAAAGTAAAAATCAAGACTTCCGCACGCAGCAGTGCAATCCGCCCAATGCCATACCCGGCATTGGGCGGGATTTGTTATCGGAAACATTTTCGTTGATTTGTTCCCTTGGCCCATGTATAATCCTTATGGGATTTTGACGCTTACAAAGCGACCGATAATCAGCAAGGAGCAATTGACAATGAAAAAGGTTATACAAGACATTTATAATATTTGGATCAAAGACGAGGGCGAGGGGTTTTCAGGCGTATTTTCCGCAACCGGATCTGACGGCGTTATATACCAGCAAGCCTGCGGCTACAGAAACAGAGCCGAAGAACTGCCGAACACAATAGATACGGCGTTCGGAATCGCGTCCGGCACTAAGCTGTTTACAGGGCTGGCGGTGTGTAAACTTATTGACGAAAAGAAGTTATCCCTTGAGGACAGACTTTGTGATTTGCTGACCTATGACTTGGGGCAAATCGACAAAAGGGTAACTGTTTTTCATCTGCTCACGCATACATCCGGTGTTGGGGATTATATTGACGAAGATGCCGAGGACTGCGAAGAACAGCTGCAAGCTTTGTATGACAAATATCCCGTACAATTGTGGACATGGCTTGAATACTATTTGCAAATGATTACGCCGTTGCCGCCGAAGTTTGAACCGGGCGAGCGATACGGTTATTCTAACTCCGGCTTCATTCTGCTTGGATTGGTGATTGAAGCTGTCAGCGGATTGCCTTATCAACAATTTGTGCAGGATAGAATCATAAAACCCTGCAACCTTACGCACACAGGTTTCTATCGCATGGATTCACTGCCGGCTAATACCGCATTGGGCTATATGGAAGACGAAGATACGAAAGAATGGCGTACAAACATCTTTAGCTTGCCGGTTTTGGGCGGTTCTGACGGTGGCCTCTTCACTTGCGCAGGGGATTTAGACAAACTATGGCGGGCTGTTTTTGCGAATAAGATTCTCTCTGAGGAAATGACGCAATCTTTTCTTAAATCGCAAGTGATGATAGACGAGGAATGCGGTGAGAGTTATGGACTCGGAGTATACCGCAATATTGAAGATGACAAAGTGTCTTATTATGCTGTAGGCGGTGATTCCGGCGTGGACTTCTTTACAGCTTATTTCCCGGAATCAAAAATAGTTGTTTCCGCGCTTGGCAACACGGACATGAACACATTCGATTTACTGGATGAATCATTTGAAGTGCTGGCGTAAACCATTCTGTGACATGGGTTTTGGCAATTGACGTAAGGAGACATGTATGAAAACCAGACTTGAGCAAGCTTTAGAGAAATGTTTAGACGGGCGTGAGATAGCGGTTTGGGGTACCCCGACACGCCGTATGCTTCGCGTTCTGAAAGATTATAAATTCCATATCGCCGATAAAGTTGACCGTTTGAAACATTATGTAGTTGCAGTGACTGAAGATGACTGTGATGATTTTCTCGCTAATGAACAAAGCGAAGCGTTTCAGCATGGGTACGACTCTATTGTATTTGAAGACGAGGGCGGGGAATTGCCTTTTGAATGGGAATGTTACGGTGTTAAAATCGGCAGGCAAACATATTTTGGCGAGGGCATCGTCGGCGGCTGCAAAGATGGATATATAGAAAGCATCGGTCATTTTACCTCTATCAACGGCTCCGCGGATATGGGCGTAAACCATCAGCTGGACATGGTTTTTACAAGTGATGATATTGAACAGCTTTTTACAGCTGAAAACAAAGCCTTGTTTCAGGATAAGATCCGTTCAAATCCGCATCACCCTTATGCGCATGGCAAGAAACGCATAATCATCGGCAGCGATGTGTATATCGGCGCGAACGTTTTTATAAACGCCTCCAAAGTGATGAGTATCGGGGACGGTGCGATAATCGGTTCGGGTGCGGTGGTGCTGGAAGGTGTGCCGCCTTATGCCGTTGTGGCTGGTGTTCCGGCAAAAATCAAGCGTTACCGCTTCCCGCCGGAAATGATAGAAACCTTGCTAAGTATAAAGTGGTGGAATTGGAGCATAGAGGAAATTAATAAAAACGCCGATGCCTTGATGTCGCCAGAAATATTTTTTCAAAGGTTTATGACGTAACTTTGAGTTAGAGATAACCGGGGAGTAAGATATGATAAACAAACTGCACATATCCACCATCGCGGAGGACGCGGCGGAACTTGCCCGCGAATATAAGCTGGGTCTGGAAGTAACGGAGTTCTGCACCGCGTTCAATATGGATCGGGATTTTGAAACTTGGGACAGACAGATATACGAAAAAATACAGGACGTGGACAAACTCGTATTCCACGCCCCGTTTAATGAGCTTTGCCCGGGTGCAATTGACCCGCTGATTGCCGAAGTCGCGAAAAGGCGTTACGCGCAGGCGTATCAGCTTATGCGCGGGTACAGGACAGCCACCATGATTGTGCACTCCGGGTTTATCCCAATGGTATATCACGAAGGTTGGTTCGCGGAAAAATCCATCAGATTCTGGTCGGAGTTCCTTGCCGATAAGCCGGAAGATTTTCGCCTGTATCTTGAAAACGTGATGGAGCCTTCGCCTGATATGCTGCTTGAAATTGTCCGCGGGGTTGACGATTCGCGGTTCAGGATGTGCCTCGACATCGGCCACGCGGCGATTGTCGGCAAAAGCCTGTCTCTCGCCGAATGGGTGGAGCGGTTTCTGCCGTTTATCGGGCATGTCCATTTGCACAATAATCATGCCGAGCGCGATACTCACAGCGCACTTGACGACGGAACGATTGATCTCGCACCATTGATCCGCATGGTAGCGGACTCCGTGCCAGACGCGACGTTTACGATAGAGACGGCGGGCTGTGCACGATCCTCTGTTGAATGGCTGTTGGGGAATGGGTTTGATAAACTGGCAAGAAAAGTGGATAGTTAGTGTAGAAAATTTAGATTTTCGGGAGGTTGCGATGCGCTCTATGAAATCAATTAAGCTGATGTTTTCAGGTGGTTTATTGGTATTGGTTAGTATATTTATTATGGTGTTAATGATTGTTCTTTGGGCGGATACAGGAATTTCCGCCAACGCTACCGGCTTCCATGCAGTTTTAATTTTTGCACCATTTATTAGCGGAATTGTACTATTTATCGTCGGTTTGATTATAAAAACCCCTCACGGTTGACACGCACCTAATAAGCATTTTATACAGACAACACCAACTACAAGGGAGATTTTCAACATGTATTTTGACACCCACGCGCATTATGATGACCGGCGATTTAATGAAGACCGCGACGAGTTGATGGGGCAGATGAACTCCAAAGGAGTTTCGTTGATCTTAAACTCGGCAAGCAGTTTGAGGTCGGCGAAAATAGGCTTGAAGATGGCGGATAAGTATCCGTTTGTATACGCCTCTGTCGGCGTGCATCCGCATGATGCAAAAAGTATGACCGACCAAACAGTTGCGGAGCTTGAGAGGCTGCTTGACCACCCGAAAGCCGTGGCGGTCGGAGAGATCGGGCTGGACTATCACTATGACTTTTCACCGCGTGAGATTCAGCGAAAGCGGTTCCGGGAACAGTTGGAGCTTGCCCGGCACGTGAAAAAGCCGGTGATAATTCACGAACGTGAATCCACCGGCGATACGCTTGAAATTTTGCGCGATTATCGGGATCTCAGCGGCGTGTTCCACTGCTTTTCGGGGAGCTGGGAGACGGCGAAAATAATACTGGACATGGGCTGGTATCTGTCGTTCACTGGCGTGATAACTTTCAAAAACGCACGGAAAGCGCTGGAAGTGATCGAAAAAATGCCGCAGGACAGGATAATGATAGAGACCGACTGCCCATATCTGTCGCCGGAGCCATTCCGGGGTAGGCGCAACAGTTCGCTCAACTTGCCGTATATCGCCGAAAAAGTGGCTGAGGCGAGAGGCACATCGCCGGAGGAGGCGGCTGCGATAACGATGGAAAATGGCATCCGCTTTTTTGGGTTGGAAGTATGAGCTAAGTTAATCCAACCAGCCAATGGGGCCAGCGCACGGACAGCAATGCAATGTCGCGCCGGGTTCATCTGCCCGGCTGAAGCAACTCTTCGATTCTAACCTCCGGGGGAGTAAAAGGCAGATTCTCCAACAGCGACCAACTGTCGGCTTCGGCAATTGGATTGCCGTGTAGCCCCAAAGTCCAAAAAGTCAAATTCGCCAAGTCGGCCAATGGCGCGACATAGCTGATTTCGTTGTTCATCAAGAACAGCCATTCCAAATTCACTAATCCGGCCAATGGTGCAATGTTGTCGATTTGATTGTTGGACAAAACCAGGGCTGTCAAATTTGTTAATCCGGACAGCGGCCTAAGATTGTCAATTCGGTTCCAATCTAGGTTCAAGACCGTCAAATTTGTCAAGTCTGCTAATGGTGTAATGTCGTCGATTTGGTTGTTGAACAAGCTCAAACGTCTCAAATTTGTCAATCTGGAAAGCGGCGCCAAGTCGCTGATTTGATTCTGATCCAAGAACAAATTCTCCAAATACGTTAATTCGGCAAGTGGTCTTAGGTCGTTGATGTGAGTGCTGTTCAAGTTCAGCCACTCCAAATTTGTCAGTTCGGCAAGCACCACAGGGTCAAATATCCGGTTGTTGTCCGAGCTCAACCACTCTAAATTCGTTAATTCGATTATCGGCATTATGTGGGTGACTGGATTGTTGTCCAAATTCAATCGCTTCAAATTTGTTAATCCGGCAAGCGGCCTAAGATCGTCAATTCGGTTCCGCGCTAGGTTCAACCTCGTCAAATTCGTCAAGCCGGCCAAGGGCGTAATGTCGTCGATTCGGTTGTTGGCTAAGTCCAAAAGTTCTAAATTTGTCAAATCAGCCAACAATGTTAAGTCATTGATTTGGTCGCTGATTTGGCTGTGTGGGGGAGTGATGATTGGGTTGATGGTCAAACTCCTCAAATTCGTTAACTCGGCAAGAGGCCCAAAGTCGCTGATTCCGTTGCCGGTTAAATTCAGCATCTCTAAATTCGTCAACTCGATCAGTTGCGTTAAGTCATAGACTTCGCAGTTGTGCAAAACCAGGCTCGTCAGATTTATTAATCCGGATAGCGGCGTCAAATCGCTGATTCGGTAGCCGACCAGAGTCAACATCTCCAAATTAATCATATACCGCAATGGCAAAAGGTCTTCATATGTAAAATGTGGCCTCGCTGTGGAAATCCAAGGATTTGACGTATTAGCTAATAAATCAAGCGCGGTCAACTCCGTGCCGAAATACTCACCGCGTATATTGATGTACTCGGGGATATAATCCGGGATATCGGGTATAGGAACGAAATCGTCAACTGCGTGCGCAAGGATGTCTTCCATCGTTATCTCAGGCTCTGTTGTGTAAGTATCTTCCGGTTCCGCCCTGTTGGTGCAGGCGGCAAGTGTAACGAGAACCAAAGAAAGCGCGAGTGTAATTAGTACGTTTTTCATCATCGTGGCAGAATCCTCGCTTTCAAAATATCCAAGTCCACTATATCATAGCACAAAAATGTTACAATTGTCAACAACGGATTGAGCTTGAATGCCCGAAAATGACCGTCGGTTTTCGGCTTGAAATTAGACTTGACAAACGTGCCCTGTCTCGCTATAATGAGGCAGTCTCGCTTCCGTAGCTCAGTTGGTAGAGCAATGCATTCGTAATGCATAGGTCGTCGGTTCAAATCCGACCGGGAGCTCCATAAATTAACGTCTGCAAGTAAAAAACTGCTTGCAGATGTTTTTTCTTTAATTTGCCGTTAAACTCTTGTTTTGCGATTGGGAATGTTGTATAATAATTCTCAACATACAATATACAATGAAGGAGAATGTGCAATGCTTACAGCAAAACAAAACATGCAGGAAACCATCCGCGGCGGTAACCCGGACAGGTTTGTCAACCAGTATGAGGCTCTCAGGTTATTATTCCACCCCTATCTACTGTTCTCAAGTCCGCTTCAGGCAAAAGGAGATCCGGATGTGATTAACGGATGGGGCGTGACGAACTCGTTTCCGGCGAACGTGCCCGGCGCTTTCCCTGTCCACACGCCAGAGAAAATCGTTGTCAAAGACATCCAGAATTGGCGCGATTATGTGAAATCCCCGCCGCTGAAATTTACCGATGAGCAGTGGGGCGTCGCCAAGGCTATGTATGACGAAATTGACGGCACACAGGCGTACAAAGGCGCATTTGTCGCGCCGGGATTGTTTGAGCAGACGCACCATCTGTGTGAAATCTCAAACGCGCTGGAGTATTATCTTACAGACCCTGACGAGATGAAAGACCTTCTGAAATACCTCACCGATTGGGAGCTTGAGCTTGCCGAGGGTATTTGCAAACACCTCAAGCCGGACGCGATGTTCCATCACGATGATTGGGGCAGTGAGAAGAGCACGTTTATGAGCCCGAATATGTTTGCCGACTATTTTGTTGAGCCGTATAAGCAAATCTACGGCTATTATCACGACCACGGCGTTGAGCTTGTGATACATCATGCCGACAGCTGGGCTGAAACGCTTGTGCCGTATATGATCGAAATGGGTATAGACATCTGGCAGGGATGCATGGAATCCAACGATATTGAGGGGCTGATTAAAAAATACGGCGGGCAGATATCGTTCATGGGCGGCATAGATAACAAATCCGTTGATTTCACCGGCTGGACTCAGGAAGATTGCCGCCGTGTCGCACGCAACACCTGCGACAAATACGGCAATAAATACTTCATCCCCTGTATAACCCAAGGCGGCCCCGGCTCGCTGTACGATGGTACATACACGGCGCTGACCGAGGAAATTGACAACTACAACATGGAGAAATTTGGCATTAAAAAAGAAGAGATTGAGAGATTGCCGATTCAGATTATGTTCTAGAGCACATGCGAAATAAATATCCCCCGACATAAGTCGGGGGATATTTATTTCGTTATATTAAAAATGGGACTCCCTTAGTTTAGGGGATTATCCCTGCATTCTTTCAGCAAGATGTGGTACAGATTTTGCCCTCTATGGTTGAATCGGAACTCCGTCTCTTTTAGATGCAATTCAAACTTATCCTTGGGAATTCCTGTGAACTTTGTGAGGCGATGTTTGGCAAATCCCCAAAAGCTTTCGATGCCGTTAATGTGCAAGCCATTTCCTTTGGAAAGGTATGGGTATTGTTGCCGTACGCGATGGTAACTTTAGTAGAGCGGTGGCTCTTTATTCACCTCGGGGTTTATATTTGGGTAATCCCGTGCTTCAGTGGAATAGAGCGGGTTCGGCTGATATTAGATTTCCAGCAAACACTACGAGGATAACTTTCGGTTTGATAAAAATACATGGAGGAGTGAACATAACTTGCACATTGCAGGTTAGCGGCACTTATACGACATTATTCCCAGTCACTTAGAATAAAAGAACGAATCATTCATTGTGTTCTGTCGCAAAAAAGCACCCGCTCCGTTTGTCTTGGAGCGGGTGCTTTTATCGTTGTAATCACCGCGGCGGCGGATAGTGCGCAAAGACTTCCAGCAAGCCGTTGTATATGGCTTGCGCGGCTTGGCGCTGGAATGCTTCGGTGCGCATTATGTCGAGCTCTTGCTGATTGCTCATAAAACCGAGTTCCACCAGCGTTGCCGGTATTTGGGAGTACCGCAGCACCACGAAACGCCGATTGTGGATGCCTCTGTCCCGAAAACCTATCCGGTTTATCAATTGCCGCTGCATAATTTCGGCAAGCCCCCGGCTGCTGAGGGCGTAGGCGTTGTCAGCAATATCATCCACAGTGCCATGATTGATATCGTTGTGGCCGTAATAATCAGCATAACCATTATAATCGTAATCATCATCAGGGATGTACAGGAAATAAAAAGATTCTGTGCCGTAGACATTACGGTTTGTGTTTGCGTTATGGTGGATTGAGATGAAAATATCTCCGACTTCATTCCCAAGACGCGGGCGTGCCCACAGGTCTACAGAAGCGTCTGAATTTCTGGTAGTATAGGCCCTCATGTGTTCGTTCTGTTCAATCAGTGCGAGCAACTGCCGTGTTACGGCGAGATTTAGGTCGCTCTCCCGTATACCGCCGTGGATTGCGCCGGGTTGATTGCCGCCGTGCCCTGGGTCGATCACCACAATGAATTGGTATCTTTCGCGGGGATATATGGCCCGGATTATGTAGTAGCCCTCATCCTCCGACAAATCAAACAGTTTAAGCTGCTGGAGGCGGAAGGTCAGGCTTACCGAACCGTCTGCTATGTTCGGGGAAATGTACACTGTTTGAAAATAATCGTCGATGACGGCAAACTCACCATAACCGAGATGCCATGGGTCATTCATCGGCAGGGTGATTGTATATTGACGCTGGTGATACAAATCCATGTGGACGGCTCCGCTTAAATCCATGGTGAAACCGTTCGATTTTGGAATGCGAAAAGTCTTTTCCTCGGAATTATATTGAAAATTCGGCGGAAAAACAAATTGGGGTTGTGACTGGGGTTCTGAAAACTCTACAGAAAGTTCTGATATGAGCATGACAATGATATCTATTAGAGAACCGCCGGAAGTTTCAGGACGTGAATCTCTGGCATAGGCCATTCTCGCCATGGGTTGAAACGCGATTATTGTTATAAGGGTACAAAACACAAACAACATTGCGCTGTGAGAAATGCTGTTTTTAATTTTCTGCGGGATCCTAGAATACAAGCACTTTAGCATGTTTCTCATGGCCCCCTCCTTGTTGTAAAAATATCAAATTATTACAAAGCATAACAGAATAACAGGTTTTTTGCAAGCGGAAATTTTGGAAATTGGGGAACGTTTGCTGCACACGGCCAATGTGGGGGCGACCGTCACGGTCGCCCGTCGTATCCCATCCCAAGTCTACGTTTACAACCACCAGACGGAACAGTCAACCACGGGACGCGCAGGGGCACGTCCTCTACAGCGGAATGCGTAAATGCGCCGGAAAGCGCACGGCCAAAGGCACCACCACAACCGCATAAATGTGACACCGGGGTGTACTGGTTCTCCGCACTTTCTCGAAAGCGTGTGATTCTTGATCTTTCCCACAATCAAAAACCATGCTATAATAGCAAAATGACAAAACATGACGTACTAAAACGATATTTCGGATACACCTCTTTCCGGCCCGGACAAGAGGCGCTGATTGAAGCGCTTTTGTCGAGCCGGGACGCGCTGGGAATCATGCCGACCGGGGCGGGGAAGTCGGTGTGCTATCAGATCCCGGCGATGCTCCTGCCTGGGGTGACGCTGGTGATATCCCCGCTTATAGCACTTATGAAAGATCAGGTGACCAATCTTATAGAGCGGGGGATACAAGCGGCTTTTATCAATTCGTCGCTCACCACCAGACAATGCAACGATGTTTTGCGCAAAGCCGCGACGGGGCAGTATAAAATCATCTACATAGCGCCGGAGAGGCTTGAGACGGAGGCGTTTTTGCTCTTCGCGGAAAAAACGGAAATCTCCCTTGTGGCGGTGGATGAGGCGCATTGCGTATCACAATGGGGGCAGAATTTCAGGCCGAGTTATCTGAAAATCGCGGGATTTATCGACAGCCTGCCGTCCCGCCCGGTTGTCGGCGCGTTTACAGGGACTGCCACCGATAAAGTGAAAAGCGACATGATCCACCTGCTGCGGCTGCGGGACACGCAAGATATAGCCACAGGGTTCGACCGGCCGAATCTCTATTTTGAAGTAGTAAAGCCGGGAAGCAAATCGACGTATCTGAGGAAATTAGTCAAAAAGCGACAAGGAAAGAGCGGGATAATATATTGCTCAACCAGAAAAACAGTTGAATCTGTGTGCGAGGATTTGCGGCGGCACGGAATTTCCGCCGTGCGTTATCACGCGGGGCTGGATGAAGATGAGCGACGGCGGAATCAAGAGGAGTTTATATACGACCACGCGGAGGTGATGGTGGCCACCAACGCTTTTGGAATGGGTATAGATAAATCAAACGTGAATTTCGTTATACATTATAATATGCCGAAAAGTTTAGAGAGCTATTATCAGGAAGCCGGCCGCGCCGGGCG
>WQWC01000017.1 GCA_009785525.1 Oscillospiraceae bacterium | reverse complement strand
GGTTGGTCACCTGAGCTTGCTACCGTTCCCGCCTAAATATTTCTTGTATTAGATTATGCCCGCCTTATATTTAGGCAGGTCTCTTTGCTTTGCTTATCGTTAATATTGTTTTCATAACAAAAAGAGTACAATTTCTAGGAGAGTGTTTAAAATGAAAAAAGACGTCTTTACACCCACCAATATTTTACTGCCGGAGGGCATTGACATGGAAAACTGGAGCGTGATTGCCTGCGATCAGTTTTCATCTGAAAGAGAATACTGGGATCGTGTCCGGGAGCGGGTGAAAAACTCCCCGTCCACGTTTAACATGATTATCCCGGAGGCGTATCTTGATGAGACAGATTATGCGCCGATTCATGCCGCGATGGCTGAATATTCGGATTTAGGGCTGTTCAAGGAAATCAAGGATAGCTTTATATATGTCGAGCGCACCCAGGCGGACGGCAGAATCCGCCGGGGGCTTGTTGGTGCTGTGGATCTTGAGGAATACGACTTCTCCGGCGAGGGAGACGCCGCGATTCTGGCCAGCGAAGGCACGGTACTTGACAGGCTGCCGGTGCGTATCAATGTGCGCAGACAAGCGCTGCTGGAGTTGCCGCATATTATGGCATTCATTGATGACAAGAACCTGTCTGTTATTGAGCCGCTGGCGAAGAAGAATCTGCCGGTTCTGTACGATTTCAAGCTAATGGAGGGCGGCGGCAGTATCAAAGGAATGCGCGTTGACGGGGACTCCGCCGCGGGCGTTATATCAGCTCTTGCTGCACTGCGCGAAAAATCCGGGCCGCTTATGGTGATGGGCGACGGCAATCACTCACTGGCCGCGGCGAAAGTCTACTGGGACGAGCTGAAGCAAAATCTGACCGATGCGGAAAGGGAAGCGCACCCCGCGCGGAGGGCTTTGCTGGAAGTCAACAACGTATACGACCCGGCAATTGATTTCGAGGCGATACATCGCGTGATGTTCGGAGTTGCGCCAGAAGAGTTCATAAGAACGTTTGAAAAGGTCACGCAAAGGGGTGATGATTACACGCTTCGTTGGATCTACGGCGGAGAGACTCACGTTACCGGCGTTGCGGCAGCGTGTATCGGCGACATGCTGACGGCGATGCAAACGTTCATAGACGATTACGCCAAAACCTCCGGATGTGTTGTTGACTACATCCACGGGGAGGAATCTGTTGAGGACTTGGCAAAAGCCGATGGCACGCTGGGGCTGATTCTGCCGGCAATGGATAAGTCAGAGCTGTTCAAAACAGTGGCGGAAAGCGGAGTTTTCCCAAAGAAAAGCTTCTCAGTCGGCCACGCACGGGATAAGCGGTACTATCTGGAGTGTCGGAGCATACGGCCTTAGATGCATTGCACATTGAAGAATACTCCGCTTCCATGCAGTCAGCCCAATCGTGGAAGCCCATTTTGCGCATTTTACTGATAACCTCGTCTATGGATTTTTGTCCGAGGTTTTATTTTCATCAATTAATACAGCCCTCACAGGCGAACCATCAGAATCTTGCATATTAAGCGGAAATGCCGAAAGTATATATTCTCCTGGATCAACATTTGACAAATTTAATCCCTCTAGTGGAATTATTCCTTTTTTCAATAAAATCACATGAACAGGTAACGGATGATCTATATTTCCAACACTTTGACTCTCCACGCCTATTAATTTTACCTGGGAGTTTGCAATCAAAGCTGCCGCATTTTCCGTCAACTCGTTCCGCCCTTTAAAAAGCAATCGTTTACGGCAGTTTTTTAGTATGCCCGCTATCTCGTTATCCCCTATAATACCTTCGAATTCCACAACGGTACATTTTCCATAAAACACAGATAAATCCAGTTCGTGAACCGCATTTCCGCCAGCTATAAAATGTTTCGGGGCGTCAATATGAGTTCCATTGTGAACGCTCATTGAAATATTTGTCAAATTGTATTTATCCCGCGCCACTGTCTTAACCCGCTCGTACGTGGGCGGCTTATCACCGGGATAAACTCGGCAAGAGAACAATTCTTGTGTTATATCAATAATCTTTATTTTATCCACCGCGCCGCTCAGCCCGCGCTTTTATAAGCTCCGCCGCTATGCTTACCGCTATTTCCTCCGGCGTATCGGCGCCGATTGGCAGTCCGATTGGGGAGTACACCGTGTCTAGCTCGGCTTGCGTATATCCGTCGGCGAGAAGCCGTTCGTATATACTCTCACGCTTTCCGCGGCTGCCGATCATGCCCACGTATCCGGCGTTAGTCCGCAGTGAGTGCCGCAGGACAAGCTCATCCTGTTTATGGCCGCGTGTGACGATGACGATATAGCTGTCGGAGTTAAACGCAATGTCGTTAAACGGCAGGTCCATTGATTCAGGCGCAAGTATTTTGTCGGCATTGGGGAAACGTTCCCGATTTGCAAATTCTTCACGATCGTCCACTATCACCGTGCCGAATCCAACTGTGTGCAACACATGTGCAAGCTTTTGCCCGCAGTGCCCCGCACCAAAGATGTAGGCGATGCCGTCCGTACCGATGCGGTGGAGGAAAATATCCTGATTCTCCAGCTGCGTAAACACGTCGTATCCGCTGTGACGCTCCTGCACGGCTTTGAGGATGTTGGGGTAGAATCCGTTGGTTCCAACAGGCTCTCCCTCCGGCGTCAGCAGACACTGACTGCGATAGACGGCATCGGACTCTGCACCCGGCAACGCCGTCACAAGTTGGGCCTGCATTCCAGACTTCAACGCGGATTTCAGCGCCGTAAAGAACTCAAGGTTACCTGGGTGATTGCAGTCGATGTAATCTACAAGCACGGTGGCTTGTCCCCCGCAGATCATGCCGACGGCGACAGTGTCGTTCCCGTCGAGCAGCATCTCAATCACACGCGGGCGTTTTATATTGAAAACATCCGGCGCGGCTTTGATAATCCCGCCTTCAAGCGAGCCACCGCCCACTGTACCCAGGATATCGCCGCCATTCAAAATAAGCATACAAGCACCCTCGCCGCGCGGCACTGAGCCGCTGCTTTGCAGAATTGTCGCCTGGACAAAACTCTCGCCCGATTCAAGAAGCCTTATGGCGTCATCACATATTTGTTTCATTTTATTTCTTCCTCTCTTTCAAGAATATCTTTATACCCGATTCCGTATCGGGATCCAAGTATATCCAATATTTCCTGCGCTTTCCCGATACGCCTCTTCACACGCTCGACAGCTTCCGTGTCATCAGCTGGAATCTGCAATAGGATCTTTTGCAATGTGTCTTCAAGCCGGACAAGCTTTCCGCGGCGGCAGAGTTTGTCGGCGAGATACAGCAACTCCCGCTCGGTTATCTCTATTATCGGTTCATTTGGCAAGTCCATATGGTCTCTTACTAAAATTGCCGCCTTGGGATACCCTTTTTGCAACAGAAGCTTCATGCCCGCGATTTCGTGCAGAGGTTCCATGCGCTTGATGTCGTGCAATAAGCAGGCTGATTCTAAAAGCGCGACGTCAAGATTTCCCATCGCGCTCGCGATTTTTATGGCGGTTTTTGCAACATCTTCTCCGTGGGCGATTATGTCCGGCGGTGTGTTGAGTTCTGCAAGCAGTGCGAGGCTCTGCGCCCGATCTGGGTATTCGGGGAAACCCAGGTGCGTCAGCAGATTCGTGTAATCCTCCGGTGAGTCCATGTCTAAGAGGAAGCCTGGGTCGTTTATCTCAATCTCCAGTGTTGGCAACGGGCGGAGGAAGCCTTTTAGGCCGTCTTCTCCGTTGTGGGAGAGCAGATCATCAAGATACAACGCGGGAATCAGCGGCGGATGCCCGCGTTGTCCGTTGAGCTTTGGGCGTGTGACGGAAGTTTTGCCTGTCTTGTCAAATTCGCCGGTCAACGTCAAAAGCGTATCAGAGGACACAGCGCAGCAGTCTGACGGCAACAGGAAAAATCCGTCTATATCACGCGGCAGTTCCCGCGCACCCGCGTGAACAGAGGAGAACATGCCATCTCTGAATCCATCGTTGTGTACAAGGTGAATCTGCGGATCATTATCGCGCGAAAAAACGTCCTCAAGCTCTCGGCTGTTATTTCCGGTAACGATGATTATATCACCAACTCCGGCTGATTTGGCGATTGACACACACCTTAAAACAGCCGGGATGGCCCCAACCGGCAAAAGCGGTTTGAACACACCCATACGCTGTGAAAGCCCGGCGGCGAGTATTATCATGGCTGTTTTTATGAGTGTCACCTCCGTGTGCTTTACACCACCCTAAATTACTTAATTGCCGCAATGCTGATCCAATTCGGCAGTGCCGCCACGGGATTATTGCGCCAATCGTGCATAGTATCGACTTCTTCACGGGTTGCGGTTGCACCGTTTAAAATGTCCTCAAAAGGAATCCAGAATGGCCAATCGTAATCTTTCTCAGCAAACATTTCCTCTATGTGTTTGACAGCAAGGCCGGAATCCAGAATAGCATTCATAATATCCATGACACGCCATGCAAAAGTAATTTCTTCGTCGCTCTCATATGGTCCGATTTTGTCGTAAGCCTTTTTTATTTTCAATTTATCATCAAACGGACGCAAAAACGGATGGATTTCGTACATTATATATAACCCGCCCAGCTTCATAATACGATGGATATTTTTGTACATTCCCGGGAGATTATCAATCCACACATGCACTCCATTGGATGTATAGACGAAGTCGTATGTATTACTTGCAACCTCATCTAGTTTCATCGTATCCGCACAGATAAAATTGATGGATTTATCCCACCCATGCTCTTTGGCCACTCGTTCCGCGTTAGCAAGTTGATTTTCTGAAATATCACAAGAGGTCACATGCGCGCCAAGCATAACAAATGCAAACACGGCATGATTATCCCCGCTTGACGGGACGCATATTTTCTTGCCCTTTAAATCGGGGATATACGTCTTTATCATTTCCCAAGTAGTGCTATGAAAGGCATTTGCCGGATTTGCAGTAATACGATTCATAAATTTTTCAGAATGAAGAAAGGCCGAATATTTTGCGGCGCCGTTATTCCAGCTGACTTTATTTTTATCAGACATTTTACTATGGCTCCTATCCATGATATAATAGCTTTCAAAAAAAGAGGTTGTTTAATGTTAGGGGTACTTGTAAACACAGCTGCCATTATTGTTGGCGGCGTTATCGGGCTTGTTGTGAACAAAGGTCTTCCGAAACGTTTTACTGACGCTATTATGATAGGTATAGGCCTGTGCGTCATATACATAGGGATATCCGGCGCGCTTCAGGGTGAGAACGTGCTTATACTTGTTTTGTCGATAGTGCTGGGCGTGGCAACCGGTACGGCGCTTAGGATTGATGATAGGTTAAACGCACTTGGCGAAAAGCTTGAAAAACGGTTCGCGGCGAAGTCCGGCGGCTTTGTCTCGCAAGGATTTGTCACCGGAACACTTCTGTTCTGCGTCGGCGCGATGGCTGTTATCGGGTCGATAAACGCCGGGATACGCGGCGATAATACGATGCTTTTCACAAAATCGGTGCTTGACCTGGTTGCGGCGGCGATGTTGGCTGTCAGCCTTGGGGCCGGTGTTATACTCTCGGCCGCGTCGGTATTCGCGTATCAGGGTCTGCTTGTGCTTTTGTCGCAGCTGTTACGGCCACTGATGGAGAATCCGGCAATTCTGGCGGAGATGACTTCCGCCGGGTCTTTGATTATTATTGCCCTTGGGCTGAACCTTATCGGCCTGACTAAGATAAAAGTCGCGGATTTTTTGCCGGCTGTTATCTTCGCCCCGGTACTAACGGCACTGGCCGGTGTTTGGGGAATTTAAGCTTCGCTAAGTGCCGATCTTATCCATATCATATGGTGTTGATTGATACACGTAATAATTCAGCCAGTTTGAGTACATCAGTTGTGCGTGGGCGCGCCAGTATACCGACGGGGACTTTGTGGGGTCATCATCCGGAAAGTAGTTTTTCGGGACGCCGATATCAAGTCCCTTTTCCACATCACGGAAATATTCAAGTGCCAGGGTATCTTCATCATACTCCGGATGGCCTGTTATAAACACGCGGCGGTTGTCGGCGGATTTTACTGCAAATACGCCCGCTTCGTCTGATACCGACAAAAGTTCCAGTTCCGGCAGGGCCAGGATATCAGCCTCACGCACGCCTGTGTAACGTGAGTGCGGCATGTAGAATGTGTCGTCAAATCCCCTGAAAAACGGTGACTGCTGTTTCAGCACGGTGTGACTGAATACGCCGGAAAGTTTCCCGCCGTCTAGCGGGTGCTTATTAACACCGTAATGGTAATACAACGCAGCCTGTGCCCCCCAGCAGATGTGCAGAGTAGAATGCACGGCATTTGAGGACCATTCCATAATATCACACAGCTCACACCAGTAATTTACCTCTTCAAATTCAAGATTCTCAACAGGCGCGCCGGTAATAATCATACCGTCAAAATGCCTATTGCTTATTTTTTTAAACGAGGTGTAGAAAGACGACAGATGCTCAGGGTCGGCATTTTTCGCGGTGTGGCTTGTTGTTTGTAGGAACTCAACTTCAATTTGCAGCGGTGTGTTAGAAAGCTTACGCAAAAGCTGCGTTTCGGTGATGATTTTTGTCGGCATAAGGTTGAGTATCAGCAGACGCAGCGGCCGGATATCCTGGCGCATTGCGCGGAACTCTGTCATCACGAATATGTTTTCACGTTCAAGAATGTCTTTTGAGGGCAATGAATCCGGGATTTTAATAGGCATGACGCGCTCCTTTGCTGCAAATGGGATAGAACTTAATTATACTATATTTGCAGGCAAAAATCAATATACAGCGGCAGTGGGCAGATAGTCAAGGGTATTTGTCATTGTATTTCGTAGGGGACGATGGCAATCGTCCCAAGTGCAGGCAATCGTCCAAAATGTAAATTGCCAGACGGGTGGATTGCCGGGGGTCTGCGGGCGGATTGCCATCCGCCCCTACAAGGTTGCGTTGGTTGCAAATGCCCTGACAGATTAAAGGCGGCTTTTTGCCGTGCTCCTTATGTAATAAAACATATACTGCTGTGCAATACCGGCATATGGGGCGAAAATTCCCGGATCAAACCCTTTGCCGTAAATGTCGGCTATGGCGCGTTTAATCCACACGTCACGCGGGAAAGCGTCCAACATATGCAAGCCGAACAGCACCGCGCAATCGGCGACTTTATCGCCAACGCCGTAGAGCTTTTTCAACTCTGACCGAGCATCTTGCGGCGATAACTGCGCCAACGCATCAAGATCAAGACTGCCATCCGCAACGGCTTTCGCCGCACCGATTATGTACCCGGCCCGGTATCCGCATTTGATCGGGGCGAGGTCTTTGGCCGTAAGCACCGCAATCCGTTCTGCTGACGGGAATGTATAGCGCGTGCCGTCTTCAAACTCAAACGGCTCGCCATAAAGCTCACATAGTGCGCCGACAATCTTCTTTATTCGCGGAATGTTGTTGCATTGGGAAATGATGAATGAACACAGCGCCTCCCACTTATCCTGCCGCAGAATGCGTATACCAGCGCCGAATTCGCAGGCCTGCCGCATGAAGTCATCAACACCCTGCTGCACCCGGATTGCCGCGTAATCGCGGTCCAAGTCAAAATAATCCTGCCAGACAGACTCGAACTCTGCCAAATTTCCGGAGATAAAAACACTCTCACCAACTTTGCGCAGCCTTGCGGCGCGGCCCATGGCAACGCCTGTGTAATCGCCGTTAGGTTCCATATCCCACCGGAAACATTGGCCGCATTCAAATATTCTGACGAGATCAAAGTCTGAAACGCCCTGAATTTCGACCTCGTCTTTATTTCTATGTTCTATATATTGCATGACATATTGACATCCCTTGATTGTGAAATTTCAGTTCATAATCGGTCATAACGCCTAAGGGACCGTTTTCGTGCAAGTTGCGTGTGACCGCGAGGCGTGTGAATCCATTCTGCTCAAATTCGTTGAGCGAAAACTCAAACAGCGGGAGGTTATCCGTCTTGAAATGGATTTCCCCGCCCGGCGTGAGAATCTGCTTATAAATCTCCAAAAACCGGCGGTGAGTTAGCCGCCGTTTTGCATGTCCGTTAGACGGCCACGGGTCAGGGAAGTTTATGTAGATTCGGCTGACCTCACCGGGCGCGACATATTCCGGCAGATAATCCGCGAACGCGTGTATAAAACGCACATTATCAACTCCCGAAAAGTCGGCGCGCTCTAAAGCTATTACCATGACGTTGGCCAGCTTTTCCATTGCTAATATCAACGTTCCTGGATTCGTTCCAGCAGTTTCCACCGTGAACCTGCCCTTGCCGCAGCCGAGTTCAATGTGCAGCTCGTTATATTGAAATTCCTCCAACCACCTGCCGCGCATATCTTGCGGCTCCGTTATCCGCAGATGCGCGCATTTTTCGATGCGGGAGTCCAGGTTTGGCTTTCTCCTCATTCTCATACCGGCATTGTTTTCCTTTAACCCAACAAGATTTCTGTGTACCCATACATTTTATTTTATTCGCTGGCTTTTTGCAATAGGATTTATTTAAAGTGAGTTATTGAAGTGGTGCCGGGTATGTGGTAAAATTGAATAAAATCACACCGGTTCATCCAAAAGGAGGAATAATACAATGTATAAACTAAGTCCGATTACAGAACGCGTGAAGAAAATGCGCGAAAAATACCGAGATGCACAGCCGGAAATTTGCACGGCGCGATACAGGCTTATTACCGAGTTTTATATGCATAACCCTGATATGACAGGTACGCTAAAGCGCGCGAAAAATCTGCACAACATTCTCTCACATATACCGGTAAGAATCGACGACGGCGAGGTGATTGTCGGCGGGCAATCGGGGAAATACCGCGCGTGCGCGTTGTATCCGGAGAATTCCGTAAGCTGGCTGAAAGATGAAGTGGAGAGCCGCTATATTTCCACCAGAGAAATAGACCCGTATATTCTGTCAGAAGACGACAGGGACTACATTTTAGCCACCGTGGATTTCTGGATGGGAGAGTGTATGAGCGCGAAGACGGACGCGCAGGTTTTGGATGAGTATAAGCCTATCGCCGGGAACGGAGTTACGACATTCGGGCCATCCGGGCAGGCACAGGCACCGGTGGGACACTTTTGTACCGGATACGATACAGCTATCAGGAAAGGCTTCGCGGCGATCAAGGCTGAGGCTGAGGCGAAAATCGCGGAGCTTTTGGATGCGGCACTGCCCGGGGATACAATCGATCAGTACAACTTCTATCGCTCGGTGGCAATCGTCAGTGATGCGATGATAATCTACGCGAAGCGTTACGCAAGCCTCGCCGAAGAAAAAGCGGCTGACGAAAAAAATCCCGCGCGGAAGGAAGAGCTTCTGGCGATGGCGGAATGCCTGAACTGGACGATAGAAAATCCGGCCAGAAACTTTCACGACGCTGTCCAGGCCTTGTTCCTGTATCAGACTGCCTTGTGCTTAGACGCAAACATGCATGGCATGAGCTTTGGACGTGTTGACCAGTATCTTGGCGATTTCTACGACGCCGACATCGCTGCCGGGCGGATAACACCTGAGTATGCGCAGGAGCTGATGGATCTGTTTTATCTGAAAGTCGCGGAGATGAACAAGCCGTGGAGCTATGGTGCGACAATGTCCGCGCCGGGATATACTTCAGGGCAACTGATGACGCTGGGCGGAATTGACAAAGACGGCAACGATGCGACGAATGCTGTGACTTTTATGATGCTGCAAGCCGCCGGGCGATTGCTGCTGCATGACCCGCCGCAGGCACTTCGTATCCACAAAAACACCCCGCCGGAGCTGTGGGAAGCGGCAATTGAGACGACAAAACTCGCGGGCGGAGTCCCGTCGTTTGAAAATGATGAGCTGATTATCCCAGTGCTGATGAACCGCGGGTTATCTCTGGAAGACGCGCGGGATTACTGCCTTATCGGCTGTGTTGAGCCTGCCGGGTGCGGCACGGAATGGCCGGCCTGCGGCGGCGTTGGGACTGAAAGTTTTATGAACATGGCAAAAGCATTGCTGTTGGGAATGAACGACGGATACAATGTCCGGCCGATGATAAGCGGCTTTATGCCTGCGCCGGAAGGGACGCCGAATCCAAGGGTCGGTCCCGCCACCGGGTATCTGTACGAGATGGAGAGTATTGACGAAGTCCGCGCGGCGTATAAGGCGCAGATTGAATACTTTGTCAGATGGCATATTATGAACATCAACTCCTTTGAGTATGTCGCACGCAAAATTCTGCCGCAGCCGCTTGTCTCCTCAACCATGGCAGGATGCATGGAAAGCGGCGCTGACGTTATGGACGGCGGCGCGAAATATAACTCCACCGGCAGTGCCGGGATTGGAATTGGCAATGTGGCTGACAGCCTTAACATTATTCAGCATTGCTGTTTCGACAAAAAAATCTGCACAACGCGTGAGATGTATGACGCTATAATGAACGATTGGGAAGGTTTTGAGGATTTGCATACGTATATCCTCAATGAAGCACCGCACTTTGGCAACGGCTTGCCCGAGTGTGACGAGTATGTGACGTTCGCCGCCAAAAGCTATTCTGACGCCAGCGACAAGCTGACAGGCCCGCGGGGGCGTTACAGCGCCGGATTATATCCTGTCACGACGAATGTTGCGTTTGGCTCAGTTACAGGCGCGACGCCGGACGGACGACGCGCGGGTGAGCCGCTGGCTGATGGAATCGCTGCACCGCAGGGATACGACAAAAACGGACCGACTGCCGTTATCCGTTCCGTCGCGGCAATCGACCAATCGGACTTCGGCAACGGCACGCTAATGAACTTGAAATTCCACCCGACAGCGCTTGCGGGCGAAGACGGATGGGTCAAGCTGTCTGAGCTTATGAAGACTTATTTTGAACTTGGCGGTATGGAGCTGCAACTGAACGTAATCAGCACCGACACGCTGCGGGACGCGCAGAAGAACCCGGAGAAACACAAAGACCTGGTCGTGCGCGTCGCCGGATTCTCGTCATACTTTGTGGAGTTGCATCCATCCGGTCAGGCGGACTTGATACGCAGGACTGAATTGGCGATGTGACGATATAGGGGGCGATGGCAATCGTCCCGTCATATCAAGGGTGCGTTCCGCTGTATCAAAGACGCGTCCCATCGTATCATGGGCGGATTGCCATCCGCCCCTACGTTCAGATTAGGAGTCTTAATAATGAATAATCAACAAACAAGCCGGGAACTGCATGAAATGCTTATACTTAGATATGAACCGATTGCGATAAAGCTGATAAAAAACGAGGATGAAGTTCCAGGAAACGCAATCCGGCCGTTGCGCGATATGAAAAAGCACCTGGCGCTCTGTCAGACTTTCGCGCTCACCCGCCGGGATAAGAAGACTATCTACATGGACAAGTTGGATCATTGGTGCTGGAATCCGCTTATCGGTTTAGGTCATGTGGATTGCTCTGTGGGTACGGAGCAATTTGAAGTTGTCTGCCAAGTTCTCGGCATGGGCGACGTGGAGTCTGCGCGGGAGTTTTTCGCAAAATTCCCGCGATTGCCGTTAGATGAGTACATAGGCATAGTCTCTGCCCCGCTGGAGACGGCGGAGTTCGTGCCGGATATTGTGCTGATCTACTGCAACAACGCGCAGCTGCGCAGTCTTGTATGGGCGGCTAAGCTGAAAATGGGCAGGCTTGTGGAGACGGAGCTTGACGCTATCGACTCGTGCGTCTGGGCCACTGTCCCGTCAATACTGTCCGGCGAATACCGTGTGACGCTGCCGGACATCGGCGAATACGAACGCGCAATGGCGGGGGAGGATGAGATTATCTTCTCAGTCCCCGGCTGGCGGATCGATGAAATTATGGACGGACTTCGATCTTTTTACAACATGAGAGCGGGTTATTCCCACCATCAACGGGACATGCTATACGACTTCCCGCGGCCGGAGTTTTACAAAACGCTGTTCGAGATGTGGGGGCTGGATCATCACGGTGAGGTATGGGACAGATGAAGACGCTTGAAACAGCACGGCTGATTCTGCGCAAATTCGCCGAAGACGATTTTGCCGATGTGCACAGCTATGCAAGCTGCGTGGAAAACGTAGTCTACATGCCGTTCGGCCCGAATACTGAGGAACATACGCGCAATTACATAAGTCTTGCCATCAAGCAGGCGGATGAGAACCCCATCACCAACTATCCATACGCCGTTGTGTATAAAGAAACAAGAAAATTAATCGGCGGCGGCGGGATAAACTTCAAGGGAGAAAAAGATCAAGCGGAGGTCGGCTGGCTGATTCATCGCGATTATTGGAACTCAGGGCTGGGCAGTGAACTTGGCCGTGAGCTGTTGCGGTTTGGATTCGAGGAGTTGGGTATGCATCGGCTAATCGCCAGATGCGACGCTGAAAATGTCGCGTCATACAAGGTGATGGAAAAACTCGGTATGCGCCGCGAGGGGCTGTTTATTGAATCCCGCCCAGCGCACAAGCTGTCAGACAAGCAGTACGGTGATGAGTTGATTTACGCGATTTTGAAACGAGAGTGGATCGCATGAACTTTAAAAGAGCTTGCGAGACGCCATAAAAGGGCGCGACGAACGCGTCGTGTCTTGCGTAGGGTCTGATGCCTACATCGGCCCGGTGACTGTGTTTTTAATATGAAAGGACGGTACTAACATGAAACAAACCACATTAGGCAGAACCGGCATAGTAACAACCGCGACCGGGTTGGGGTGCGGCGGATTCTCACGGCTGGGACTTGAGAAATTCGGGCAGGCGCATGCCGCCGGAATTGTGCGGGCCGCGTATGACCTCGGCATCAGATTCTTCGACACAGCGACTGTCTATGGCACGGAACCCGCTGTGGGGGAGGGGCTGGAAGGAATCCCCCGTGACAGCTACACGGTTTCCACAAAGTTTCCGCTGTGGGATAAAGCCTGGCGGGACGGGTATCAAAAGCGCTTTGAAGAAACGTTGGAGACGAGTCTGCGCAATTTGAAGACCGATTATATCGACGTCTACAACATCCACGGCGTTCCGTTGGAGGATTACGCCGATGTAAAGGAGCTGCTGGTTCCGCTGATGATAAAAGCGCAGGCGGCCGGTAAAATCCGTTTTCTCGGCATAACTGAACGTTTCGCGGGCGATACAGCGCACGAAATGCTTAACGTTTGTCTGGACGACAATATTTTTGACGTGGCTATGGTCGGATATAATTTAATGAATCCATCGGCGGTGAAGACGGTGTTCCCGCGGACGATAAAGAACAATGTCGGTGTGCAGTGCATGTTCGCCGTACGCCACGCGTTGCATGACCCTGTGCAGATGAAAGCTGAGATTCAAAAGATCCTAGATCACGGACAGGGCGGGGAAGGGCTGGAGGCAACGGAGAACGCCCTTGATTTCCTGAAAGAACCGGGTGTGGCAAGCTCCATAATGGACGCGGCGTATCGCTATTGTGCGCATACCGGCGGGGTGAATATCGTGCTGACGGGGACGTCTAATGAGAATCACTTGAGAGACAATCTGAAGTCTCTTGAATCGAAAGCGTTGCCGAAAGCCATCCTAGAAAAACTGAACCAGCTGTTCGGAGATGTCGATTGCGTATGTGCGCAGGACTTTTGATAAAAGGGGGATTTAACATGCCAATTAGAGTAGTTGCAAAGCATATTATTAAAGAGGATAGGCTGGATGACTTCATCCGCCTTGGGAAGAAACTTGTTGAGTCCACAAACAAAGAGGACCGGGGCTGCATAAGCTATCAGGTATATCAGGATATCGACAACCCATGTGTGGTTGCGATGCTGGAGGAGTGGGAGAATCAGGAGGCAATTGACAATCACTTAAGTGCAAAGCATTTCCAAGATATTTTGCCGGAGCTGGAAGAATGCCTTGCTGGTCCCTCTGATTTCAACAATTTTAAGCTGTTGTAAAATATGTGCAACTAAAAAGCTTCTGCTCAGATTGAGCAGAAGCTTTTTAGTTGTGTTGATGTGTTTGGGGTTTTATTTTTTCTTATCCGGATTCGGATTCATATTCAGATTGAGATTCATTCCCGAGATGCCTTCGCGCATATTTGTGTCGGCGATTTTGTTCTGCATGTTTAGATAGTCCATAACGCCGATGTTACCGGCTTTCAGCGCTTCGGCCACGGCCAGTGGGACTTGCGCCTCTGCTTCCACGACTTTGGAACGCATTTCTTCTACCTGTGCTTTCATCTCCTGCTCACGTGCGAAAGCTATGGCGCGGCGCTCTTCAGCCCTGGCTTGGGCGATTTGTTTATCTGCCTCCGCCTGGTCGATTTGCAGTTGTGCGCCGATATTCCTGCCCACGTCAATATCGGCGATGTCGATCGACAAAATCTCATACGCCGTACCTGAGTCCAGACCTTTGTTCAGAACCGTCTCTGAAATCATGCAGGGGTTTTCAAGCACCTCTTTATGCGACGCTGCGGAGCCTATCGTGGTGACTATACCCTCCCCGACACGGGCGAGTATAGTGTCTTCACCGGCGCCGCCGACAAGGCGGGTGATATTGGCGCGGACTGTGACTTTCGCCATCGCCTTGATCTCAATGCCGTTTACCGCCATAGCGGAAACCATTGGCGTTACAATGATCTTCGGCATAACGCTGATACGCACAGCCTCAAACACATCCCGTCCGGCCAGGTCTATTGCGGCGGCGCGTTCAAAACTTAGCTCCATATTCGCCCTGTGGGCGGCAATCAACGCGTCAACCACGTTATCGACCCTGCCGCCGGAGAGCAGGTGACTTTCAAGCTGATTCTGGCTTAGGTCAAGTCCCGCTTTTGAACCCTTGATTAGGGGATTAATTACCTTAATAGGCCGGACCCGCCGTAAACGCATTCCCACTAGGGAGAAAATGCGGACTTTCACACCGGCAGATATGGCGGAGAGCCACAATCCAAAAGGTATGAAATAGAAGAACAATGAGACCACCAGCACCACAAGGACAATAATGATAAATAATAAAATACCCGGACCACCTATAGTCATAACAAGACCTCCTACAATTTAATTATCTATAGCCGTAACAAACAGCTTGCGCTCTCTTAAATCCACAACTTTTACGCGTTTATTGACAGGTATGTATTTAGAATCTGAACAACATACCTCTATACTCGTGCCGTCAACATCTGCCCGGCCAAAGGGGCGCAGGGCGGTTTTAGTGACCCCCTCTTTACCAAGAAAATTCTCCAGCGCGGAAAAATCTACTTCATCTTCTTTCAGGGTTTCTTTTAAAATAAATTTGCCGTAAAGCTGTCTCCGTTTTAAAAAACGGAAGAAGAACACGCCCGCCACGATGAGGACAACTGCCTTTCCGATGATAATAAATTGGCCGAAAGGCACATAGACCAGGTTGACAAAAATGGACGCGGCCATCAGAATCAAGCCGAAAACACCAAGGATTCCAAAGCCTTCAAGAAAAATATCAACAACTATCAGAACAACTGCCGCGATGGACAAGCCCAATGCCAAATATAACATAGAATAACTCCTCTCCACAATTTACTAACGAAAAACATAATGATTATGTGTACTTTCTACTAAAATATTAACATAGCTGAGGAACTATGTCAACAAGAAGAAATAAGAAATATAATCATAAGATATAGGCCATGCCCGGTTTAGATCGCGAAGATCTAAACCGGGCATGGCACAAACAATTGCCGTTGTTGATTTAAAGTTACGCGCGTATGCGTTCAGAGCCTACAACCTTTCCGGTCCTTCTGAAGATCAGCTTATTCAGCTCGATTATAAAGAACGGAGATACTGCCATACTCAGCATTATGACCCAGTGTCTCAGGCTCAGCGGCACGGTGTGGAATATATCCTGCACGCCCGGGACAAGTGCCGTAACGGCAATCAGTGTAAACGAGAGACAGATTCCGAAGAACAGCAGCTTGTTGGAGGTAAATCCGATGGTAAACAGAGACTTGTTGAAGCTTCTGACATTAAAGATGTTAATAACTGAGGCATAGGCCAGCGTGACATACGCCATTGTCCGTCCAACCTCGTGAGATGGAACTACGTACGGTGAAACCTGCACAAATGCGCCTATGTAGTATCCAGCCATTGAGACGATTGTAAATACAACTGCCGCGACTACGGTTCTGCCGGCAAGTCCGAACGAGAATATGCTTGCGTTTTTGCCTATCGGATTCCGTCTCATGGCGTCATCTTCCAACTCTTCGCGGCACATACACAAGTCCGGGATACCATCGGCGACGACGTTGATAAACAGCAGCTGCAAGGCGGCCAGCGGAGTCGCGCCCCAGACGATAAAGCCCAAGATCATAACGATAATCTCTGCGATATTGCTGGGTATCAGAGATATGATGACCTTACGGATGTTGTCATAGACCCTTCTGCCCTCCGACACGGCGGATACGATGGACGCAAAGTTGTCGTCGGTCAAAATGATATCGCTTGCGCTCTTGGACACGTCAGTGCCAGAGCCCATTGCGACGCCGACATCGGCGGCTTTCAGGGCAGGCGCGTCGTTAACGCCGTCGCCTGTCATGGCCACAACTTCACCATGCGATTGCCATGCTTGTACAATACGAATCTTGTCTTCCGGCGTGACTCTGGCGTAAACGGAGTAGTCCGTTACTGTGGCGTTCAAGTCACTCTGCTCCATCTCAGCCAGTTCAACACCTGTTAGGACTTTTTCACCCTCAGACAGTATGCCGATGTCGCGGGCTATCGCGGATGCGGTTATGGCGTGGTCGCCTGTAATCATGACGGTTTTTATGCCGGCTTCTTTAGCTACCTGGACAGCCATCTTACTTTCAGGGCGCGCGGGATCTATCATGCCGACAAAACCTGCGAATTTCAGCCCGTTTTCCAGCTCTTCAACATCCAGTTTTTCCGGGAGTTCGGTGTAGTATTTATACGCCACCGCCAAAACCCGCAGCGCGTTTTCCGCAAACTCATCGTGGATTTTATTTGCCAGAGCGACATCGACAGTCGATTCATCAAACGGTACACGCTCAAACGCGCCCTTGGTGATCGAAATATACCGTACAACGTCAGAGTCGTGTGTCTCGTGCACTGTTGTCATAAGCTTCCTGTTTGAATCGAACGGGATTTCATGCACTCTGGGGAACATCTCGTCCAGAATGCCTTTGTCTATATGTTTATCTTGCAGCAGACGGACGATGGCTGTCTCGGTCGGGTCGCCTATCACACGCTCTTCATCGCCATGGACTTCGATGGTGGCGTTGCTGGCCAGACTCATCATCTCAACCATCATCAGTTCGTCGTCGTTGAAGTCATCAGTGGCATTTGCCGGATTATACCCGGCGGCCCAGATGTTTTTTATAGTCATGCGGTTCATTGTAAGCGTGCCCGTCTTGTCGGAGCAAATGACTGATGCGCTGCCCAACGACTCCACTGCGGGGAGCTTACGGATAATGGCGTTTTTCTTTGCCATCGTGAGAACTCCGTAAGCCAAAATCATTGTGAGGATGATCGGCAGTCCCTCCGGAATCGCGGCGACCGCGAGTGAGACAGTATTGAGCATAATGTAATCCACCGTTGGCCGCGGTGGGTGTAGAAACCATTGAAGCAGGAACAGCGTGGCGCCCGATATAATGGCGATGGCACAGATAATTTTGACCAAGGTGTCCATTTTCTGCTGCAACGGGGTTCTTTCTTTCTTGGTCTTGTTCAAAAGGCCGGCGATTTTTCCCATTTCCGTCGTCATGCCGGTTTCGACTACGACGGCTTTTGCTTTTCCGTTGGTGACAAGGCACCCTGAAAACAGCATATTGAACTGGTCGCCCAGTGGTGCTTTTTCGCCAATTTCCGCGTCCGCATCCTTTTCTACGGGGACGCTTTCGCCTGTTAACGCCGCTTCTTCAGCTTTCAGGCCTGCACTTTCAATAATGCGGGCGTCAGCCGGGATCATGTCTCCCGCTTCTAGGGTTAGGATATCTCCGGGGACCAGGTCTTCGGCATTGATGGTCTGCCGTGAGCCGTTCCGGATCACAGTGGTCATCTGCGCGGTCATACGCTTCAAGGCGTCCAGAGCTTTTTCCGCGCCTAATTCCTGACGGACTGCGAGAGTGACGTTAAGTATGACGATGGCGAAAATGACGATCGCATCGGCGGGGCCTTTGTATTCTCCTCCCCCCGCTATAAACGAATACAGCGCGATACAGCCTGCCGCCAGCAGGATAAGGGTTGTAAAATCCCTCATATGGTGGGCTGCTTTTTTGAAAATATTATCCTTTTTTTCCTCGTCAAATTTGTTGAGTCCCGATTTCTCCCGAATCTCGCTTGCCTGTTGCTCTGTCAACCCTTCCACCGGGTCTGTATTCAGTTCACCGTAGAGGTTTGGCAATGTTTTTTGATGATGTTTCATCGTTCTGTTTCCCCTTTTTTATGTATGGCAAGCGTTGTTCCCGCAAGCTGAATACGCTCACCCTCTTTTGACCCGCAACATTCTACACCCTGTGAGGTGTTTATGCAACAGTGTTTTTACCGATTTGGGAACGAAAAAACGGCAACCTTGCGAAAAGACCGCCGTTTATCTCCGCTTATTGTGCTAAATCCAGCTTTTTCGCAGTATTTGTGTGCTTTTATAAAGCACTGTGCCTAAATGAACACAAAATCTGGAAAATGAACTGCCCCAGTCTCATCTGTGGAGCAGTTCATTTGAATAAATCCTCGTTTGACAGCAAGTGAAATGATTAACCGACAAACCGCTCAAACGCGGCCGGGATTGCCAGTATTGTGCGGCTAAAAAGCGGGTTGCTAAGCCATGTGGAGCGTATCCATAAAGAATTGTCTTCTTGCCATGAAATCATAGTCGGCATCATGTCGGAATCTGTTCTGAATATCCGCACCGCATCAAACGAACCGTCGTCTAGTCTGATTTGGAACAGCGTCGTTTCATTCATTCCGTCTATTGTCCACGCGCCGTCATCGCCGAACACAGCGCATAGCAGGGACTTGCCGTCAGGTGCAAAAGTTGCCGCTGTGACTATGGCAACATTGGGACGCAACGCCCTGTCAGTAAACGGGTTGACGACCCGATTACGATGCAGATCAAACAGCACAACATTGTGATAAGGAACCCATGGCATATGTGTGACTCTGCTCATGGCTGAGCCCGGGTCAGGCTGCGGAAACTCCGGGTCATCGGCAAATGGTATATCAAGCGCGAAAATCCGCTGATCCAAAGCGGTAAGCAGCGCCCAGCGCCCGTCCGGCGAAATCTGCACAGATATAAGACCAATCACCGCCCAATGATCATAAATCTCACGTATATCCAGTATGCTCAACAGACTGGTTGGAGGCGTTCTGTTGCCGTTGAGGGGAGACGCGAAAAAACCTGATGTTTCAAGAGAACCAAAGGTATCCCGGCTGAAATATACGTAATCTCCGTGTATTTTGTAATCAAATATAACTGCGATTCTTCCGTCGTCGGAAAGGTTGGATAAAAATTCCTGTGTCCCGGTTCTCAGGTTCATGCCCATAAGACTTGCTACCCACATGTTATCCCAGTCTAGTTCATATCGTATAAAACTGATATGGTCATCATCAATCCACCGCGGCAAAAAGTCAGGCTCAGAATATCTGCCTGTCAGATTTTCGATTGTTCCTGCGGCAAAATTGATAAGATAGACGTCAGAATTCATATCCGCCATAGTAATCCATTGCCGGTTCTGAATTGTGCCTGCCGTCATAAGTATGTGACTTTCGTCTGGACTCCATGCGATGTTTGCCTCATCGCCTCCGACGACCGTATCGTTCCAAAGCAGGTCGGCATCAGGGTCAATATATATGCGACCCATGCGGGAAAGTCGCCCGTTTTGATTTGTATAGAGGGAGATGTGTTCCGCCTCCCGTCCCATATTGTTCCCCGGCCTGCGGTTTTGTATATTCACCTCTAAAATTCGGGCTGCAGTGAGGATATATCTGCCGGAGGGAGAGACAGACAGGATGATTTCATCGTCTGGCAGTTCGCGAGAATGCTCACTGTCAAACACCCATATCGCGGTTTCAACAGTCCGCCGGTCAGGTATCTCTTCTGGCCAATAGGCGGGTTCCGCCCTGCCGCCGAATAATAACCATGCGGCAATGCCGGTGCAGATTACCGCCGCGGCAATAATGACGGGGACGATTTTCATCCCGCGATTTGCAGCTTGCTTTCCGGTGCCGGGTGCGGGTGTTTCCGATTTGCCTACGCCGCAGTTAGGGCAAAAATCCCCGTCCCCGTTGGTCAGATTATGGCCGCAGTTTGAACAAAACATAGCGGAACCCTCCTAAATAGTTTTATCAGTCCACCAACCAGCTGCTGTATTCGCGAATCCTCTCCAGGATAAGCTCAGCATCTTCCCCGGTCGCAATTACCGGCTGGAAGTTGTTGCGATACCTCACAGATGAGATAAATGCGGGGATTATGTTCGTATCGTTTGTGTCTACTAACACACCGTCATCAAATGCGAACGTTTGCTGGAAAATCATAGTGTGATGATCCTGCGGGTTGTTGTTCCCGCCGAAGCTGAAATTAGCAAGCGAATACACTATGTTTCTGTCCCTATACACCTCTATGCCTTGCAATACATGGGAGTGTGCACCAAGCACCAAATGCGCCCCGCTGGCGATTGTAAACCGGCCTATGTCGCGCTGGTAGTGTTCCGGCGTGTTTGCGAGTTCTACACCCCAGTGATAGTACGCGATAATCAACTGCGCACCCCTGTCTTGCAGGTCTTCTATCGCTGCGGCAATGCGGTTACGCTGTCCCCGCCCGTCATACCAAATGTTGAAGCCGAACAGACCCACGTAGATGCCGTTTACCTCCAGAATCGTATGGATCGAGTCGCCAAAATAGGCGATGCCCTCTGCCGCGAGACTTTCTCTGGTATCTTCGTGGCCGCGCTCAAAAAAATCCATCGTGTGATTGTTAGCGAGAGTGACGACATCCACACCCGAGGATGACAGTATCCTCGCAAAGTGCGGAGGTCCGCGGAACACAAACGTCCTGTCCCTGTGCGCCTCTGCATAGGTCAGCGTGCCTTCTAAATTCACGATTGAGAGATCGCTTTCCTCAAAAACATGGCTGACATAACGCAGGAAATGCGAGTGATCCTGATCGTGATAGTTAAACTCACTCATAAACATGCCCGCGCCGCGCGGGTCGCCGCCCAAAGTCACGTCCCCGGCTGCGGATATGGTTATCGTAACTAAATCACGTGGAAGCTCCGGCTCTTCTTCGACAATATCATATTCGTACTCATCCGGAACGTACTCATCAGGCTCATAATAGAGTAAAATCCCATAAGCGGGATAGTACGAGAGTAGAGCCTCCTCCGGTTCCGCGTCCGGCAATTCAATAGATACGTGCGGGTCTTGAAAATTAAAGTGAATCGCGCGCGCAAGTGCCAGCGCAACAATGCCGATGCCGAGTACCGCGATAAGATAGATAAGCGCATAGGCCGCCTTTTTCATCATATTTCCCTCTCTTTTCAATCTTTACAGAAAAAATTATATAACCATAAAGGCATGGCTGTCAACCCATAATTGGTGGCTTCAAGAGCATGTCACGGAACCAGGGCACAACAAAAAAACGCCCATGACGGACGGTTTTCATTGCATCTATGAAAAATTTTCAAAAAATTTTCAAAAATATACTTGACGCTGCCGTTGGGGAACAGTTTACTATATGTATAAAACAACGGAAAGGATGAGCTAACTATGAATGAGTTAATCAAAATTAGAGATATATCAACCAAATATGAGATATCCGCCCGTACACTACGTTACTATGAAGATATGGGGCTCATAACAAGCACCAGAAGCAACGATTACGCTTACAGGTTGTACGACAATGCAGCCGTGCAGCGTATTGAACAAATCCTGATACTGCGCAAACTGAACATCAGCATCAAGGATATCCGGCGCATTTTCAATACACCCGGCACTGAAGTCGTTTTGGAGGTGCTTGGGAAAAAGGTCAATGCCATTGACGAAGAAGTCTCTCTTTTGCACGAGCTCAGAGAAATCGTCCTTGAGTTTATCTGTCAAATTGAGCAAGCTGATTTTGGAAAAGAGTCTGATGTCAAACTGTTATATGAAAAAGCGAAAGAAATCGAAACGCAGTTTGTCAATGTAGATTACGAGGGGAATTCGGCGAATGTTAATCGTTTGCTGGAGGTTACGGAGAAGTTAGATAACAAAGTGCCGGACATAATGATTGTCAGGATACCCAAGTTTAGAGCGGTAACATCAGGGCTTGCTTCATGGGATGAGGTTTTTGGTGCGTTTGGCCAGTGGCAGGAGACACACAACCATTTATTTAAACCTGTTATTTTTGATTGCCCTGACTTTCTGACCGGAAAAGACGATAAAGCGGAATGGTTTTGGGGAATAAAAGATGGGATAACGGATGATGATGTGAAACCGTATAAAATTACGGAATTTCAAGGTGGGCTTATATGCGGTCGCGGTCAGCGTAGACGGAGATGGAGAAAGCCACGACAAGGTGAGAAGCAAGACAGAAAAATGGCTTGAAAACACAAATTTTATTATTGACAGTGACCGCAGATTAATGGGACACATGATTTACGTGGACGATGAAATAAAAGAAGGTCTTGGTTATCATCAAATGAATCTTTATGCGCCAATTAAACTGAAAAAATAAAAACCGCAGCAACAGTGGGATTTCTGGTAAAATAAAAAACCATCAAGCGACACTTTTCGTTGTATCATTTGATGGTGGTTTTATTTGGTGCTGGTGACCGGGGTCGAACCGGTACGAGGTTGCCCTCACGGGATTTTAAGTCCCGGGCGTCTGCCTGTTCCGCCACACCAGCATACATTGGTTTGCTGATTATAATTGATTAGCGCCAGTTTGTCAAGTTGATAAAAGTCTTGACATTTCATTTCGCATGGTCTACAATAATAGAAACTTAATATCAATTAAACCGTTGACGCGGAGATAAAAACAGTATATGCGCTGTACAGAGAGTCCGGCAAGGCTGAGAGCCGGGTAGAAATGCAGACTGTTAAATGGACCGCTGAGGGCATGGTCAAAAGAAATTGCTTCGCAATTTCCCAGTATTCCATGACGTGGGGCATACGTAAGTTGCCGGGGATATACTGGTATCCCGTTTAAGCGTGCGATTTTATATCGTAAATCAAGGTGGCACCGCGGATTTTAGCGAATTCGTCCTTGGTAGAGCGTAATGCTTTACTGGGGGCTTTTTTATTTTAAGAACAGGAGGAAACTATCGATGTCAAAAAATAAGATTCCGTACAAAACATATCTTACAGAAGAGGAACTCCCAAAAGCATGGTACAATATCCGTGCCGATATGAAGACAGACCATCGCCCGATTCTGAATCCTGGGACGTTAAAGCCAGTAACCGCGGAGGAACTGGCGCCGGTATTCTGCGATGAGCTTGTAAAGCAAGAACTCAACGACAAAGACAGGTTTATAGAAATACCGGAAGAAATCAGGAATTTCTATAAGATGTACAGACCGTCTCCATTAGTCCGGGCATATTGCCTTGAAGAAGCGCTCGGCACCCCGGCGAAAATTTATTACAAGTATGAGGGCGGGAATACTTCCGGCAGCCATAAGCTCAATTCTGCCATCGCGCAAGCATATTACGCGAAAGAGCAGGGGCTGCGCGGCGTCACGACCGAGACAGGGGCAGGGCAGTGGGGGACCGCTATGTCAATGGCTTGTGGATATTTCGGGCTGGACTTAAAAGTGTTCATGGTGAAGGTATCCGCACAACAAAAACCGTATCGCAAGGCAGTTATGGAGACTTACGGCGCTGCAGTCACCCCGTCCCCGTCCGATACGACGGAGATTGGCCGCAAAATATTGGCCAAAGACCCTGAAACAGGCGGCAGCCTCGGCTGCGCGATATCCGAGGCTGTTGAAGCGGCCGTCACCACCGACGGATATAGATACGTTCTGGGCAGTGTTTTAAATCAAGTGCTGCTTCACCAGACAGTGATCGGGCTTGAGGCAAAGACGGCGTTTGAGAAGCTTGGAGAACACCCCGACATCGTCATAGGCTGCGCCGGCGGCGGCTCTAACCTCGGCGGACTGATGGGTCCGTTCATGGCTGAAAAGCTCGCCGGGAAGGATGCGCCGTACTTCCTCGCGGTTGAGCCCGCGTCCTGTCCGACAATGACCCGCGGCAGGTTTGCTTACGATTTCTGCGACACCGGAATGGTCACGCCGCTGGCAAAGATGTATACAGTCGGCGCGCAGTTCATTCCGTCATCAAGCCATGCCGGGGGATTGAGGTATCACGGCATGAGCCCGATACTTTCCCAGCTCTACCACGATGGATATATAGACGAGGCCAGGTCTTACAATCAGACGGCAGTGTTTGAAGCGGCGACCCAGTTCGCCAGGGTTGAGGGTACACTCCCCGCGCCAGAGTCGGCGCACGCCATCCGTGCCGCTATCGAGGAGGCGTTGAAGTGCAAAGAGACCGGCGAGGCGAAAACAATACTGTTCGGACTGTCCGGCACTGGATACTTCGATATGGGCGCATATATGCAATACAACGATGGTTCGATGACCGATAATATCCCGACAGACGAGGACCTTGAGCGGGGATTTGCGTCCCTGCCCAACGTGCCGGCGGATATTTGAGCAATTTCTGCCCTCTTTAGTAAAGAGGGCTTTCCGCAGTCGGCGGGTGTTTTGTGTTTCCAGCAAAAAAAAGCAGACGCCTCTTATGCGGAGGCGTCTGTCTGCGTAAGTCTGTCTCACAGAAATCACGGCGCGCTGGAGGCCCTCAGCTCATCCGGTACTCTGTAGAGTCTTCCGGTCAGCTCGCCATTAGCGTCGCGCTCTATCACCACGGCACTCACTCCCCATATCACGCCAGTCCACATGCTTTCGTTGCTGTCGGGTTCGCCACTATACACAAAACTGTGCCGGGCGAGGCCGTTTTCGTCAAACTCCAAAAGTTCTTTCTGCACAAGCCCGACGCCCGGCCAGTATAGAGCGTTGTATACGGGATCATAGGTAAAGTGGCTTATGCCCTCGCCCACTAGTTCCAAATATTCCAGCGGGATGCTCATGTAATGGTCATGATGCTCAAGCAAATACGCGGACAAATACGCGGATCGTTGACGCTCATATTCCATCAATTCATCCAGTGACATTCCCAGCGCCCTTGCAAGCCTCGAATTGTCAATTGTAACCATCAATGTCTCGGTTTCGCCATTGTAAAATGTCGCCGTGGCCCGAATTACTATATAGTCAAGAATGTTTTGCAACCCGTTATGATAAGTACCCCAGAACAATAGAAGATCGTCATAGAGTTGTTCCGAAGTTATTGTATTTCCAACCACAACAAAGTCCGTGCAGAACAAGGGGTTGTGCGATCCGGTGTGAATCGACCCGGCGACTCTGAAGGTTTTATTGTTGAAACTGCTGAAGGCTTCTTTGTTGAAATCGCTGATGAGCTGAGTTGCGAAGAACCCTTCATCCACGGAAAATTCCACGCTTTCAATGTTCTTTCCGCCATGCCGCAATCCGACGCTGATAAAGAAACGCTCATCATCGTGTTCAGATATCTGCCAAATTGATATCTGCTCCTTTACTCTGCTCCGGTCTATAACATCAACCTCGTGCAGCCCGATTGTGCCGTCCGCCTGTTCAATAAGCGCATAGGCCCGCACGAAGAAGCTGTTTCCGCTCTGCGGTGTCAGGAGCGTATACCCGAGTACTGCGAGCACCAGTACTGCCGCAGTTGCGGCAAAAGTGCGTACAGATAGATATTTCTTTGGTTGCTTCCGCATGGCTTTCTCGAATACACGCCTTTTTATCTCATCGCCCGCATGAATGGAATCATACGCCTTTACTATTTTCTCATTCCTCATTTTCCAACACTCCTTTCAAGTGGTTCCTTGCCTCGCGCATGTGATAACGAATGGTGGACGGCGGTTTTTTAAGTATCTGGGCGATTTCCTTTGTTGAATAACCTTCGTAATAATAGAGATATATCACATCTTTATAGCGTTCAGGCAAGTCCAAAACCGTTTTTAACAATTCGCTTTCCCGGAATGTATTTGCGGATTCCAGGTTCTTGTAGTCATCTATACTTGCCGAGCTGCGCCACAATCGCTTGAGATGATCTTTACACTGATTGATCGCTGTCCGCAAAAGCCACGCCTTTTCATGCTCGGCGCTTTTAAATAGCACACCGTGTTTCAGCAATTTCGCGAATACATCGGCGGCCGCGTCTTCGGCATCAGCCGTATTTTTCATATATGAAAAGCAGACCCGGTACACCATAGCGAACTGCCGCTCGTAAATTTCCTCAAATGTTTGTGGCGTGCCATCCTCAGCACACGCCAGAGTAGGATTATTCATCGGTGAAAACCTCCTTTCACTAGTAATACGAATGAGAGCGCCAAAATGTTGGATGATTTGATTTTTTACAAAACACCCGCCGACTGCGGTCAGCGGGTGTTTTGCCTAATATATATTGCCACGCTGGCGTGCCACCTCAACTAAGCAACAAAAACACAGTCAGAGGTATCGTCACGCAGGACAGCAGTGTTGTCAAAAACGTAACGGCAGATGCGGTTTTTTCGTTACCGCCGTGTTCCACCGCCAGCATTGTCGCTGTGGCGGCAGTCGGCATTCCGGAGAGGACGACTAAAACGCCCAGCATCAACTCGTTTGTTATAAACTGCCTGAGTACAAGCCATGTGACAACTGGGATTACTATAAGTTTCAACAGCGTCACGGGGTAAATACGCCAATCGGAAAACAGATCTTTAATCGGCATTTTGGCAAGGGTAGAGCCGATAACAATCATAGAAACAGGCGTTGTTATTCCGCTGACTATCCCCACTGCATCGGCGATTATGATAGGGGTCTGGAACCCGGTGGCGAAGATAAGGATGGATAAGTACGCCGCTATCATCGCCGGATTTAAAAGGATTTTGAAGTTTATTTTTTTTCCACTGCCCGCTATCATCGCTGTGCCGACGGAAAACATAAGCAGGGTAAACGGCATGTTAAGCAGTGCAACGTAGAAAGCGGACGCCGCCCCAAAAATAGCGTAAGTCGCGGGAAACCCCATAAACCCGACGTTGCCGAAAGTTGCCGAGCAAGCATATACGCCGCGGTCTTTTTTCGCTCCTCGCAATAAACGTACCGAGGGGATTGTGATAAGGTGGGCTATTGCGAAAAAAATCACCGTCATCAGCATGAAAAATGCGGCATCCACAATCGACCCTTCTATGGTGCTGTTCATAACGGAGTTTAAAATCGTGCATGGGACGGTCACTCCGAGAACAAGTCTTGTCAGAAGCTTGTCAGCCTCCGACGACAGCGCCTTTTTGCCTAAAACGTAACCCACGGCAAGCAATAGGAAAAGCACCACCATCTGGCTAATTATTAACCGCATATCCATATATTATGGCTCCCCGTTTAAGTTTAATAGTTGTTTAATCGTTCTTTATTCTGTGCTAAGCTTTACGCTTTGTCATTTTGCTCAAAATCAGCATCATAACAATTCCGGCGACGGCGCATAAGGCGGCGATTACAAATGCCGGGAACATGAGTCCGACGTCTGCGGCGTACTCTGCGCGGTTCCTGTAAAAGCCCGCGATTTGTGATGCGAGGACAGCGCCCACACCAAAGCTTATCAGAACAATTCCGTAATTCGCCGACATGTTTTTTGCCCCGAAAAGATTAGCTGTTAATGGCGGAAAGCTAACCAAAAGCCCGCCGAAGAAGAATGCTATCAGCGCAATCAAAATGAAAACCCAAAAGCCCTGTACCTGCATGACGAAGAACGACCCGACAGCAGTGCCCAAAAGCAGTATGAGAATCGTTTTGCTACTCCCGATTTTATCTAAAATGAGACCCCAAATAATGCGCCCGGTCGAGTTAAATACGGCAAGTAATATAACGCTAAGTGCGGCGACCGCCTCAAAGCCGCGGTCTACCGTGATAGGCCTTGCGAAAGCTATTATCATTTGGCCGGCTAGGCAGGCAAGCAAATACGTCACGGACATTAAGTAGAATTGCGGAGTTTTGAGCATTTGTAGCGGCGTTTTATCATTTGACGAATCAGACGCTACCGCGTTGTTAGCCGCCGACGTGGAGGCTGCGGCTGAATTCGACGCCGCAGCGCCAGTAGCCATGTATCCTTCAGGCGGGTTTTTCAGGAAAATGCTGCCCACGGTACATACTATCAGTGAAACCGCGCCTAGAACCATAAATGTCCTGAGTTCACCGCCCTGGCCGCTTCCGCCGAAAGCGGAAATTAGCAGTTCAACAATAGGTGTAAATATAACACCGCTGAAGCCGAATCCGGCTATGATTATGCCAGTGATGAGCCCTTTCTTGTGGGGATACCATTTCTGTGCGCATGCGATGGTTGTGGAGTATGTAAAGCCCATGCCAACACCGACCATTACACCGTAAGAAAGCCACAGAAGCCACGCGACGCTCTCAGTTGCAAAAGAAGCTGTCAAAAAGCCCACACTCATAATAATTCCGCCGATAAATACAGCCCTGCGGGTGGAATATCTCAAGGCAAGTTTGCCGCCTATCCCCGCGCTGATAGTCAATGCGAGAATCAATATCGAAAAAGTAAGCCCCGCCGCCGCGTTATCGCCGCCAAAGATACTATATGCGACTCCTGTCTGAAACACACTCCAAATATACGTGATGCCGTTAATAATCTGAATTGCTATTGCCGCAATTACGGCGTAGATACCTTGTTTTTTCTGCACAGAATGTTACCTCCATTAAATTATTTGATAATGTGTCCCGCCGTTTTATGTAAGAGCGGATGGCAATCCGCCCGTGATTTGCACGATTCACCAGCGCTTTGATGGGACGATTGCCATCGTCCCCTTACAATCTATAGCACGCCAATATGAACCTCTTTCAACTGCTTCTCCGTGACCTCGCCCGGTGCGCCCAGCATAAGATCCTGCGCGTTGCCGTTGAGCGGAAAGGCGATAACATCGCGGATAGTCTCCTCTCCTGCCAGCAGCATGACTATCCTGTCAATCCCCGGTGCCATCCCGGCATGCGGCGGCGCGCCGTATTGAAATGCGGTGTACAGTGCACCGAAGCGGCGTTCGAGCTCTTCTTCCGAGTATCCGGCGATACTGAACGCTTTTTTCATTATCTCCGGCGAATGATTCCGCACCGCGCCGGATGACAGCTCCACTCCGTTGCAGACGATATCGTACTGATATGCGTAAATATCAAGCGGGTCTTTATTTTCCAGCGCCTCAAGCCCGCCGATTGGCATTGAGAACGGGTTATGGGTGAAGTCTATCCCGCGGGTTTCGGGGTTATACTCGTACATCGGGTAGTCTGTTACATAGCAGAACTCGAATGCGTTTTGATCTATAACCTCAAGCTCCTGCCCGAGCCAGTTTCTGATTTCTCCGGCCAATCCGTTAACGACAGTCTCGGCATCGCAGATGAAGAACAGCGTTTCGCCTTCTTTGATATCGAGAGTGTTTATAAGCTCTTTCTTTTGCTCGTCAGACAGGAATTTTTCTATTGGGCCTTTAAATTCGCCGCCGTTAAGCGTTATATAGCCAAGGCCTTTCATGCCGATATTTGTTGCGAATTTCAGCGAATTGTCAAAGAAACTCCTCGGCTTGCCAGCGCAGTTGGCGACTATCCCGCGTACGGGCTTGTTCCGGAACATCGGGAACTCCACCCTTGAGAAGAACTCGGTCAAATCGCAAATTATCAGCGGATTCCTGAGATCCGGCTTGTCTGAGCCATAGCGCAGCATCGCCTCATCATACGGAATCCGGCGGAACGGGGGAGGGGATATCTTCATTCCCACGTTAGCGAATTTCGTAAACGTCTCATACATAACCGTTTCAGCGACTTTGAAGACATCCTCCTGCTCGGCAAACGCCATCTCGAAATCCAGCTGATAGAATTCCCCGGGTGAGCGGTCGGCACGCGCGTCTTCATCGCGGAAGCATGGGGCGATCTGAAAATATTTGTCAAATCCGGATACCATCAAAAGCTGCTTAAACTGTTGCGGAGCCTGAGGCAATGCGTAAAATTTGCCTTTGTGCTTTCTGCTGGGCACAAGATAATCCCGTGCGCCTTCGGGGGAGGACGCCGTTAGTATAGGGGTTTGCATTTCTAGGAATCCCAGACCTTCCATCTGCTGGCGGATGAAGCTGATAATCTGCGCGCGCAAAACAATATTGTTGTGCAGCGCGGGGTTGCGCAGGTCCAGATACCGATATTTAAGGCGCAAATCCTCCCGCGTGGAGGTTGATTCGCTTATCTCAAACGGCAGCGTGTTTTTGCATTCGCCTAAGATTTCAAGCGCATCGGCAAAGACTTCAACGTATCCTGTGCCGAGCTTGGGGTTGATTGATTCATCATCCCGTGCCCGCAGCTTCCCGGAGATGGAGATCACCGTTTCGCGGTTGACTCCGTCGAGCATGGTGTCGTCATGCAGGACAACTTGTGTTATTCCGCTATAGTCACGAATGTCAAGAAACTTCACCCCGCCATGGTCGCGAATTGTATCAACCCACCCGGAAAGGCGCACATGTTCCCCAATATTCTCTTGCCTAAGTTCCCCAGCCAAATGTGTTCTTAACATAGTGATTCCTCCTGATTTTAAATCGCTGCACATCCTGTAGGGGCGGCCATTGGCCGTCCGTGGTGGCCTCTCCGTGGTGTTGATTGTGGACGCGCAATGCGCGCCCCTACAGATGAATATAAACAAAAATAACGTCCCAAGAATCAATGATTCCCGGGACGAGTTTGATTGAAACCCGCGGTGCCACCCGCATTGACGCGTACACACGCGTCCACTTTAAGAAAAATATTCAACTCAAAGCACTGAAGTGTCCCCCAACTTACTACTCTTCTGAGCCGCGCTTTCAGCCCATGGCGCGGCCTCTCTGACAGAATTTCCACAAAAAGCAGGAGTCTCCGTGCATCTATAGTATGTTGCGTATGTGTATGACGTTAATCCGTAACGTAAGGCAGAAGCGCGATTTGACGGGCGCGTTTGATAGCGACCATCAGCCGTCGCTGGTGACGTGCGCATACCCCGGTCGTCCTGCGCGGCAGAATCTTGCTGCGCTCTGAGAGATAACGGCGGAGTTTGACCGCGTCTTTGTAATCTATATCCTGAGTTCTGTCCACGCAGAACTGACATACTTTTCTGCGTTTGCGATTATGCGGCCTGTGTTCTCTTTCATTTGCCATATTTTATGAACATTCCTTTCAAATTAAACCTTAAAGCTAGAATGGTAAATCGCCTTCGTCTAAATCCAACTCCTCGAAATCAGAGCCTGTGACCGGCGATGTATAGTTTGAGCTGTAATCGTCTCTCGGTTCCGCGCGGCCAACTGTGGCGTCGCGGCTTTTTTTACTCTCGGTAAAATAGATGTTGTCGGCGACTACTTCGGCTGTGCGGCGTTTGTTGCCGTCTTTGTCCGTCCAGTCGCGGATTTGCAGGCGGCCTGAAACGGCACACATCTGGCCTTTTGTAAAATAACGTGAGACAAATTCGCCGCGGCGATCCCACGCCACAATGTCAATAAAATCCGTCTGCCTTTCACCCCCGTCTTTTGAGGTGAATCCTCGATCCACAGCCAGTGAAAATGACGCTACCGGAGTGCCGCTTTGTGTGTGCCGCAGTTCCGGGTCGCGGGTCAGCCTGCCCATCAGAACAATCTGATTCATTAAGCTGCCCCCCTTATTCGCCGATAACGGTGATAAGCGAGCGCATGACTCCATCCGTAATCTTTAAGACACGGTCAAGCTCTGCCGGGAATTCTGGGCCGGATGTGAATTTCACAAGCACGTAATACCCTTCAGGCTTGTCGTTGATGAGATACGCAAGCTTTCTTTTGCCCATCTCCTCAAGTTCATTGACCGTGCCGTTCGCTTCGATAAGAGATTTAAACCTCTCCACCGTTGCGGCGACCTGCTCTTCTCCCAGATCAATGTCGATGATGTACATAAGTTCATAATTCGCAGTAATTTTCGCCATATTTTAACCTCCTTCTGGTCTAGCGGCCCCCAGTCACGCCAAGGGCAAGGAATTTTAGAACAAACCTATTATATACAAACACCCCAGTTTGTCAAGCTGTAATTTTGGTTTTGCACAGATTATCTATTTTTTTGTAGTTTTACCAGCTGAATATGCCCCTCTTTGATAACATCAACAGGCCCAAACCCTCTGTCTGTGAAAGTTTTGATTATTTCCTCAGCCGAGTAAAATCGCACGTCCCCTGCTCTCGACAGTTTTATAAAAGGGTTGACCAATGCCCTAAGAAACCCGGAGAGGCAAACCTCAGCTATATACAAAAATCCCTGCGGCTTTAACAGTCTTTCCGCTTCTTTCGCACACGCGCTGACATCCGGGAAGTGATGAAAAGACGCACAGACTGTGATTACGTCAAACTTCGTGTCTGGATACGGTATATCTTCGCATCCCGCTGTCTTAAATTCAAGGTTCGAATACTTTGCCGATGCGGCTTTTATCATTTCAGAGGAGATATCAATGCCGTGTCCGGATATTGCGGCCTTCTTGCTCAGTGCCGCCAGAAGAGTTCCGTTTCCGCAGGCAACATCCAGCACGGAATAATTGTCTTTGATTCTCACGTTAGCAATCAGAAGCTCTTTAAACTTCTTCGTAAACTTGCCGTCGTGCGTGTCATCATAATTATGCGCTTTTTTGTCGTAAGCTCTTTTTGATCTTGCGTTGAAGTCAATCATAGTTCACGCGACTCCCGCAATATCCTCTCAACCTGCCGCAACTCTTCCACTGTATTGACGCCGATTATTTCATCCCCAAGTTCCCGCTTTAGGATTCCGACCCTCTCGCCGCGTTCTCGCATGATTGCTGGGACGTCCGTTAGATAATACTCCCCCTGGGAATTGTCGCTCTTTAAATTTTTTAGTGACTCCAAAAGCAGCTGTGAGCGAAACACATAGACGCCGCTGTTGAGTTCTTTGATTTCAAGCTGTGCCGGAGTACAGTCGCGCTGCTCCACCACTTCTTTAAATCTTCCGTCCTCATCGCGCACAACTCTACCGTACGGAAGCGGGCTGTTTGAACTACCGGTGAGCAGCGTACAGTCGTTATCTTCCGTGAAATGCGTGTTCACAAGCGCCTCGTAGGTCTCTCGCTTCAACGCGGGCATATCTCCGTAACAGACCAATACCGCTCCGTCGAACGATGCAAGCTCAGTCGAAGCCGCCATCACCGCGTGGCCTGTACCCAGCTGTTCTGTTTGAATTGCGAACATGTAGCCCGGAAAATAGTCTATGACCTTTTCTCGCTTATACCCGGCGACGATAATCGTATCTTTTTGATCGATAAACGCAAGCTCTCGCAGCACATACCACAACATCGGTCTGTTGTGGATTTTTCGCATAACTTTTGGTACATCTTCTTCTGCCGAGTTTAAACGCGTTCCTTTTCCCGCGGCCAGCACCACGGCTTTGAGCATTGTTTCCATGATAAATCATTCCCCCTGCCGTATAGGCAAAACAGTCTCTGTAATTCTTCGCACTGTGTAATTGTTCGTCCGTAAAAACGCAATAACGCCGGGCAAGATTTCCGCAGTATTCTCAGAAGCATTGAATTTCAAGTTCTGGCGGGCGCCGCTGTCTGTTGACACAGCGTTTGTAACCCTATCCCCGGTATCGTATTCGCCGAAACGCTGTGCCGTGTTCCAGAGCACAAGCCCGTGTTCTTGTGCCATATCTATGGCGGTTTCGTTGTCAGGTTCCGCCAAGATGAGAACAGATCTCATCCTTGCCGCCTCAAGAAGCAGGGCGGATGTTTCAAGATATTCCTCATATGTGCCGTCAACCAGGTGAATTCCAAGACTGTGTCCGCTACCAAATATCCGTCTGATAAGCCCCGGATTTTCGGCGATGTCGGCGGCGCTTGCAAAAAATACGGCTCTGTAGCCAATCACAGCCGGCGGACTGCCGAACAGGTCAAGTATATCCGCCAATCCTCCGGCAGATAAGTCAAAAAAGCTCAAATATATAATAACGTCGCTGAAATCCGGCGGAATTTCCACGATATCCGGCAGTGTAGGCTCCGGCAAATCCGGCGGACGGGGCGGTGGTTGTATACCAAAATGCCTTCTGTAGGTATCGATCAGGGAGTCTCTGTGAATGCCCACAAACGACGGGCCGTTAAGCAGCAGATCTGGCTGGATCCTTATTATTGAGACGTTGGTATCATGGGGAGTAATGCCCTGGATGATCGGCAAGATTTCATAAGTCAGGCCGAAAAAGTTAGCGACTTCTCTGAGCGGCACATAGAATCTGTTACCTATCATGCGGGCCGCGGGCCACCCTCGCATAGTACCGTCCTGATCTATCGTGACCCCCTGTGTTATATCAAACTCAACGGATCGTGTTGCCCCCCTGTAGAGATGCAACTGTTCTGCCGATACGACCGCGACGTAATGCACGCCGACATCGGCCAGCACATTGTGTGGGATAAAATAAACATCATTTATACGTAAAGGCATCGTACTGTCGTTAAACGGAAGTATATTATCGTTAACCGATATGAAATACGGAATCACAGCGGCGCGAGAAACAGGCAGCAGCGCCCACGACAGGCCAATCACGATAGCCAATGACACAAGCGCCGATATAAGTCTCTTCATTCTGACACGCACAGTACACACCTCCTGAATCCGTTTCATAGATTTTAACCGCCCTGTTTGGATTTACCTTTTGTAGGGGCGGCTATTAGCCGTCCGCGGGCGATTGATAATCGCCCCTACTTGCGATGGAGAAGTTTATTGAAATAACGCAAATAGCTGAGTCCTGTTTTTTACCTTTGTTTTGGCGTAAATATTCGACAGATGCTTACTCAACGTCGCGTGGGTGATGTAGAGAAGCTAGCACATTTCATCACTACTCTTTCCAGTGCAGACGAGCGAAACGATTTCAGTCTCCCTTTTTGTAAGTCCGTAATTTGCAGAGGCTTTCAGCACCCTGTCAGCGCTGAACGGCCCATCGCTCCCGCGCGCTCGCAAAAGACTGAAATACTTGCGTTCCAGCGGGTCTTTCAGCGTGTTCATAATGTATATATCCCGCGCCGAAAAATCGCTATCGTCTTTGTCCCGCAATATGCCAAGGATGGCCAGCGGCACGTCTTTATGCACCAGCGATATGAACAGCCCCCAGAATATATCTTTAGGCTGCCACACATCACGATACACCCTCGTTTTCTCCCACTTCCCGGGCGGTATGATGTCTGACTGGCGGAAAACGGAGCTATACGGCAGCATGATAAACTCATCCCAGTGCGGATATTCGCCGTCAGTAAAAAAGGCATGATCCGAGCTGTCATTAAGCGGCTCTGTCGAAATCGGGTTGTCAAGGATGACATGCCCATTTTCTCTGCCTGTTTGGAATATCACCCCGGTGTGGAACGGTATCAGCGTGCGTATCTGCTGCAAGAACGTGCCGCACGTCTCAGAATAGTTGTCGCAATAATTAATACGTGTGGACATTTGAATAAGAAATTGCCATTCATAGTCAAAAAGCGTTGAACTCATGGATTTTCCGTCCTTTTTCTCTTGTAAGTATATAAACGAAGCGTATACGGGAGTCATGTTTTCATAGTCACGGCGAATTGCGCAATTTTTTCATCGCTGATGGTGTCTATGTAGCCTGATTGCTTGGTAGCGGCTTTCATAAGAATCCGCCCAAATGCACCTGCTTTTTGCGGGTCGAAGATCCCGCCCAGAAAACTCGCTGCGTTTGCCGATTGCAGGATATCCTTTCGGAAATTGTTGTCAAAGCATTTTTCTGCTTCATCCGGGAGCATTCCGGATAAGAACAACCCAAGCTTTTTCTCTCGCAAAGCATCCGCGTTTTTCGCGAGAAACGCCTTCGCTTCTTTGCGGATTGACTCGGCGTATAGGGAACTGCCGATGATAACGCAGTCAAATCCAGCGAGGGAAGGAGAGCCGCCCTGTTTCAAGTCATGTAGCACCGCGCCGCCGATGCTGTCCGCGATACGACCCGCGATTTCACGCACGGCCCCATGCTTTGTGGCGTAGAGGATTAGTGTATTCATGGGGTTACTCCTGTTGTTTATTTCTGTAGATAATGCTTATACTGCACCCACAACGAACTGCTGTATATGTTTAGCTATATCATCATATGAAACCTTTGAAAAATCTGTAGTATCAACACGGATAACACAATCTCCGAATTGGAAATCCTTCGATTGTTTTACTATTTGTAAATACTGTTCCAAAGTAATTTGTGGCTTTAAACCGCCCATATCATGTTCTCTTCTAAAATTAAAACGGCGATGTGCCTCCTCCATCGAAGCGCAAAAATGGACGTTGATGACTTGGTACGAATACTTTTCAACTAAATCATTTATAATTGATTTCTGTTCGTCCCAAAACCCAAACTCAATTATTAACGGAGAAGAATGCTTCATAAAATCATCGCATTTAATCCAATATTGAGTGAATGGAATCATAGTGGTTTCAACTTTTTCCCATAACTCATCAAGAGAAAGCAATGGTACGCGTATCTTTTGCGACAGCCATTCAGCAAATCTTGTTTTGCCTGTTGCTGCCATGCCGGATACTATAATCAAGGTATTTTTCAATAAAGCGCACCGCCTAATATAAATTTACTGCCAGCTTAACTGTCGAAATTACTCACACACTCCAATGGTAAATAGCGCTATATCAGGAAAGGTGCGCAGGAATGCGTATATATTTCTACCTATTTTAGCATAAAACATGAACATTTTCAAGAAAAAGTATTAAACAAAATAATACAATAATTTTATGAATCCTTTATAATAGTACTGTATGAATATTTGCAGATGGCTGCATTTATATAATAATAGCCGTACGGGCTTACACTAGGAGGAGTAGAATGGTTTTTTCAGAAAGGCATAATCTTGTCAGGAAGCTTGCTCGCGACTTCGCTGAGACCGAGCTGACCAACGCCATACTTGACGAGATTGAAGAGTCCGGCAATTATCCGCAGGAGTTGCTGGACAAGATGGGTAAAGCTGGGTTTTTCGGTATCAAAACGCCGAAGGAATACGGCGGACAAGGCTCTGATTACATCTCATATGTAATTGTTCTTGAAGAGCTTGGCCGGGCCAGCGCGGTGACAGACATTTGGGTATCCGCGCCGAACTCACTGGGCGGCGGACCTTTGATGCTGTCCGGAACTGAGGAGCAGCTTCAGAAATACTTAAAACCGGTAGCGACCGGGGAGAAGATCATGGCTTTTGCACTGACTGAGCCGGGCGCCGGTTCAGACGCGGGCGGAACAGTCACAACAGCAATCCGCGATGGTGACTATTATGTACTGAACGGCCGTAAGACTTTTATCACCACAGCCCCAGTGGCTGATTGGGCGATAGTTTACGCCAAAACCGACCTCAGTGAAAAGAACAGGGGCAGGTCACGCGGCATCTCTGCTTTCATAGTTGATATGAAGCTGCCGGGCGTATCCTGCGGCAAAGCAGAACACAAGATGGGCATCAAAGGCTGCCCGACTTCTGACATCATCCTTGAAGACGTAAGAGTTCACAAAGATGATCTGCTGGGCGAAGAGAACCGCGGGTTCCAGAACGCGATGAAAACGCTTGACATCGGGCGTATCGGTGTGGCCGCGACAAGTATCGGTGTGGCGCAGGGCGCGCTTGACGAGGCGATTAAATACGCCAAGGAGCGTAAGCAGTTCGGCCAGAGAATTGCCGACTTCCAAGCGATAAGCTTTATGATAGCAGATATGGCGACAAAATTGCAAGCGGCGAAAGAGCTTGTATACAGGGCGGCGGAATTAAAAGACATGAACAGTCCCGAGGCCGGCACCGCGGCTTCAATGGCGAAATATTATGCTTCCGAGATATGTAACGAGATAGCCGCAAAAGCCGTGCAGATTCACGGCGGGTATGGCTATATAAGCGAATATAAGGTCGAGCGGATTTACCGTGACTGCCGCGTCTTCACCATCTTTGAGGGTACGTCCCAAGTTCAGCAGATGGTCATCGCCGGCAACATTATCGGCAAGTAGGGAGGAGAAGAAAATGAAAATTATTGTATTGGCAAAACAAGTGCCGGATACTAACGAAGTTAAAATCGACCCTGTAACGGGTACGCTTATACGTGAGGGGGTTCCCTCCATACTGAATCCCGATGATGCGAACGCCCTTGAAGAGGCGTTGGCACTGAAAGATCAATACCCAGGCACAACGGTAGATGTAGTTTCGATGGGTCCGCCGCAGGCCACGTATATGCTGCGTGAGTGCCTTGCAATGGGCGCGGATAATGCATATCTGCTCTCTTCCCGCGTGTTCGGCGGCGCTGATACTTGCGCGACTTCCACGACGCTTGCGGCCGGTGTTAAAAAGATTGGTGATTATGACATAATCTTCGCCGGACGCCAGGCGATTGATGGCGACACAGCCCAAGTCGGCCCGCAAACGGCGCAGAGGCTTGGGATTCCGTCCGTCACATATGTTCAGAAAATCCGCGAGATCAAAGACAAAACCGTCGTGGTAGAGCGTGCGCTTGAAGACGGGTTTGAGGTTATTGAAATCCAAAAGCCCTGCGTCCTGACCGCTATTAAAGAACTCAACACACCCCGGTACATGTCGGTTTCAAAAATCGAAGAAGCGTATAAAAAGGAAATCGCTATCTGGGATGAGAAAGCGCTTAACGTGGACCCGAATGATGTCGGCCTTGTCGCGAGTCCGACGCAGGTTCACAAAAGCTTCACCCCGCCGCCTAAAGGAGCCGGGGAAATGCTCGTCGGCACAGTTCCCGAAATGGCGGCGGCGCTTGTCGCGAAACTCACCGAAAAGCATGTGCTTGTAGAGCATTAAGGGAGGAAGAAGAATATGGCTATAAAAGTTGTTGCGGAGAAATGTAAAGGTTGTGAGCTCTGCATTAAAGGCTGCCCACAGGGCGCGTTTACAGTGAAAGATAAATTGGCTATCGTCGGCCCTGAGTGTAACATGTGCAACCAGTGCCTGGAGCCGAAGTTTTGCCCGTTCGGCGCGATTGTGAAAGTTGAAGAGAGGTCAAAAACTTTCGCTGTCGATATTACGCAATACCATGATGTATGGGTATTCGCAGAGCAGCGCGATGGTGCGTTGATGGGTGTTTCGATAGAACTTCTGGGTGAAGGCAAGAGACTTGCTGCTGAAATCGGCTGCAAAGTCTGTGCCGTGCTTTGCGGTGATAAAGTTGACGGACTTGTTGATGAGCTGTACGAATACGGCGCCGACAAAGTCTATTATGCCAATGCGCCGGAACTCAAGACATACAACACCGACGCGTATACTCAGGCTATCTATCAGGCGATATTGAAGCATAAACCTGAAATCATGCTGATGGGCGCGACGCATATAGGCCGTGACTTGGGGCCGTGCCTCGCCGTTAAGTGCGAAACCGGCCTTACGGCCGACTGCACGAAGTTGGATATCGATCCATCAGATAAGAAGCTGATGCAGACCCGTCCGGCGTTCGGCGGAAACCTGATGGCGACAATCGTATGCCCAAGCCACCGCCCGCAGATGTCCACAGTGCGTCCCGGTGTTATGCAGAAGCCTGAGCGTGCCGCAGGTCAAAAAGGCGAGCGTATAGATCTCGAAGTTTCGTTCAAGCCGGGCGATATCCGTATGGAAGTTGTTGAAATTGTCAAGGCGATGAAAGAGATGGTTTCACTGACTGACGCCAACGTCATCGTCTCCGGCGGGGCCGGACTTGGCAATGCGGAAGGTTTTAAGCTTATTAAAGAGCTGGCTGACAAACTCGGCGGCGTTGTGGGCTCATCCCGCGCGGCGGTTGACGCTGGGTGGATTGACCACTCGCACCAGGTCGGGCAGACAGGCACAACTGTTAAGCCGAGCCTGTACATCGCCTGCGGAATCTCTGGCGCAATCCAGCACCTGGCCGGGATGCAGAGCTCCGACTACATCGTGGCGATCAACAAAAGTGAAAATGCACCGATATTCGAAGTTGCCGACTACGGCATCGTGGGTGACCTGTATAAGGTTATCCCGGAGATTATCGCCGCGCTGGGCTAGTAGCTGATATGTAAAACGAGACCCGCCTGAGAAGGCGGGTCTTTCTGTTCATAGCTTTAGCGTAGCAAAAGCACCGGCTAAGCCGGTGAGAGACAAAATCTTTAGATACAAGCGAAACCTCCTTTTGCTAAAATAGGTGCAGGTTTGCCAACCGCACAAAAAAGCAAAAGGAGGTTTTGTCGCGTGAACGACATACAAAGTTTATCACATTCAAAGTGGCGCTGCCAATATCATATAGTTTTTGC
>WQWC01000016.1 GCA_009785525.1 Oscillospiraceae bacterium | reverse complement strand
TACCCGTAAACCTGTTACACGCTCCAGCCCATCCCAAACCGGCACTACCCCCAGCAGATAGAGAAACTGTGACAGCTGTTCCCCGTTGGTTCGGGTGATATTGAGCGATATCATGTTCATCGCGACGCTTTCGGGAAGTCTGCCCTCATCTTTTTGATAGCTTTCAAGAAGCTGGATTGCCAGCAGCTTGCCGCGCGCATATGCGGTTTTTGTCGGCACTTTATCCGTATTCAGTCCAAACATATTCCGCCCGGTGGGCAGGATATTTTTGCCATTTTCATCCGGCATCCCTCCCTCACCGGCGGGGATATATCCGCCAGAGAGTCCGCGAATCAGCATCTTCATCTCATTATCCGTACGCATGAGCCCTTCCCTGATGTTCTGCGCATCCGGGGAATCCGTGTCATACTCAAGACCATCTCCCCTGTAGACTTCCATTATAAACCGCTCAACCTCTTCTTCGTTTGGGATTTTGCCGAATACATGCGGCGTACTGATTTTCATGGCCTCTTCAGCGACTTTGACAGCGCCGGATACTTCATACAGCCCCTGTTCAAATCCATCCGCACGCGACATGATCCGTTCCGCCGCCGGAATGATACTCAGTAGTGCGCATATGTCAATTTCAGCTTCTTTATCCTGCCCGTTGCCCATGGATTTGGCGGTAAAGTATTCCTCGATTTTGCGGACAAGCTGCCGTGTGTTCTCATCGGCACCCATGCTCGGCGGCGGCAGATGGTCTATAATCACGGCGTTCATCCGGCGTTTGACCAGCGGACTTTCGTTTGTGACGCCCGCGTTATAGATATAAAAGCTTGGTATTGACCCCATAACGATATTAGGCCAGCAAAGCCCGGACAGCCCATTGGATTTGCCGGGCAGGTTCTCAACGCTGCCATGCGTCCCAATGTCGATACACACGTCCGCATTGAGTATGTGCTCAATATAGCGATATGTAGCAAGGTACTGGTGCGGCGGCGGACACGCCGGGTCGTGGAGGATTTTACAGACCTCACCGGTGCATTTTGCACCATAGCACCCGCGCTTTGGCTGAACCATCACCGTTATATTCCCGAAGTTCAAGCCGGTGATGATGAGACTTTCATCCAGTGCCATGCCTTCGCCCGGCGGTTCGCCCCAGGTTTTCTCCATATATTGCTGCAGTTCATCAGGCAACTCGGCATAATAACGGTCATACTCACCGGCAACCGGCATTTTGTATAGACAGCCACCGCTGTTGACGATATCTTCCACCGCCGTCCATCGGAAATCGGAAAATGCTTTCTTTTCCATGAACAATTCACGCAGTGCCTCGCCGGTCTCAGGATACTCACCTGTTTGATACCCCTCCGCCTCAAGTCGCGTCAGTATCCCTACGACACTTTCAAACGCGTCAAGGCCGAATGCTTTCCCAATCGTCGCTTCCACTCCGGCGCACACAGAATTGTGCAGCATGATGACAATTTTCTTTTCGCCGTTGTGCTTTGTCCGCAGTCTGACAAGCCGGGCGATTCTGTTCGCGAGATATTCAATCCGCTCTGGCAATGCTTCCGCTTTGCCGTTTTCGCCGCGGACTGAGATGATGATAGGCTCTATCATTCCCGCCATTTCCGGGGCGATATACGCACCAGACATATCGGCACTGATGGGTACTGGCAACTCGCGCCATTGCTGTGCCGTGATGAAATGGCTTTGAATCGGACAGATGATCGGGATGCCCATACGTTCAAATTCAAAAACATATTGCTCCGCGACGCTTCGGCCTTCCTCGGCTTTTATCGCCCACAATTGCAAGTTGACCAACGCCTCAATTTTCAGTCTGCCGTGTAATGTGAAATAAGTGTCCACAATTTCGCTAAAGCGCGGCTCGTCTGTATTTGAGCCGGTAAATACGGGGATGACACCAACATCTTTCGCCTCAAGCTGCTCGGCCAGTTTTTTAGTAGAGGCCAAATCATCCCGCACAAGATTGTTTCTGTGAAAGAATATCCCGACATAAGTGGCGAAATCTTTGCTTTTTGCAAGATATTGTACCAATGAAGTATAAACCGTGCCGCTGTTGAAGCAGTAAATACCGTCGAAGGCTTTTTCGACAGGAGGATCGACGTGAAGAATACGCTCGTCCCCAAGCAAATGCTTGCGGATGTATTCACCGGCACTGCGAACATTCTCGTCGCCTGAATAATGCAGATACTTATTTATCGCCTCAACATGCGCCGACTCTGCTGTGCCGCAGCCGAGCAATATAGCTTCTCCGCCGATTGGGACGCTTATCGTTTCTTTCGGCAACGTGCGGAAATACTCCTCAACCTGCATATCCATGGTGAAATGGTTAAACAACACGACCGAACGCGAACTCCCTGTCACCAAATCGACAATCGTCTTGCGGACATCTTCAAGCCGTTGCTTGTCGCCCATTTCCGCCATAGTTACTGATGTCAGCGTTATCCCGGCCTTATCGAAAAGCGGACGCCAGACACGGCTTTCCGCGTCGCAGCAGAAGCATATCACATGCGCGTTTACATTCATCACATGCCCTCCAGATCATTCTCTACAGACAGATAGATCTCCCTTATCTGCTCCAGCATATTTTCGTCCGCGTCCCACATGCCGCGCTGCGCGGCCTCAAGCAATCTTTCGCTGATTGCCTGCAACGCCCACGGGTTTACATCCCGAATCCACGTTTGCAGTGCTTTATCGAGCAGATATGTCTTTGTGATAGAATCATACATCCAATCCTCTATAACGTTGCTTGTCGCGTCCCAGCCGAATACGATATCGACCATCGCGGAAAACTCCTGTGCACCCCTGAAACCGTGTTCTCTCAAACCCTTTATCCACTTCGGGTTGTTAATTCTGGCACGCATGATACGCGACGTCTCCTCTTGGGTGCTTCTTGTAACGACATGCTTCGGGTCTCCGGCGTTCGTTGTGTAAGACGCGGAATAGCTGCCTTTCTGGGACTTAACCGCCGCGTTCAGGCCGCCATGATAGTTATAGAAATCGTCACTGTCGAGCATGTCGGCCTCGTACGACGATATATTTTTGACGGTGACATCAGTGGATTCCAGGCGGCGGGAAAACACATCCTCAAGCTTTGTGCCGTGAATATTTTTGCCGTAAGCGTGCGCACCCCAATTGATATACGCGCGACCCAGATCCTCCGCTGTCTCCCACTTCTTGCTGTTGACCATGATATCGACGCCCGCGCCGTATGTCCCGGGAGGGCAACCGAACACGCGCAGCCTTGCATGTTCAAACGCCTGCTCCCTCTGCATTCCCTGGCTGATGAACTCGTCAAAATCGGCCATCACGTGCTTTTTCACAAAGTTCATCTCAATATCCTCATCCAGCGAGGCAATCAGATTCACCGCGTCTTCGATACGTTCAATAAGATTCGGGAACGTGTCACGGAACAATCCGCTTATACGCAGTGTGACATCTATTCTTGGACGGCCTAATTCTTCAAGCGGAATGACCTCAATATCTATCACGCGGTCGGTGTTTTTGATCCACACCGGGCGTACACCGTACAGGTACATGATTTCAGCAATATCATCGCCTGATGTCTTGATCGTCTCGCCTGAATAGACGACGATAGCCACGTTTTCTGGGTACTGACCTTCGTCGTCAAGATAACGCTGTAGCAGCTGGTCGCCAAGAAGTTTGCCAGTCTCCCACGCGCTGCGGCTTGGCACGGTGGTCGGGTCAATCATATAGAAATTCCTGCCGGTGGGAAGTATTGTCGCATTTCCGCGGCTTGGCGCGCCGGACGGCCCGGGGGCGACGAATCTGCCGTCAATGCCGCGTTCAAAGTATTTCATTTCATCCGTTGTGAGGTCGAGTCTTGGTTTGATTTCGTTCGCGACGAAGCCCAAGCATTTTTTAAGCGCGGAGTTGTCTCCGTCTCCGTCCAACGCATCGACAGCTGCGGCAACAGCGTCCGGTGTATATCCAAGTTCACTGAATGATTCAAACAATATACGCCCGCGCTCGTCAATTTCCTCAAGAGCCATTGCATTGGTGCGACCGTCCGGCCGCTTTTCACCCGGATTTGCAAGCAGTTCCTCATAGTCCTCGCCATACAGGGCGCAAAGTCCCTCCCTTAGTGACGGCACATCGCCGTTGGGAACCGCAACAAGCAAGCGCAGCATATTGCGGTAACGCTCACCAGTTGGAACATCACCGAATATATGCAACCCGTCTTTTATCTTTGAGCTTTTGATATCACTGAGCCACAGATGCAGTTTTTCAGCGGCTGAGTCAATGTCGCTGAAAAAGCTCTCGCGCGACACACCCAGGTCTGTATGCAGATCTGAGCCTTCAACCTCCGCCCATATTTGCTCTGGCAATATCTCAAGCTTAGGCAGATTCTCAGACTTCGCACGGTAGTATTGCGCTATCAGGTCGTCAATATCTTCGAGTGCACCATACATGCCGCCCTCAGTCATTGACGGTATCAGATGATCGAGAATGACGGCGGATGTGCGCCGTTTGGCCTGAACGCCTTCACCCGGTACGTCGATGATATACGGATACAAATGCGGCAGGTCGCCAATAGCCAAATCGGGATAGCACTCATCCGACAGGCCGATCTCTTTGCCCGGCAGCCATTCAATCGTGCCATGCGTACCGACGTGAACGACAATATCCGCGCCAAATTTACGCTCAAGCCAGCGGTAAAACGCCAGATATTGATATGGGCAGACGAGATCGGTCGAATGGTACATTTCCTCGGCCTTTTCCTCATAGGCGCGGGGAGGCTGGAGTCCGATGAACAGATTGCCGTTGAGGATACCGGGGATGAGTATCTTGTCATCAACCACCATGAAGCTGCCAGGCATCTCTCCCCAATCGCGTTTTAACTCAGCCAGATTCTTTTCCGGCAAGGATTCAAACCATTGTGTATAGTCGGCGCTTTCCGCGATGGCGGCACTGCGCTCCAGCATCTCGCTTTCAGACAGGAAACGCCCGTCGTTTGTCAGGCCGTCTGTGATCTGCTTGATGATCTCCTGCCCGTCTTCAAATTCATATTCAAGAGGCAAGCCGCGCTCACGCAGAAGCCGGTACATGTTATAGACCGATTCAGGTGTGTCAAGGCCGTACGCACAGCCTATCATGTCCGCCCTTGGCGGCATATTGTGCAGAATTATCGCGACCTTTTTATCGCACATTTTTTTTCTTTTAAGCTTTGCCCAATGTATACTCAACCGCACAACCTTATCAACACGTTCATGTATCGGGCGCATTATATTTTTCGTGCCGTACGGGGTCTGTATAAGTTCTGAGTAAGCAATTGTCACAGTAATGATCTGTCCGTCGAACTCCGTCTGATAAACAGTTGAGTTCAGCAGCATCGGGTCCACTCCGGCCAGTGACTCCCGCCATTTTTCATAGCTGTAAAATGTGTTCATCGCTTGAAACACCGGTACATCCAGCAGCTCAAATATGCTTGTCTCGACCCGTGACTTCCCATCGCCCGGCGAGGACAACAGACTGAGCGCAAACCCTGTCGTGACAATCAGCGCGTCAACGATAGATTTTCCGTCCCGCAACATGTATTTTTCAAGCGCGCCGCGCAATCCCGTATGGCTCGTCCCTATCGGTACGATATTCGTATACAGTGCCAGCGGCACCGCTCCGTGCGCTTTGATAGAATCCATCAAAGCGTCTATATGTTGTGTGTTTTCGTTCTGAACATTATGATAATGTATCAGTATACCGATGACAGGCTTTGATGTCTGGGAAGATACGGATTCCAGATATTCGTTCTCGCTTATGCCTTCCGGCAGTCCGTATAGCCCATCCCATTTCGGGATGATTACCTCATCCGGTTTGCAGTCTATCCCGCCGATTTCTTTCATTATCAGGCGGATAAAGCTACTGAGATTCTCTTTACCCCCTGCAAACAGATACCTCATAAGCTGCCCGCACAACACATCAGACAGGGAACTCTGCTTTTGCATTTCGGCATTCTCTTCGTCTATTCCCGAATAGACAAGAGACGGGATTTTGCCCATAAAGATTTTCTGCAAAACGCTGAACTTCTTAAAATACGGCAAGGCACCGTGCACGCTCACATAGACAAAATCGGCAGATTCAAGCGCGGATAGGCAGGCCTCATACTCCGTCTCGACATAATCAACCTCGCCATCGATAAAAAAATCCAAATGCACCTCGTCACCATATGTATTTTTTATCTGCTCAAACGCCTGCTTGAGAAACAGTTCACTGCCATTGCGCTGGTGAATAAATACCATTTTGAACATAGTAAGCCCCCCCTTACTCGGCGCGTCTGCAAAGAATTACGGAAATCGGCAGCATTACGATGAGATATCCGAAGAGAGCTACCGGAACAATCCAACTCCCGGCGGCGGATACCCCTTCGCGCAGCCCGATTATTGCTTGCGTCAGCGGCAATAGTTCAAAGATAACGCGCAGAAAATCCGGAAATCTGTCAAGTGGGAAAAACGTGCCGGATAAAAATGACATTGGAGTTATCACAAAGCTTGTTATTTTCGCCATGTCGGCATGTGAATCAACGATTATACCGGCAATGATGCCGGCTGTTGAGAAAACAAAGCAGTTCAATATCAAAACTAAGACAAAATACCAATCAATATGCAGATTGGCCCCGAACAAAAGAGCTATTACCAAAATCAACGCGGCGCCATACAGCCCGCGCAGCGCGCTTGCGGTCACTCTTGCCAGCACAAAGACAGCCGTTTTAATCGGAGCGATCATCACCGCTTCAAAGGTCTTTGAATATACACGTGATATGTTTATATCATTCGCAACGACGTTAAAACTGGTCGTCATGGTAAGCATGGCGATTATTCCTGGTATGACAAAGTCGATATAACTGCCGCCGTCTATTTCGACGGCATTGCCAAGTCCCCAGCCGAACGCGACAAGAAACAGCAACGGGCCGACAATCGCGCCCAGCGTTGTGCTGATGAATTTATTCTTTAGAACCAGCCATTCTTTCCAAATAATCGAACTAAATCTCATTCCGCACCCCCAGGTCTTTATTTGTCAACTTGATAAAGGCGTCTTCAAGATTTGCCTCCCGCACTTTAAAGCTTCCCTCTGTTTGCTCGGCCGCGGCAATTGCCGATTCTCTGTCTTCAAAGAACTTCTGCGTTGTCTTTCCGTTTTGATAGCAGTCAAGCACGAATTGTCCCGCGCTTTGAATAATCTTTTCCGGCGTATCCAGCATGATGAGATTTCCCTCGTCAATAAGGCCAACGCGTTCACAGAGTGCTTGCGCCTCTTCCAGATAATGCGTTGTCATAAATATGGTCAGGCCGTTTTCACGCAATTGGCGGAGGAAATCCCAGATTTTACGCCGCGTTGTCGCGTCAAGCCCGACTGTAGGTTCGTCAAGCAGCATAATCTCCGGGTCGTGCATCAGTGTCTTGGCTATCATCAGCTTGCGTTGCATACCACCTGAAAATGTCCTTGCGATGTCTTTTTTTCTGCTTGTCAGGTCAGCAAACTCCAGCAGTTCATCAATACGCCTGCGCCGCAGCTGCTTCGGCAGACCGTATAGCCGTCCGTGGAATTCGAGGTTTTCATACGCGGTTAAATCGTTTTCCAAATTGCTGTATTGCGGGACGATTCCGAATTTCTGCTTTATATCTGTTGAGTCCCTGCGAATCTTCTGTCCGCCGATTTCGATAGAGCCGGAAGTCGGCGGAGTCAGCGCCATGGTCATACGGATGATGGTGGTTTTCCCCGCGCCGTTAGGGCCCAACAGACCAAAAAACTCACCCTTTTGGATCTCCATGTTCAAATCGTGTACGGCGGTTATATTACTATAGGTTTTGCTTACGCCTTTATAAACTATCATCGGTTTCTTCGACCTCCTTATTCTCTTCGTTTCCCGCCTTTGCTGCGCCCAACAGGGATAAAAGTCCGTTAATCAACGCGCCCAACAGCAAATGAAGACAACCCATTACATCCACCGGGCTCTTTTTATTTTTGAGCGGCGGCATATCCATCGCACGCAGCAAAACGCCGGCGGCCGGCTTCGCTTCGTCGGGCGACAACAACCCCCACACCACTTGGTCGAGCAAGTGTGCGTACAGCGATGTGTATGCAACAAGCGCATCCCGACGCACAAGCGCATCAAGCCTGCCAGAAAACCTCGCCCGGTTGAGTCCGTCATTGGGGTTGCCTGCATACTTTTCCCAAAGCAGGTCGTCTGTGATGCCAAAGCGTTCGACACGCTTGAGGACATTGTGCTGAGACTCAGGTGATAAGCCCGTCTGCAAAAGCAGCGCCTCTGTCACAGCGTCTTTGACGGTTCTGCCGATAAGCTCCCCAAGCTTGACATGATTCCCCGCGTTGGTGAGATGGATTTTTGAGTCCGCATTGGCGATGATTATTGTCCCGTCAGTGCCGGAGCCGGTGGCGAGCCCCATAGAGTAACGGCTCGGCGCTTGCAGCTCTTGCAGCGCGACGGATTTCGCCTCAGTGCACATGACCATAGCCCTTGCCAGCGCGCCCTCGGACAAATCGACATTGATGTGGAGTATGATATTGATTGTCCCGTGCTTCACATGCTCGATGGCTTTATTTTCAAGCTCATCCCACGACGCCGGGTCCCCGGCCCTGCCGCCGTTGACTTCAACGCCACCGGTGACTATCGCCGTCACAGTGATGTCCTTGTAACTCTCAGTTTTAATTGAGACGTTCTCCATCTGCGCGGCAGTCGAGATACCGGCGCTTGTATCGGGGTCAAGGCCCAGCTTTTCGCTTAACAACGCCATATGTTCGGCGTAAGTCGGCGCGTCAAGCGCTGTCGCTACCCCCGCGCCGCGTGTCGCGTCATTATTGAACACGGCAGTCAGATTTTCGCGGTAACCCCCGTTATGCGGAGATGTTGCCAGTGTTTTTCTCTTGCCATTTAAAAATACGACGATGGATTTTTTGTAACGGTGTACTTCTTCGCCTGTACACAATGTCGTCAACAGCATAGTATCTTCCCCCTTTTTATTTATGTCGCGCGCCGTGTCGCCGCGATTGCTTCCACGATGCCATCTGCTTTCATATCCTCCATCGTGAGCAGCGTTCCGCGCAGTTTTTCATTCAGCTTTTGGCAAAGATGGAATTTTATGAAGTCATTTTCTGTGTCTAAAATGATCGTATGGATACCTTGGTTGCCGATGCGTTCGGCTGATTTCAGCGCCTCGCCAAACGGATTGCTGCCTGGCGCCTTTTTCCCGCTTGCTCTCCCGTCTGAGATTAGAACTAATGTCGGGACCGCGTCGGGCTCTTTCATCCTCAGGCCCATAATGACTTCATACGCCAAGTCCAGCCCCTTTGACAGCGGCGTTTTGCCGCCTGTCGGCAACTGCGCGAGTTTCTTCTGCGCCAGATCGACAGAGCGAGTGATGCCTAAAAGCAGCTCCGCGCTGTCCTTGCGAAACGCTATCAGCCCGACCTTGTCGCGCTTTTGGTACGATACGTTCAACATTGACAAAATCGCGGCCTTAACCTCTTTCATGCGCTTATTCGCACCCATAGACGCGCTGGCGTCCACGACAAACAGGATACTCCCGCCCGTCCGCTTCTCACGTATTTTGACACGCAGATCATCACCCTCAATAGCGATGGCGCGTCCGGCCTTATCGCGTATGCTCTGAAACGGCGCGGCGGCGCGGACTGTTGCGTCAAACGCCAAGTCGCTCACACGCTCACTGCCCGCCATCCGGTGATTGACATACCGGCCTTGATTAGTCCCGCTGCGGACAAGATTTCGTCTGCCGGAACCCTTGTTTATCTGCCGTGTGACATGCGGGTCAATCCAACGCGGAATGACGAACGCGTCCCCCGCTTCTTGGATATCGTCCTCATCTTCATTGTTAGAAGTGTCCGCATTGTCTGCATCATCCCTTTCGGGCGGAGTTATATCTGGCGGCTGTTGCGCTTCTTGCGCCTCCGGTGGAGGCGGAGGATCTTCATCTTGCTCAGGAGACTCTTGTTCGGTCTGCTCTTCCTCCGGAGATTCTTCCGGCGGCTCTTCATAGAAATCGTCTGGAGGCGGCTCTTGCGCTCTATGAGGCAGGGCATACTCCGCCGCTTGTTTGATGTCATCTATATTTAGCATATGCCTGCCGTCAAACGCGGCGATAGCCTTTGCCGTTTCTATAAGCGCAAGCTCTCCGCGATGACCCGCGCTATGGACGCCCTGCGCAAGCGTCGCGGCGAACCGATGCGCGTTGGACGTGACCTCGACTTCCGGCAGCCTTATTCTGGCTGCACTGATTCTGGCGGTCAAATCCCGCGTTTCGTCTGCACAATTTTCAATAAAGCCCAAAGGGTCACCCTCGAATGCGACGCGGCGCTTCATAATCTCAACGCGCGTGATTAAGTCTTTCTCTCCTTCAACCTCAACGTACAGGCCAAAGCGGTCAAGAAATTGCGGACGCAGCTTGCCTTCCTCTTGATTCATGCTGCCTATCAAAACAAACCGGCTGGGGTGCGAATGCGATATCCCCTCGCGCTCGATGGTATTGACGCCGCTGGACGCGACCTCCAACAGTGCGTTTACGATGTGGTCGCTGAGCAGATTGACTTCGTCAACGTAGAGTATGTTCCCGTCAGCATCTTTGAGGATGCCCGGCTCCAGCTCGCGCCGCCCGTTTTGCAGCGCCTGTTTTAAGTCGATTGAGCCAACAAGTCTGTCTTCTGTGACGTTAAGCGGCAATTCGATTATTTTCATGTCGCCAAGCTCTGCCGCGCCACGTATCAGCGTCGATTTCGCCGTGCCTTTTTCGCCGCTAATCAAAACGCCGCCTATACGCGGATTAATTAGATTCCATATCAGCGCGTTCTTGATTTTCTCCTGCCCCAGCACCGCTGCGAAGGGGAACACCGTTCTCGTCACTATCTATATATCCTCCTCAAGCAGTTCAAACGTGGTCTTTTTCATTACACAATCCAGCCTGTCAAAACCGCCGCTGAGCAGTCCACGGGCCGGACATCCACCGGGGCAAATCACGGCATACCGGCAATCCGCGCATTCTGCCGGTCTTCCGCAACGGATTGCAAGAGGCTTGATTTTAGAGTATACATTACCCATAAAGTATTTTGAGTCATGCGCCAATCCGCCGCATGGATAACAATCCCCGGACGGCAATACGACATACGAGTTGCCCTGCGCCGCGTAACAGTAATCCTCGCCTGGTGTTTTGTTTCTTAACAAGGCCCGCGCCTTTTCAAACTCGCGAATCACAATTTTACGCGGAGAGGCGGCATTTGTTTTCTTCAGATATTCGTAAAGCGCCCTTAATTCATCACGCAAAATCTCGCCGTTGGCGGCGCTTACCTCAGAACCAAGTGCCGCCGCACGGCCTGAGTTCCTCAACAAGTCAAGTCCAATGCCGTGAACATTTCCAAAGTATAACGCTAAATCTACCATATCACGCAGCTTACTGACATTCGCCGCACTGACCACTGTATTAATGTTGATTGTCACGCCGTGCTCCCGTAACAGCCGTATCCCGTTTACCGCACCCTGCGTGCCACCTCTGGATCGCTCATTCGTTTCAAGTTTTCCATCCAGACTGACGCCGATAGCAACTTCGTGTCGTTTGAGCAATCTGATAACGTCATCGTCCAGCAATGTGCCGTTGGTTTGGATGGAAAACTGCACACCCTTGAATTTTTCGCTCGCATAGTCAAGAATTTGCTCAATAAGCGGCACATTTAAGAGCGGCTCACCGCCGGCAAACTGTATCTTCAACGGTTTATCGGACAGCAAATCAATTGCGCGCTTTGCGGTGTTGAAATCCATGTCAGCCTCACTGACCCTATCGGCATAACAATACTGACATTGCAAATTACAGCGTCCCGTTGCCCACAGCACCAGTAATCGCCGCGAATTGTCCGTAGCCACGTTTTAAATGCCCTCTATCTGCGACAGATCCAGCACGGCGTCCTCAAACGGATTTCTGCGCATCCTATGCGGCAAGGTGAGCTTTGCCGCCTCCATAACATCCTCTTCGGTGACCTCAGTCCTCCCACTATAGGCGGCAAGCGTCATAGCGGTCTTGAGCATTACAATGTCCGCCCTGTGCCCATCCACGTCCAATGCAATGCATATTTTCGCAATTTTTTCGAGTATTCTGCTTGAGTATGTAACCTGACCTAAAAGACCCTCCGCAGTTTTAATCCTGTCGCGCAGTGCCTGTTGCATCGGTTCAAAATCCTCAAAGAATTTCTCCGGCTCGTCTTCATATTTCAGCCTGTTTTCCATCACGAGCACGCGTTTTTCTGCGTCTCTTTCGCCGATTACCGTTACTGACAGCGCGAAGCGGTCAATAAGCTGTGGACGCAAGTCACCCTCTTCGGGGTTCATTGTCCCGACTAAAATAAACCTGGCGGGATGCGTATACGAAACGCCCTCGCGCTCGACTGTGTTGACACCCATCGCGGCGGAGTCTAGCAAGACATCTACCACGTGGTCATCAAGTAGATTTACTTCGTCCACATATAGGATATTCCTATTTGCGCCTGCGAGTATCCCGGTCTCGAACTTCTTTTCGCCGGTTTTGATCGCGTGTTCCATATCAAGCGTGCCGACAACTCTGTCCTCAGTTGCGCTCACCGGCAGGTCAACGACTTTCATCTTTGCGAGCGACTGCTCCAGTGTCTTGTGATTAGTAAGCTTTTCAAGGCACTCGCCGCACATGTGTGCCTTGTCGTTCGGCGCACAGCCAAAGCGGCAGTCTGCGACCTGCACCCGCTCTGGTAATAGCTCTGCCAAGGCGCGTACCGCTGTTGATTTTGCCGTGCCTTTTTCACCGCGTATCAACACGCCGCCCAGATTTGGGTTTATCACGTTTAATATCAGTGCGGTTTTCATGTCGTCCTGCCCGACTATCGCGGTGAAGCAATAGCCTTTTCTCGCTTGTTCCATCTCAGTCAATCCCCTCTATAAAACCACAAAATTTCTGTTGCTCAGCAATGTATCTCTCTAACTCGGGCAAATCCTCTGATATTAGCTCAAACACAAGATAATCAGGGTTTACAAGTTCAAGCACTGTTTGTATCGACGCATCGGCAAAAGGCACATGAGCGTCGATACGCGAGACGTGATTATAGGCATTAGCGTACCGCTCCCAAAAGCTGCCCTCTATATCACGCAGACCCTCGCCCTGCATGACAGCTTGCAAATACTTGCCCGTCAGCGCACCGTTTAGGTGGATACCTTTGATATATGAAAGCATCGCGGGTCTGTCACGTAAAATCGACGCTATGTATTCCGCCGCCTCAACGTAAGAACTCAGCGCCGGATTGGTAATCATCATATGCCCGATATCCAGCATAAAGCCTTTATTGGGGTGGTGGACCTCTTCCATCATCTTCAACGCGAGTGACTCATCAAGCAGCGTAATCCCCGGATACCACAGATTTTCAAACAGCAGTGTCATATCACATGTAAAGCCGTCCAGCACATCGTTTATAAGCGCAATAAATTCGTCTATTACTTCACCGGAGTCAGCGCTGAACACGTTCGTAAAAATCTCCGAGAGTGAAGTGTGCGAGGCGTGGAACACCGCATACTGCGCCCCAGCGTCTTCCGCCGCACGAAGACCTTCCCGATATTTCAACACGAACTCATCACGCGTTCTCGCGCCGTAATACCGCTGCCAAACATCGTCAGTGCCGAACGCCTGGCACAGCGCAGTAACGTCACCACGGAAGAAGTCTATACACACCGGCCAGTAGCGCATATGGACACCAATCACGCTGTCCGGCGGATACCACGCCATCTCATCCGCACCGCACTGCATGACTTCAAATCCATCTAAGGCATTACGGCGCAAAAAATCTGACGGTTTGCCGGAATCATTGTCGAATTTTGCTCTGTCCATTGGGTGGTGGGAGATATTAGTCAACTTTAACATTTATATATAACCTCACAGATGCAGTCCCCCTAGCGCGAATCTCCAAGGGTCGTTATAAGCTCCGGCACGGCATTGCAATATATAGGTTGCCTGCCGTAAGGAGAATAGACGCTATCCTTCGCTCGTAATGTATAGACCTTTTTGCCTTTTTCCAGCGCCAGAAGAAGTAAGTCCATGTTCCTTGCGTTAGTTGCACCAGCCGGAAATCCTGTGTCAATGATGACATCATGCCCCTGCATTAACTTACATGCCGCGGCATAATTTTCATCAGATATCGCCTGAAAATCATCTTCCGTCACAATATGGTTGCAAAGTGCGCGCGCGACATGCGCGTCAACATCGCTTTGATGCAACACGCCGCAATCCATCCCAAAACCAGCCCTGCGCAGCGCACGAAACACCGGTATCCCGGTGCCCGCGCCGCCAATAATGAACAAGGCGCTTTTTTGCGAGTAACTGCCCAACTCCAGGCTGCACAGCAAATCGTCATATCTGGCACTTGAAATATCATAAAGCTCCTGAATGATGCCCTCCCGCACGATTTGCTCCGGCGGGCCTTGGGCTATAATCTCTCCGTTTTTTATCATCAGCACAGTTTTGCAGCCTTTCAGCGCAAGGTCAATATCGTGCAGCGCCATGATGATCGTGATGCCTTTCTCACTGCACAATCTGGCCAGGACTTCTATGACTTCCGCGCGGTGACTGATATCCAAATGGCTGGTCGGCTCATCTAGTACAATCAGTTCCGGTTCCTGCGCAAGCGCGCGGGCAATCATCACTTTTTGCTTTTCGCCGTCGCTCAATTCATTATAGTACCGGTGCGTCAGTTCCTGCGCCCTGACGCTTGTGAGGGCATCCATAACAACCTCACGGTCATGTTCTTTCAGTTTGCCGAAAAAGCCTGTGTATGGATGCCTGCCCATCGCGGCGATTTCAAAGGCGGTCAAAAGCCCCGGCTGCAACTTGTCGGTCAATACAACAGCCATCCGCCTTGCAAGGCTTGATTTCGGAAGCAATTGTATGTTGATATTCTCAATATAAACCGCACCCGCAACAGGACTCAACATGCCCGATAAAGTTCGGAGAATTGTTGACTTCCCTGAACCGTTCGGCCCTAAAAGGCATACCATGCCTCCGCGCAGCGCTTCAATATCAACCTCGTCAACAACACAGCGTTTTCCATAACCTACTTTCAAATCCGCTGTTCGCATTAATGCTTGACTCATAACACGTTTTTCCTCCTCACCAGCATGAAGATGAGCAGCGGTGCGCCAACCAATGCCGTAATGGCACCTATCGCAAGCTCACGCGGCGCTAATACCGTTCTTGCGATAAGGTCACAAAGACTCATCATAAGTGCCCCGCCAAGAATACTCGCAGGCAGCAAGATTCGGTTATCCGCCGTCTTAAATCCCATCCGCATCATGTGCGGCACAGCTAATCCCACAAATGAAATCGGCCCGGCAAACGCTGTCAACGCCGCCGTCAGCACGCTTGCGATGACGATGATGGCAATACGGAAGAAACGAATCCCAACACCCATGCTGACAGCGTATTTCTCGCCAAGCAGCAGCGCGTTCAGCGGCTTGGACATCAGGATGGCCGCCAATGAGAAAACCCCTGTTATGGCAAGGAGTATCCTAACTTGCTGCCATGTAAACCCGGAAAAACTGCCCATCGTCCATAAGGTGAGCCTGCCAACGGTTTCAAGGTCGGCAAACGCAGTTAAAATACTTCTGACAGACCCGGCAAGAAAACCTATCATTATGCCTATGACAAGCAATGTTACAATGCTCTTTACTTTACCGGCGGCAAACACAACCGCAAGCATGACGATAAACGCCCCTATCAATGAACCGATAAACATGAACAATGGGGACAGTATATTGAATCCAAACGTAACCCCGCCCAGCATAACGATGCTGACAAACATGATAGAACCGGAAGAAATGCCCAGCACATACGGCTCGACAATCGGATTGCCAAAGAATATTTGCAGCATTAAGCCGGAAATCGCAAGGCATGCACCGCCTGCCAAGGTCGCTAACGTCCTCGGCAGGCGAATTCTCATTATGATGGATTCATGGACCGAACTTTCAATCTCGCGCCCGAATAAAGTCCGGACAACATCCGGCAGCGGCACATTTACCGAGCCCATGGCGATGTTCAGGCAAAAGATCACAGCCACGCCCAGCAGAAGGACGATAAACAAAATCCTGCGTCTGGCTATCCTCTCTGTTTCAATACTCGGTTGCATTATTGACGCCACCTTCTTTCTCTGGAGTCTTTTAGCGATTATTCGGCAAGCGGGTTATAGTTAAAGACCGCATGATTGGGAAACAAATCGGGATGAAAGATAGCGGCCAAATCCAAAACCTGCCCGGCAAGCCGGTCTGTAAAATACCAGTAGCCAACGTGGAACTGCCACACATTTCTGTTAACAATCACCGGGGCATCTTCTATAATCGGCACCATTGCTAAAAGCGACTCGTAATCCGGGACAGATTGCTCGTTCATTGCGAGTATAAATACATCCGCCTCTGCCAACGCTACGTAAAATTCCTCAAAACTGATCTGTCCGCCCACATCAAACATCCATTCGCCGCCGGCCGATCGCACTTGATTCGCTACAAACGAATCCGCGCCCGATACCCATATGGTACCCTGCCAAACTGAACCCCACGCGACATTCGGCCGATGCTCTGCACCCGCGACTATCGCATACATTTCCTCAAGCATCTCGAACTGATTATCTACATAATTGACAACTTGTTCGTCTATCCCAAAGAACGGTGCGAAAAACAGCATCCATTCCATGCGACCCTGATATGTCGGTTCCATGTACTCGTTATTGACAGCAAATGGGATACCCAGCTCTTCCAGCATAGTTATCAGCTCAGTTTGAGGCGACGAGCCAGTATATACGAACGCCAGATCAGGATTTGAAAGCATCAGAAGCTCGTAATCCGGGTCTCTCCAACCGCCAAGATACAGAATATCATAGCCCGACGCGTCAATGTCCGCGTCCAGATACGGCACCTGTCCGTGAGGGGTGACGATACCTGCTATATTTCCCCAGATATCGAACGGGGCAATCATCCCAACATGTGTGGTAGAACCAAATACCGCCCGTTGTATTGGGGTTTCAATCACTATCATATCGTCATCGAAGCCGGACGGTACAGCCTGTCCTCTCGGCACAAGCAGAAATCTCTGATTCTCCGCGTCAGTGACTATTGTAATATTATCCTCTAAGTACTCTACCGAAAATCCAGTGGCGTAACGAATCTCCATAAACCTGCTTTCCGGCTCAGTTTCCGCGGGTTCAGTTTCTGCCGGCTCTGTTGTTGCCGGTTGTGTTGTGCCAGGCGCAGTTGCGGCAGGCGTAGTGTCAGACTGCGAAGTTTGTTCTCCCTCCGCGCAAGCCGTGAGTAGCGCTATGGCGAGGATAGATGCTGTTAGCACTGCTAAAATCTTCTTCTTCACTCGATAATTCCTCCTTGATATGTTATATGTTTTTATTGATATTTTTCACTGCTTTTAATTAATTACAGAATCCAACAACACCGGATTCAGTGCGGTAATTTGTATGTGCCGGGTACGGTGCCGACGGAGACCCAATCCGGCGACACCGCATTTGCACAGGGTAGGGAAATATTTTTTAGATATGGTTCAGGAGGTTTGCTTTATATATGTCCAATCTATAAAGCCAAAAATAATAGCGCCCGTACCTGCAAATAGGTAAACGAACGCTCAAAAACAGTTCGCAACCCGGTGGAGGCAGGTGCGGTACTGATTCGGCATGTATCTGACTTATCCCTTTCGGGCTTCACAGTGACCTACTCGCGGGGCATCTCACCCCATTCCATGCTTCACCTTTTAGACAAGGTGAACCGAATCAGCAGTATTTACTTTAGGTATTAGTCTGGCATAAAATCCCCGGTTTGTCAATAGGGATTTCAAATATTATGGAAATAACCAGCAATCACAGACAATATCACGTGTAGATAAGCTCCCTCATTTTAGCCGTGATGGTTTCGTAATACTCCGGCATATGCGGCAGGTGACAGTCCGTACAAATCTTGATGTTTTTATCGTATCTGAATCTACCGCCGCATTTGTCTCCCAACAAATACAATGGGCAGTAGCAAAACAGACAGTTGAATCCATCTTTATCGTCCGGAATCGTATGGCAGGGGAAGTATTTGCATTCGCGGTTGCAGAAAAATTTGTGGCAGTTGTCCATAATCGTGCAATTATCCTTTCTATTGTCTTGCAACTAAGGAATATTGATATTGACACAAGTTCACCGATTTGTCAATAGGTTTTATAAAAATGCAATATTTTTTGTTGACAATTTGCAACAAACGGGCTATAATGTACAAACATTACTTCGACAATTATGGGTGTGTTGAATGTGGGGACACCGCGAAAGTTGCATAAATCACTATACTCACGTAATAAGCCCCTTCGCGCACCAAATAGTCTGTCAATATCCTATAATGCCCTTCGGTAAGCGTGACATTGTTGGATAAGGTGTACCAGGTTATAGGGGTAATGACAATGCGGTTGTTGTCTTCATCATAGAGAGGTCGGAAACCATAGATATGCTCCACAACCGTCCCGGGAAATACAAGATAGCCTACGTGGGGGAATTCTATCGTTGACGTCACGTAAGTCCATATTCCTTCTACTTGCTTCTCCAGCGCAAAAGCATCTCCAAACGTAATATTAGTTACTCCGTCATTTTTCCAGAAAACACGTATTTCTGTTGTACCAATTGGATATGAGGCGAACTCTGTACTCAAGGTAACAGTCCCACTTATATCGTCCGCCCCCCTCGTCTGCATAATAATGTATACAGCGGTTGACAATACAAGAACAGCAATTGCTAAAAAAAGTTTTTTCACAATTAAAGCTCTCCCCTTAATTCCTGAAGTGCATAACAGCGGTTGTTATGAATACGCTTTTATCGTAACATAAGCTGCTATAAATATGCAAAAATTTTTATTAAAATTATGAACCCACCTCACCGATTATTTATCAGCGAGGCGGGTTCGTTGATTATTTGATTTCCTGCTCAAGACTATCAAACTCAGGTGTGTCGAAAAATTCGCCCAAATTGATTTCAAGCCCGTCACATATTTTCTTTATTGTTGACAGCTTGGGGTCTTTACTTTTCCCATACAAAATATTCTTGACTGATGATGGTGACAGCGCAGACAGGGTTGCCAGCTTGTTTATTGTAAAATCTCGTTCATTGCACAGCTGTAAAATACGATTACGCACGGCTAAAACAGTGTTCATTCAACCATCTCCAATGCATTTTGTTTAAGCATATACAAAATGTCTTGCAATTATAGGCTACACGTGCTACTATTGGGCTACACATAGCCGAAAAGCTGGAGGGTAAAATGGCTGATTATAAAGAAATGTATCTGGAATTGTTCCGAGCTGTAACAGATGCAATTAACCTATTACAGAAAGCGCAGCAAAAAGCCGAAGAAACATACATAAGCCATGACGACACTAAAATTTTGACAATTCTCAACGATGAGCTTACCGATGGCACGAAATAGCAAGCTGAGCGGGGGGTATTTTGCTTCCCGTTCTTTTTTTATGTAAAATCTTAATAAACTTTCAAGCAAATTCTTGACAAATCGGCCGTTAACTGATAGTAATATTAGATTAAGACATCACCGGGGCAAGTGAAAGGACAGATTATTATCATGCTATACGATTTCAAGATACAAAAAACGCTCTCTCCAAAGCAAAAACCCGACCCAGAGGCGCTGAAATTCGGCAGAATGTTTACCGACCATATGTTCATAATGGAGTACAGCACCGAAAACGACTGGCATGACGGTCGCATTGTTCCCTACGGCCCGATTCCGCTTGACCCCGCTGCGGCGTCACTGCATTACTCCCAGCAAAATTTTGAGGGGTTGAAAGCTTACAACACTCCGGACGGGCGAATTCTGCTGTTCCGCCCATATAAAAACGCCGCCAGAGTCAACACGACAAACGAACGGATGTGCATACCGCAGCTACCGGAAGATTTGTTTGTCGGGGCGATTAAAGCCCTCGTCTCGCTGGATCGGGACTGGATTCCGGACAAGCCCGGCACATCGCTCTATATCCGTCCGTTTATAATTGCCGATGACGCATTTCTTGGCGTACATCCGGCAGAGCATTTTAAGTTTATTATCATACTTAGCCCCGTCGGCCCGTATTATGACACCCCAGGCGGTGGATTACAGCCGACAAGCATTCTTGTCGAGGATGAATATATCCGCGCCGCCCCAGGCGGCACAGGCGCCGCCAAAGTCGGAGGGAATTACGCGGGTTCCCTGAAAGCCCAGCAAAAAGCGAAGGACTTGGGCTGTGATCAGGTTATGTGGCTTGACGCTATTGAACATAGTTTTGTTGAGGAAATCGGCACGTCAAACGCGTTCTTTGTCATTGATGATGAGGTTATCACCCCGCCGCTTTTGGGAACGATCCTGCCCGGCGTGACGCGTGACAGCGTTATCGCGCTTCTGCAGAAGTGGGGCGTGAAGGTTTCCGAGCGTAAAATCCGTATCGAAGACGTTGCAAAAGCTATCGAAGACGGCAGTCTTACAGAGATATTCGCCACCGGCACGGCGGCTGTTATATCGCCCGTCGGCAAGCTTGTAATAAAGGACAAAAGCCTTGTCATCAGAAACGGCCAGGTCGGAGAGCTCGCGCAGAGGATGTATGACACGCTCTCCGGCATTCAGACAGGCACTGCACCCGATAACATGGGCTGGACTGTTGAAGTTTAGAGGATGTTAGCCACCCCGTAGGGGCGCACATGGTGCGCCCGCGGCTCTTCGCCTTCGTCCCTGGCACCTCGCGTCCCCGATTCCCCGCATTTTCGTGGATGGCAGGCGAACCATGTTCTCCCCTACAGATTGGCCGCCCGGTGAAATATAAACCTAACCGTATCGAAAGGAATAGTTGCTTAAGGATGTTTGAAATTAAAATCGCTGATATAACACTGCGCGAATCAGACCAGGCTTATCCGCCGGTTTTGAGCTTTAAGGAAAAGCTGGAGACTGCGAAGCTGCTGGAAAAACTGCATATAGACGTAATCGAAACAGGACTTGTCGGGGAAGACCCCGCCGACGCGGCTTTTATACGGACACTGTCGTCCACATTGCTGTATAGCTGTATATGTGTACCTGTCGCGCTGTCTAAAGAGAGCGTGGACAGAACCTGGCTGTCACTTTCCAAGGCCAAATGCCCGCGACTGAACGTTTCTATGCCGACTTCAACAGTGCAGATGGAATATATGTATCAGATGAAGGCCGACAAAGCGCTGCCTTTGATAAGTGAAATAACAGGCTATTGCCGCAAGCTGTGTGATGATGTTGAATTCACAGCATCGGACGCGACCCGCAGTGATCCCGAGTTTCTAAAAGATGTACTGAAAGCCGCAATAAAGGCCGGGGCTACGACAATCACGCTCTGTGACTCAGTCGGTGAAATGCTGCCGGAAGAGATGCAGGATTTCATTTCAACCGTCCTGAATTCTGTGCCTGAACTGAAAAAGAACACGTTGTCGTTGCATTGCACTGATAATCTGGGACTCGGCTCTGCCGCCGCGCTTATGGGCGTTAAACTGGGTGTTGGGCAGATTAAGCTCTCGTCGTGCGCGGGAAAATCTCGCACACTGTCGCTTGAACAGTTCTTGAATATAATAAAAGTCCGGGGGGAATCTCTTGACATTTCATATAATGTCAATGACTCCGCCCTCCAGCGCACCAGCGCGGAGTTGGCGGCACTCTCTAAATCAAGAGGTGAATTATGAAACTTTCATATAAATCAAACGCATGGGAAAGTCTCTCCTGGAACGAACATTGCGACTTGGCAGAGAAAATGGAATTCCACGGTCTAGAGCTTTGTTACAACCCAAAATCCGCCCCGCGTAGCACCGGCGGGAAACCCATTGAGATACCGTGCATTACAGTCAACGTTTCAGCTGGGGATGGTGAGGCGGACGAATACGACGATGCATTGAAATCCGCGTCCGATTGTATAGAGCTTGCAAAAACGCTGAAATCCCCATACGTTTGCCTCAACATGAGTTTTGAGATGGACTGCGACGAAGAGCGGATTGTTGCCCTCGTCGGAATGTTGTTGGAAAAAGCTGAAGCGGCGAATATCACGCTGCTTATTGAAACGAAAGGAATCTATGCCGACACCGCAAGGCTCTGCGGGGTGCTTGACCGGTTTGCAAGTGACCATCTTGCCGCGTTGTGGAATCTGCACCACACGTACAGATACAGCGGAGAATCGGCGGACGCCACGATCCGCAATCTTGGGGCTTACGTAAAGCTTGTACATGTCTGTGATTCTTTTGAGTCCGGCGGGAAATTGACGCGCTGTATGACCGGCGACGGTGACGTGCCGATTTCGGACGCGCTGGTTGCCTTACGGTCAATCGACTATAAGGGCCACCTCACCTTGGATATGACGCGCGATAACGATAACCGCCCGGCGCTGGACGATTATGAGATTATTTTGCCGCATTACGTAAATACAATGAATCGTCTTAACGGAACCCGTGCGGCGGATGAAAAGCTCTTCGACAACAGGCGCAAAACAGGCAAATACATCTGGCCTAAGGACGAGCTTTTGGATATAACGTTCACCGAAATGCTTGACCGTGTCGTTGAAGAGTTCCCTGACCAGTGCGCATTCAGATACACAACGCTGGACTACACGCGGACGTACTGGGAGTTCCGCGAGGATGTTGACAAATTCGCCCGGTCACTTATCGCGTTGGGCGTGAAACCCGGGGACAAAGTCTGCGTCTGGGCAACCAATGTGCCAGAGTGGTTTATCACGTTCTGGGCGTCGGTTAAAATCGGCGCGGTGCTTGTGACGATGAACACATCATACAAAGTCCACGAGGCGGAATATCTGTTGCGCCAGGCGGATATCCACACTTTGGTGATGATTGACGGATACAAGGATTCTGACTATGTTGCCGTTATGAAAACAATCTGCCCGGAGCTTGAGTATTCGTCCTCGACAAGGCCGCTAAAATGCAGAAAACTACCGTTTCTGCGCAATATAATCAACGCAAGTTCCAAACAAAAAGGCTGCCTGACATGGGATGAGGCGTTTGCGTTGTCGGAGAAAGTCCCGGTTGAAGAAGTGCATCGCCTGGCGGCGCTTACTCGCCCGCATGATGTGTGTAATATGCAATATACTTCCGGCACAACCGGGTTCCCGAAAGGCGTTATGCTGACTCACCACAACATAATCAATAACGGCAAATGTATCGGCGACAGAATGGATTTGTCAACGGCGGACAGGTTCCTGATACATGTGCCGATGTTCCACTGCTTCGGTATGGTGCTAACAATGACGGCGTCAATGACTCACGGCGCTACAATGTGCCCGCTGCCGTATTTCTCGCCAACGTCGTCACTGGCCTGCGTGAAGCAGGAGCGTATCACCGCCATCAACGGCGTACCAACAATGTTTATCGCGATGCTGGAGCATAAGGATTTCGACCCGAAAGATTTTGCCTATGTGCGTACCGGCATAATGGCCGGCAGTACATGCCCTGTTTCCGTCATGCAAGATGCCATCGACAAAATGAATATGTCTGAAATACTGATCGTCTTCGGCCAAACAGAATGCTCCCCCGGCGCTACAATGAGTTCGATTGGCGACTCGGTGGAAGTCCGTGTCGGCACAGTCGGGCGGGAACTGCCGGGAATTGAGTGCAAGATAGTAGACCCGAATACGAATCAGGAACTCCCCGATGAAGAGACCGGAGAATTCGTCACACGCGGGTATCATGTTATGAAAGGCTATTACAAAATGCCGGACGCCACGGCCGCGGCGATTGATGAAGATGGCTGGCTGCACACCGGCGACCTCGCTGTGAGGCGTTCGGATGGCAATTACCGCATAACCGGGCGACTTAAAGACATGATAATCCGGGGCGGCGAGAATGTGTATCCGAAGGAAATAGAAGAGTTCCTGTACACCCACCCGAAAATCATGGACGTGCAGGTAATCGGCGTACCATCAGAGAAATATGGCGAGGAGATTATGGCCTGCATCATATTAAAAGACAGTGTGAAAATGACCGAGAAAGAAGTAAAAGACTTTGTGCTGACCAACATGGCCAAGTGGAAAGTTCCGAGCTATGTTGAATTTATGACGGAGTTCCCGATGACCGCTTCCGGTAAGATACAGAAGTTCAAGATGCGTGAGGATGCGGTGAATAAGCTGGGGTTGTAGTAGAGACAGTAAGTAAAGGGTGCGCGTTGCGCACCCTTTGTTTTTTGCAAACCCCCAGGCAGACTAAAAACCGGCGAGACAAATGTCCCGCCGGTTTTATGCATACTATTTATTGTGGTTTTTTACTGGGATCCACATAGTCTAGGTCTTTGCGCGCCATACCGAACCTCTCGGCGCCTTCCGGGACTTCCCAGCCGCCCGGGCCACCACCGGCCGGTCTGTTTTTCATCATTTCAGCCATGCGCTCTTCCCTTTTCTTCTGGCGCTCTGGCGCTGTCAGCAGATACTCCTCAACTTGCGCGTTTGAATTGCGCAGCATCGGACCCCAAGTTTCGGGATCGCTAAACGGCAACGCGATAATGCGGCCGTTTTCAATTGCTTCTTTAAGAATCTCGCCCAGCTCAATGGGATCAATTCCGCTTGAGTGAACTGATCTCAGGTGTGCCATTGTGCCTTCCGACACGTGATAGCCTGTATTGCGCAGATGCTCCGGACGATACTTTTCCGCGTCTCCGATGTTTGAGTTGATGTTTCCGGGGCAAAGCACGGTTGAGCCACCGCCATATGGGGCCAGCGCGTCGGCATAGCTGTACATAAGATTGTTCGCGGCGGCTTTCGCGGCGCAATAAGGTCCGCAACCGGAGCCTGCAATGAATCCGCCCATAGATGATGTACAAGCAACGTGGAACTCTTCCCTTGCCACACCGTCAGCACCGCCGTAGGCTTTAATCATGCGCGGAACAAAGATAACCAGTCCATTAACGACATGGTCTAAGCATACGCCCATGACCCAATCAAAATCGTCAAATGTTGAAGCCTCAATAGGCCCGAACGAGTTGACGCCCGCTGTCTGGATAAGCAGATGCGGCGGTCCGCCGAAGACTTTTTCCACCGTATCAGCGGCAGAAGTGTATGCGGCACGGTCAGTCAGGTCAAAGCACAACGGCAGTACATCGGCCGCTTTACAGCCGGAATACTCCATAATCTCACTAACAGCGCTGTGCAGAGCGTCGAGACGCACATCAGCGATAGCGACTTTCATGCCTGCTTTAGCAAAAACTTTTGCCTGTCCCAGTCCGGCGCCGGATGCGCCCCCGGTGATAAACGCGATTTTCCCCTTGAAATCTTTCATGTTTTTCCTCCAAATATATAATAATTATGTGATTACTGTATATTGCGGGTGCATCTATTGCGGTTTTTTGCTTGGGTCTATGTAATCCAAATCTTTGCGCGCCATGCCGAATCTCTCAGCGCCTTCCGGGACTTCCCAGCCGCCCGGATTGTCGCGTTCCGGCCTGTTGCGCATCATTTCAGCCATGCGCTCTTCCATTATCTTCTGGCGCTCCGGCGCTGTCAGCAAATAGTCTTCAATCCTGCCGTTCATGCCGCGCAGCTGCGGCTCCCAGCTTTCGATGTCCTTGGTCGGCAATGCGATAATACGTCCGTTTTCAATCGCTTCTTTAAGAATTTCCGCCAGTTCAATTGGATCAATACCGGTTGCGTGAACTGACCTCAGATGTGCCATCGTACCTTCTGACACGTGATAACCCGTGTTGCGCAAATGCTCCGGACGATGCTTTTCCGCGTCTCCAATGTTGGAGTTGATATTTCCGGGGCAGATAACTGTCGAGCCGCCGCCGTATGGGGCAAGCGCATCGGCATAACTGTACATAAGATTGTTCGCGGCGGCTTTCGCGGCACAGTACGGCCCGCAGGTGGCCCCAGCCATGAACGCCCCGCCGGAGGATGTGCACGCAACGTGGAACTCTTCTCTAGCCACGCCGTCAGTGCCGCCGTAGGCTTTAATCATGCGCGGAACAAAGATAACCAATCCGTTGACAACGTGGTCCAAGCATACGCCCATGACCCAGTCAAAATCGTCAAAAGTAGACGCCTCTATTGGCCCAAACGAATTGACGCCCGCCGTCTGAATAAGCAAGTGCGGCGGCCCGCCGAATACTTTTTCCACCGTATCGGCGGCGGACGTGTACGCCTTGCGGTCAGTCAGGTCAAAGCACAGCGGCATAACGTCAGCGACGTTGCAGCCCGCGTACTCGACAATTTCACTGACAGCGCTGTGCAAAGCGTCAAGCCGCACGTCAGCGATGGCAACTTTCATGCCTTCTTTCGCAAACAACTTTGCCTGACCAAGTCCCGCACCGGAAGCGCCGCCTGTGATAAACGCGATTTTTCCCTTGAAATCTCTCATTAAGATTACCTCCATATTAATAGTGTATTGATTAACCCAAAGTATACCACCATTACCATGCGCTGTCTATAGGTTTGTATCATAAATAACGCCGAATCTCCCAATCACTAAATCATACTCGCAATATCCAGTGCAATGTACAAATATCTCTCCCGCGTCTCAAGCGTAACGTTTCCCATAGTCCTGCGCTCCCATTCTGAACTGTCGAGGTTATCTTCCCCATAGATAAACTGATAGACTTCAACACCCCTGAACTGTCCTGCCGCCATAACCGAAGCACACTCCATCTCCACAGCCACACATCCCTCGCTTTTTCGTTTGAGCATGTTGTTCCGGGTTTCGCGGAAAATAGCATCTGTCGTCCAAGTTTTGGCTTTAATATACGGCAGTTTTAATTCCCGCATAATTTGTGAGAGCTTTTCCGCCGTTTTAATCTCCACATAGTCGCCCGCTTTTAAATAATGATAACTTGTGCCCTCATCTCGGTAAGCCGCAGTCGGTACAATAAAATTACCGGCGGAAATATCTTTATCAAGCGTACCACACGCACCGAAAAACACAAATTTCTTTACCCCTTTGACAATCATCAACTCAAGCATTCCCGCCGAAGCCGCGCCACCAATATCTGTCCGATATACCGCTATCTTTTTCCCTTTATGTTCAATTTCATATACGTTCCTATGATTTACTTCGCTTATTATTCGGGCATCGGGCCAATCCGCAACTAAGTTTATAATTTTGTCATTGAATGTCGCGACCGCGATTTCAGGGAAATTTTCAATTCTCTGCGCAAGGTTTTCCGGCTTTAAAATTTCTTCCGATTCCAAGTCAAATGTATTTTCTATGCTCATAATATTTCTGCCTCCGTTTTTTAACAAGCCTCCGTCCCCTGCCCTCTTTAGTAAAGAAGGTGGCTCCGCAGAGCCGGGTGTTTTTCATCTACAGCTCTAAATCCGCATAAATTTCCTCATCACACTTGCTATCGGTTTTACAATCCGCATTCTCCGTTTTACGTTCACAAGCTCCTTGGCGATTTCAATACCCTGCGGGCAATGTTCCTCGCATTTTTTGCACCCGGTGCATTTGGACGCGTCGCTTTGCACAGGCGCAGACATTCCGGTGACTTGGAAATATTGACCGAGGCCGGAAATCAGGCCGGATGTATACGTTTCATTATACGCGGCGAAGCAGGACGGGATATCAACGCCAACGGGGCAAGGCACGCAATATCCGCAGGCGGTGCATGGCACTTTGATCGAACGCTTCAACGTTTCAACAACGCTTTTGTAAATTGAAAGTTCGCTCTCGCTTAAAACGTTCGGCAAAGCTATGTCCGCAACGCGTGAGTTCTCGGCCAACTGCTCCGGATTCGACATTCCAGAGAGCGCCATGGTTACTTCTGGCTGGTTGAGCAGCCACAACAGCGCCCATTCGGCAGGGGAGCGATTCTTGTCCGCAGCACGGAACAGTGCCTCCGCTTCTTTCGGCAATCCATCCGCCAACAAGCCGCCGCGGAGAGGCTCCATCACGAACACCGGCAAATCTCTTTCATGTGCCGCCCGGACCCCGGACGCGCCTGCTTGGTCGTGTTCGTCAAAATAATTGTATTGCACCATGCAGAAATCCCAGTCGTAAACATCAAGCAATTGTAGAAAATGCGATTTCCCGCCGTGGAACGAAAAGCCTAAATTCCGAATTTTCCCGTCAGTGCGTTTTTCTTCTATCCATTCCTCAATGCCATAGGACTTCAAACGTTCCCAGGATTCTGTGTTGCCTAGCATATGTATGAAGTAGTAGTCAATATAGTCTGTCTGAAGCCGGGTGAGCTGTGTTGAGAAGATTCTGTCAAAATCCTCCGGCTTTCTGCACATAAAATGCGGAAGCTTGGTTGCGATTTTCACCTCTCTCCTCTTGCCGCAAGCCGAAAGCGCTTTGCCGAGGGCTTCTTCAGAGCCGGGATAAATATACGCCGTGTCGAAATAATTGATCCCGTTTTCAATCGCCATGGCGACAAGCTCGTTTGTTTTCTCCTGATTAATTTTACCGCCCCGGCGCGGGAATCGCATACACCCCAGCGCCAATTGCGATATCGCGTCGCCGTTTTTAGGGTTTATCCTGTATTGCATAGTCTTACCATCCTTTCGAGGAGAACTACCACTATAATATAATGATTAGGCCGCAATTGCAATACGGGGTTTGATATGTTATTATTTAAAAGATGAAATTTATTGAACTTGAATCTGAACGGCTTGCATATCGCAAATTTAATGATAGCGATTTCCCGATTGTTTTCGATTGGCTTAATAATGCCGAGAATATGAAATATCGAAAAGGAGGGCCGCGAAGCGAAGCGGAAGTGCGCGATTATTTGAGTTGGGCAATTACTAACGCGGAGGCGGATGATTGCACTAACTACGAATATGCGGCTGTTTTGAAGGATGACCATACATTGATTGGTGCCGCTTCATTGTTCCGCTTGCCTGACGACCCTGAACTGGGCTGGACTGTGCATCGTAATTATTGGAAACGGGGATACGGCACGGAAATCGGCAGAACTATGTTAAAACTTGGGTTTGATATTCTCAGTCTTCGCCGTATTACTGCGGGCTGCAATGCAAGAAACCATGCTTCATATAAAATTATGGAGCGTATAGGTATGCGGCGCGAAGCCCATTTTATTAAATCTCAGTTGGGAAGCAGTGAGCTTAATAACGAATGGTGCGATAGGTTTCAATATGCTATTTTACGTGAAGAATGGATAGAGAGATAAAGTATTGACTTTCCGTGATAATACGCATAAAATAATATACTCAATTACGAAATCAGGTGTTTTAATATGAATGACAATGATCTCAATTATCTTGTAAAATCCATCACAACAAGCTATGCCGAAGATGTTGCCACCGAGGATTCGTGTTTGGACGGATTGCCGAGCCGAACCGAGGTAGAAACGCTTAACACGATTTTGCGGAGGCTGCTGTTCCCCGGGTATTTTGACGATGCTGTCATAAACTCCCCGGACACGGAGTGGCGCGTCCGAGATTTACTTATCGCGGCGGAACAGAGACTGCGCCGTCAGATTGCGCTTTCGCTGTGCCTTGACACATGCGGAGAGCTGTGCGAAAAATCCTATAACAAAGCGGGTGAGATTTGCAGAGACTTCCTCTCTAAACTCCCCGCTGTGCGTAAAGTCCTGCTGACGGACGCGCAAGCCACGTATGACGGTGACCCGGCTGCCAAAAGTGTGCATGAGGTCATATTCGCCTATCCCGGCATTTTCGCGATAACGGTGTATCGCCTGGCGCATGAGCTCTATAAGCTGGAGGTGCCGTTCATCCCAAGGATGATGTCGGAACACGCCCACAGCCTGACCGGCATTGAAATCAATCCAGGCGCTGTGATCGGCGGCCATTTCTTTATTGACCACGGCACAGGCGTTGTCATCGGCGAAACGGCGGTGATAGGTTCACACGTAAAGCTGTATCAAGGCGTGACGCTGGGGGCGTTATCTACCAGAGGCGGGCAGCGGTTGCGCGGGCAAAAGCGTCACCCGACGCTAGAGGACGAAGTCACCGTCTATTCAGGCGCGACAATCCTGGGCGGGGACACGGTGATAGGCCGCGGCAGCGTAATCGGCGGCAACGCGTTTGTTATAGAGTCAGTGCCGGAGAACACAAGCGTAAGCATGAAAAAGCCGGAGCTGGATTTTAAGCTTAGACCAGTTGCAAGAAAAGAATAAGGAGTAGCAGATTAAAATGAACAAAAGATTTGAACAGAACAAAAATCTGGCGCAAACGCTGAAGGGCGGCGTCATAATGGACGTGATGAATCCGGAGCAGGCCAAAATCGCGGAGGCCGCCGGGGCGTGCGCCGTTATGGCGTTAGAGCGTATACCGGCCGATATCCGCGTTGTCGGCGGGGTTTCGCGTATGAGCGACCCTAAAATGATAAAGGAGATACAGCAGGCTGTTAAAATTCCCGTAATGGCGAAATGCCGGATTGGCCACTTTGTTGAGGCGCAGATTCTTGAGGCGATTGGGATTGATTATATCGACGAAAGTGAAGTCCTCTCCCCTGCTGATGACAGGTATCAAATCGACAAGGCGCAGTTTGCCGCCCCGTTTGTCTGCGGCGCGAAAGACCTTGGCGAAGCGTTGCGGAGGATTAATGAGGGCGCGTCGATGATCCGGACAAAAGGCGAGCCGGGGACAGGCGATATTGTGCAAGCTGTCCGTCATATGCGGATGATGCAGAGTGAGATGCGCAGATTTAAGTCCATGAGCATTGACGAACTGTACGACGCGGCAAAGACACTGCAAATCCCGTATGATCTCGCGCTGTACGTGCATCAGAACGGTAAACTCCCGGTTGTGAACTTTGCCGCCGGCGGAGTCGCGACTCCAGCAGACGCCGCGCTGATGATGCAATTGGGGGCCGAGGGTGTGTTTGTCGGATCCGGCATATTCAAATCCGGAGACCCGGCAAAACGCGCCGCCGCAATTGTCAAAGCGGTGGCGAACTTCAATGATGCAAAACTGCTGACGGAACTTTCAGAAGACTTAGGCGAGGCAATGGTCGGGATTAACGAGCAAGAGATCACGTTGTTAATGGCAGAGCGCGGGAAATAATAAATAGCGATCAATCCGTAGGGGCGGCATTTTGCCGCCCGCTATTTTTTCTGCGCGTCCCCATTGCCCCCGCGTATATGCCGTTTTTGGGAAATTATTTCAATAATTTTGTCAAATCATCTTGCCAGCAATTAGCCGATTGAAAACCGTCGGCGGATATGTTATCATGTATCAAGTGTAAAAATAAAAAACAGGAGGTTAGTCTATGACGGAAAATACATGTCAAGACCATGGGCAGCTGAAAGAAATTGACGATTTTATCGATCAATTAGAAAAACAAGGCAGCCTGGACGGAAAACTTATCGCGATTTTGCACAAAGCGCAGGAAATAGTGGGTTATCTGCCGGATGAAGTGCAGACTCATATTGCCCGGCGGCTTGCAATGCCGCCCGCCAGAGTAAACGGCGTCGTCACGTTCTATTCATACTTCAGCACAGTGCCGAGGGGCAAATATGTGGTCAACATATGCATGGGCACAGCTTGCTTTGTTCTGGGCGCGGACAAGATTTTAGAGGAGTTCAGCAAGCAGCTGGGCATTCAAGCAGGACAGACCACGACGGATCATATGTTTACTTTAAACGCCCTGCGCTGTGTGGGCGCATGCGGATTGGCTCCGCTGGCGCTGGTTAACGACAAACTGTACGGCAAGATCACTATCGATGATGTCAAAGGGATAATTCAAGAGTATAGAGAAGGAGGTGTGGGGAATGAGTAGAGTGACATCTCAAACGCAATTAAGAGACTTGCGGGAACAATACGCCGCGGAAATGCTGCTTCGTGATACGCCGGAGATACCTGTTACTTCAACGCAAAAGCAATCGGGGCTTGCCAAAAAGCACGTCCTGCTCTGCACGGATACAGGCTGTGAAGCGGCGGAAGGCACGAAAATCTATGATACGTTTATCTCGGAACTGAAAGCAAACGGGATTGAAAATGAAGTAAACGTCATCAAAACGGGCTGCTTCGGCTTCTGTAAGCAAGGTACTTGCGTTAAGGTTTTCCCGGAAGACGTCTCTTATGTCACGGTAACGTCGAACGACGTTCCGGAAATCGTAACATCGCATTTGAAGAACGATGAACATGTGGAGCGGCTTTTGTTCAAAGACCCGATAACGAACGAACTGGTGCATCTGCAGCATGATATACCGTTTTATAAAGGACAAGTCCGTATCGCCCTTAGAAACTGCGGATTGATTGCCCCGACCAGTATTGATGAATATATAGCTCAGGATGGGTATGAGGCCTTGAGCCGCGCAATTTTTGAAATGACGCCGCAAGAGATTATTGACAAAGTCAAAGCCGCCAATTTACGCGGACGCGGCGGCGGCGGATTCCCGGCGGGCGATAAGTGGGAAACCACAGCAAGAGCTGTCGGTGACAAGAAATATGTCATCTGCAACGGGGATGAAGGTGACCCCGGCGCGTTTATGGATCGCGCTATATTATACGGTGACCCGCACAGCGTTCTGGAAGCTATGGCTATCTGCGGTAGGTCAATCGGCGCTGACGAAGGCGTTATTTACACAAGAGCCGAATATCCCAAGGCCGTAAAAATGCTCGAATCTGCAATTAAACAAGCCGAAGAACGTGGCCTCTTGGGCGACAATATTATGGGCAGTGATTTCAGCTTCAAAATATCGGTGACGCTCGGCGCGGGTGCGTTCGTCTGCGGTGAGTCTACAGCGCTGTTGAATTCGGCCCAAGGACAGAGGGGTGAGCCGCGCAACAAACCGCCGCGCACCGCTGATAAAGGCCTTTGGTATAAGCCGACGTCGCTGAACAACGTTGAAACATTCGCATGTGTCCCGCCGATTCTGATTAAAGGCGCGGAGTGGTTCAAAACTATCGGTACAGAGAATTCGCCCGGTACGAAGATTTTCGCCTTAGCCGGCAAGATCAACACAGTTGGTTTGATTGAGGTCCCGATGGGTATTACTATCAGGGAGATAGTTGAAAACATCGGCGGCGGCGTTAAAGACGGCAAAAAGCTCAAAGCCGTCCAAACCGGCGGCCCGTCCGGCGGATGTATAGCGGCTGATGGAATCGACATTGAAGTTGACTTCGACTCGCTTGACGCTATCGGCTCAATGATGGGTTCCGGCGGCATGATAGTCCTGGACGAAGACGACTGCATGGTCAATGTCGCGAAATTCTACATGGACTTTATTGTCGAAGAATCCTGCGGAAAGTGCACGCCGTGCCGTGTTGGTACTAAGCGTATGCTTGAGATACTTGAGAGAATAACCGACGGCCATGGTACAGAGGAAGATTTGACCGAGCTTGAGAATTTAAGCGAAGTTATACAGAACACCTCCTTGTGCGGACTCGGACAAAGTGCGCCGAACCCTGTCGTGTCAACGCTGAAGTATTTCCGTGACGAGTATATAGCGCATGTCAGGGACAAAAAATGCCCCGCGGGTGCGTGCACGAACATGACCAGTTTCAGAATTATAGCCGACAAATGTATCGGTTGTACGGTGTGTGCGAAAGTTTGCCCGGTCTCCTGCATCTCGGGCGAACTGAAGTCTCCGCATGTCATCGACCAGGATAAATGCGTAAAATGCGGCGCGTGTGTGGACAAATGTAAATTTGCCGCAATCGTGCGCGAATAGGAGGAGGGGAAATATGTCTGATAACGCTACTGTTAACATAAAGATTAACGATATCCCTGTTGCCGCAAAAAAAGGCGACAGCGTCTTAGACGCGGCAAAACAGGCCGGTATACACATACCCGCGCTGTGCTACCTGAACATGCACGACTTGGAAGTGCTGAACAGACCGGCAAGCTGCCGTATCTGCGTTGTAGAGCAGGTTGGCGGCCGCAAAGGCAAGCTTGTCCCGGCGTGTGCGACGTTCGTTTTTGAGGGTATGGAGGTTCGTACGAATTCCAAAAGAGCCCTCCACGCCCGCCGCACGGTGGTTGAGCTTATGCTGTCCGACCACCCGACGGATTGTTTGACTTGCGCCAAGAACTTAGACTGCCAGCTGCAAACATTCGCGGCTGAGCTGGGCGTGAGGGAGATTCCGTACGAAGGCGAGAAAACTAACTTCGAACAGGATCTTTCAAGCCATTCGATTCTCAGAGACCCTAACAAATGCATACTTTGCAGAAGATGCGAAGCTGTCTGTAATGAAGTACAATCAGTCGGCGCATTATCCGCCGTGAACAGAGGATTCCACACAACTGTCACCACAGCTTTTGACACTCCGCTGATTGATACTCAGTGCACATTCTGCGGACAGTGCGCAGCCGTCTGCCCGACCGGGGCGATTGTCGGCGCGGCATATACAAAAGAAGTATGGAACGCGCTTAATGACCCGGACAAGTACGTGATAGTACAGACCGCCCCCGCAATCCGTGCCGCTTTGGGTGAGCTTTTCGGTCTGCCGGCCGGCACAGACGTCACAGGGAAAATGGTTGAGGCTTTAAGAAGACTTGGGTTCGACCAGGTGTTGTCAACAAACTTTACGGCTGACGTAACCGTCGTCGAAGAAGGTGCGGAGCTTATTCACAGGGTAAAGCACGGCGGCGCGCTGCCGATGGTCACAAGCTGCTGCCCCGCGTGGATAAAATTTGTGGAGCATCATTATCCCGACCTGCTTGATCTTCCGTCATCCTGCAAATCCCCGCAGGAAATGCTGGGCGCGCTGGCTAAAACGTACCTTGCCGAAAAACTCGGCATTGATCCGTCGAAGATAGTCAGCGTCTCCGTCATGCCGTGTCTGGCGAAGAAATACGAAGCCAACCGTGAAGAACTGGGCGATGTCGATTACGTTATCTCCACAAGAGAGCTTGGCCGCATGATCAAAGAAGCCGGAATTTCGTTCAACGATTTGCCTGACGGGGAATTCGACTCGTTCATGGGCACATCCTCCGGCGCAGGTGATATATTCGGCACCACAGGCGGAGTTTTAGAGGCTGTTCTGCGGACGTTCTATGAGAAGCTGACGAACAAGCCGCTCGAAAAACTCGAGTTTGAGGCATTGAGAGGCATTGAAGGCACTGTCATCAAAGAAGCCGAGATTGAAGTAGACGGCACCAAACTCAAAGTTGCGGTGGCTCATGAGCTGCGAAACGCCAGGAAGTTGCTTGACGACATACGCGCCGGCAAGTCAGAGTATCACGCGATAGAGATCATGGCCTGCCCCGGCGGGTGTATAGCGGGCGGCGGCCAGCCAAACCACAACTCAAGCGAAGAGATTCTGAAAAAGCGCCGCGAAGTTCTGTACAGCGTGGACAAGAACAAGTCCCTGCGCCGCGCGCACGATAACCCCGAAGTCAAAAAGCTCTATGAAGAGTTCCTGGGTGAACCCCACAGCAAAAAAGCGCATGATCTTCTTCACACAGAGTATGTTAAACGTTCGGTGTAAGTATTGAATCTCCCCATAGCAGAGCCCGTGTAGGGGCGCACAGTGTGCGCCCGCGGGCGGTTGGAGACAACCGCCCCTATAAAAGCAACGCCCCAAGGGACGGGGAATTAATCCCTTTGGGTTTAATCAATTGCAGAAGCCGCACACTTATCTGGGTGCGCGGTTTTTGCATAGAACGGAGGTTACTTATATTGATAGCCTATCACGGAACTACTGTAGGCGGGCTGCATACACTGAAGCCATTTGCAAACCCGCAGTCAAACCTAAAATATCCGTGCGTATATTTATCAACCTATAAACCCCTGTCCGCAATCTATATTTGGAACAGAGAATTTAACTGGATGACATATGGAATCCGCGAGGATGGTATGCCGGTGTATAACGAGTCTTTCAAAAACGGCTTGCTTGAATTCTACGGCGGAGTAAAAGGATACATATACACATGCAACGGCGATTTTGAAGTTGACGAAAACACAACAATTAAACATGCGGTAATTTCAAAAGAATCTGTTGAGATACAAGACGTAGATGTTGTTGACGACGCCTATGAACGGATTTTACAGTACGAAAAAGAAGGCCTGCTCGTCATCACTCGTTATGAAAATCTTTCCGAGAAACAAAAGGCAATTGATAGACATATGCTTTTAGATGAAATCAAAGAGCTTGAATTGTTAAAAGGCGAACATCCGTTGTCGGAATTCGTATCCGCAAAGTTTCCGGAGATATGGGAAGAAGCGCTTAACCTATAGGGGCGCGTGGCCCTTTTATCCCGCACCCATGTAGGGGCGACCGTCCCGGTCGCCCGCGGGCGGGCGGGGATGACCGCCCCTACAGGTGCTGACAAAGCTCATCCCTGCAGGCTTGCAATCAGATGCCCGAATGTTGTATAATATACTATATTAAAATACAACACCACAGGAGGAATGAACATGGGGAACTTACTAAACGGCAAAGTGGCGATTGTGACAGGCTCCGGCCAAGGCGTGGGACGGGCGGTTGCACTATCCCTGGCGGAAGAGGGCGCTAAAGTTGTCACTAACAACAGGGGGCCATTGAAGAAGAACACAGCAAATCAGTTGGATGAGGCAAGGCTTGCGAAGCTGACTCCGGAGCAATTGGAATGGTATAACACAGAGATTGAAAAATACACAGGCGACGCGGAGACAACGGCGGCGGCAATCCGTGCAGCCGGGGGCGAAGCGTCGGCGTGTTACGGCAATATCGCTGATTTCGATGAGGCCAAACGCATTGTCGATTTCGCGGCAGAGACTTACGGTTCTGTCGATATAATCGTCAATGTCGCGGGTGCTTTTGGGTTCGCACCTGTTGAAAAAATCTCTGAAGAACTCTGGGACACAGTCAACGCGGTAAAGCCGAAAGGGTACTTCAACATGATTCGCCACGCTGTCCCGTATATGCGTAAAAAAGGCTGGGGGCGTATTATCAATTGCTCTTCACCGGCATTTTTAGGCGGCGATATACGCCAGGCGGAATATTGCACGGCAAACGCCGGAGTCTTAGGTTTGACCTGGGCGCTGGCCTGTGAACTCGCCGACGACAACATCACATCCAATGCGTTCGCTCCGGGAGCAAAAACGCGCGCTTCGGTCGATATGGAACTGTTTGACAAAGTCGTTGAAAAAGACGAGACATCCACAAAAAGCGGAATTCCAATAGTCACGTATGATGGGACGGAACCGCCGGAACTTTTCGCCCCATTCATCACCTATCTGGCGACGGACGCCGCAAAAGACATAAACGGCTCTGTATTTATGACATTCGGCGGCAGTATAATGCGTTATTCCAACCCGGCCGTTGTGGCGATGATGCAGAACCCAGAGGGCTGGACGGTTGAAGAAGTAATAAAAACTGCGCCGGATACGCTGTTCAAAGATTATAAGAATATCAATCAGAGATAGAAATTCTACATAAAATCGCCGTAAACGCGCCCCACGGATTCGCACGGGAGGCGCGTTTTACGCATTTATTTGGGATACGGCAATTTCTTTGGATGTTTCTTGCAAAACGTGCGCGCGTATGGTATCATTATTGTAAAAATCCGATTAGAACTTGAAGGGAGAAAATCAGATGGCTGATATTATTGGTGTAAACGGTCAACGGGAAGAATTCAGAGTAGTCGGCAAACATAACCTGCCGGGCAAGGCATCGCACTCGCTTGCAACAGGCACCGCGAAATTCGGTGTTGACTATGTCATACCGAATATGCTCCACGCGAAATTCCTGAGGAGTCCCTATGGCAATGCGCGCGTTCTCAGCGTAGATATCTCAAAGGCGAGAGAACTGCCAGGCGTTGTTGACATCGTCACTTGGGAAGACGAGGATATCAAAGCGCTGATTGAACCCCCGCGCCGCCCGTGGCTCGACAATTACGCGGACAGAGAGGGCGTTGAAGTCGCGGTCATCGTGGTCGCGGAGGGTGAAGATATATGTGAAGAGGCTCTGCGTCTTTTGGATGTCGAGTGGGAGGTTCTCCCGCACGTCGTTGATATACTTAAGGGCAGGGAGCCGGATTACCCGACAATCCGCCCGGCAAGTATAGACGTTTCCGGCGGTGGAATGATGGGCGCACCGCCAGTCAAGCCCAAGCAGGGCAACGTGTCCTATGCGGAGACGGTACAGGGCGATGTGGACAAAGCGATGGCGGAGGCGGATAACATACTTGAATACTCTCTTACACTGCCCTCGTTCGCCTCGCATATGCCAAATCCGGCAGGAACCGTCTCGTGGTGGTCATCCGCCGACCCGTACCGCCCGGAAGAGGATATTCTTCACATTGAGGGTGCGGTTCAGCGTCTGGCGAATTTCCTCCCGATGTATAAAATCCCGATTGAGCAGACCGTGCAGGAAGGAATCTTCCAGGGCGGGAAATACTGCGACTGGGGTATGCGCCGTTCGCAGGAGATCACCCCGCTTCTCGCCCGCCGCACCGGCCGCCCGGTCAGATGTGCCGACACGCGCGAGGATACGTTTGATTTCCTGATGAACCAGCGTTATATGTACATGAAAGTCGGCTTCACGGACGATGGACTTATCACCGCAATTGATGACTATTCCGTTGCCGACGGCGGCATCCAAGGCACGGCGTTTTTCGCCACATCGGGCGACCATGGCTACGGGCCATATTATACGATGAAGTGTATGAACATAAGGCAGTACATGGAGATAGTAGACTCAAACCGCGGAAAAATGTACACCAGCGGCCAGCACTGCCCATTCAATTGGGATTCCGGCACGATGGCGGTATATCTGATCGCCGAAAAGCTGGGAAAAGACCCGATCGATATAGCAAGACTGAACCTCCACGGCCCGGATTCGCAGGAAGACATGCGGCTTGTGCCGAGTTTTGAGGCATGCGTTGAAGCGGGTATAGAAATGATGGACTGGAACTGGCATCATGCAGGAATGAAAAAACTGCCGGACGGGCGTTATCACGGCATGAGCTTCCGTTATCAGATGTGCCCGCGCCATGCGATTTCCGGCTATGAATGCAAGCTGGAGCTGCGGAAAGGCAAAGTAATTATGCCAACGCAGGGGCCTGTCACAGGTATATTCGCCGTTGAGTGTAACGCGATGGTTGTCGCGGAAGAACTCGGACTTGAGTATGATGATGTCGTCATTGAATTTAACTATAAAGAACAATTCACGCCTGTCGGCGGCGGCTCTGACGGCAGCACAGCTTCTGCCTGGGCTATGAAAGAATGCGCAAATATCCTGAAAAAGCAAATTCTTGAAGCGGCGGCAAATGAAGCTGAAAATCCATATCCGCCCGCCATGAAAGGTCCGGCTTCCTATCCCGGCCCGAATCCGCTTAAAGGCTATAACGCCGAGGAGCTTGATCTCGTCGGCGGTCAAATCGTTGTAAAGAATGATCCGTCTATCTGCCATCCCCTTGCCCATGCGGTAACCAGCTATGTTGTGGCGACATATACCGGCAGGCCACCGGCTGCTCTTTGGAGCGTCGGCCTCGGCAGAATGCTGGACACAATGAACACTGCTTATTGTGAAGTAGCAGTCGATACCGAAACAGGCGAAGTTGAAGTTCTGCGTTTCGGCGTCGTCGCAGATCCCGGCAAAGTCCTGCGCCCGACGTCGTTGGAAAGTCAGATTGACCAGGTTATGTACTTCAGCCAGGGGTGCCAGCTTCTGGAGGACTATGTCTATGATGAGAGGACTGGGGTTCGGCTGAATAACAACATGATAGACTACAAAAAGCCAACAATGCTTGACATACCGCATGTAGAGCGGCAATTCCTTGAAACCCGTGCAGGTAACGCGGCCTACGGCGCATCTGGCATAAGCCACTCACTTGCCAACACACACATGGTGGTTATCGCAATTCACAACGCAATCGGCGTATGGGTAGACCCACCAGCAACGCCGGATAAAGTGCTGAAAGCGCTGGGCAAAGCGTAAGTATAAACGATAAAAAACACTGCCTTGAGCCCGGCTGACATACGACACAAAGCAAGAACCCAATAAAATCAATACTTTATGGCAGATGGGCTAACGGAATGGCACGAGAAACGGGACGCAGATATACAATGCGTCCCGTTTTTTATGCTCAAATGTATAATATAAATGGGGCTTGACTATGCTTGCGTGTTACTCTCTCTTACCACTACTACAACCAAAAGGGCGAATCTGCCAAACTTTCACGGATAAAATTTTCGGGTGCTTTAATATGTAAAATTAAGTAGTGAAAATCAAATGGTTTTTTGCTACAATATATGTAATGTTGTTTTCAAATTTCATTTACGGATATATGGTGACAAGGGGGTATATAGATGGAACAGAACATAGCACCGATACAATCTGATAAGGACAAAAGCACCACGAAAAAGAAACGCTATCCCCTAATCGCACTGATATACCTACTCATTGTATCTGTATTGTTTATCTCTGTGATGATGCTTACAAGAAGCGATACAGCGTACATCAGCGACCCTGCAGAGCTGGACGGCGTTGACCTTTCTTCACAAATAGCCTATCTCTCCCCAATCGCTTTTGAGCGTTATTGTGGCGTACTTTACACCCCGGCAGATTTCGCAGCGGGCAGAGTGACACATACCCCGGATCAGCAAGACGGACGCTCCATGCTTGCGACATATCGCATTTCACTCCAACTGGATGAGGGTGCGGTCTATGGCATATCAGGGCATAGTGCCATATTCGCTATGACCCTTTGGGTAGATGGAGAAGTCTATGTATCTGTGGGCAAGCCGGGGCAAAGCTTAGAAGATATGACCCCACGGCAAGAATTTTATACCGTGTATTTTGTCGCAGGGACACAGCCCACGGAAATCATCATACAAAGCTCGTCCTTTGTCCATGCGGCGGGTGGTATGCTTTACCCCATTTTTTTAGCCGAACAACCGCTGATTATCTCCATGAACAGCCTCAACAATATGCGTGTAAGCATTATGGTAGGCGTTGCGCTCATGG
>WQWC01000015.1 GCA_009785525.1 Oscillospiraceae bacterium | reverse complement strand
CGCTCGTAGCGGCAAAAAAAGCCGACCTGATGCCGTGCGCAATAAAGTATACCATAACAATCCCGGACTTACACCTCGTTTTCATTCATCGGGGTGTAACGCAGCTTGCATGAAGTTTATTTTTGTCAATATAAATTTTTCCTGCCATCGCTATAATATTAACCGCGCCGTCTGGCAAGAATACCCTTGTACACATTGAGACAAGGAGAATCTTATGAAAAACCCCTATGACGGCATTTATATAGACGACCAGGATCTTGAGCAATTCACTCGCGAATCCGCTCTAGAGATGACGGATTGCGGCGGCGCATCGACCATCCACACAGTCCGGGCGGCAAGAAAAACGCTGGATTTTATCGACGCTGCGCGCAGACAAGGCACAAAATATGTAAGAGATCACATATCAATTCCGCGGGACATAGAGTGGCTCTTAGATAACTGGTACATCGCCGAACGTGAGGGCAAAGTCGCGCTCGCCGATATCAGGAAATTCCATTCGCTTCCGGGCGTGACAAAAAAGCGGCTTCGGGTCTCAGCTGCCGCGCAGGCGTTTGTCATATCAGGCAGGTGCAAAATTACCGGGGAGCGGCTTTACGCATTCCTCAACGCTTTTCAGACCAGCATGCATTTATCGGAAGATGAGCTGCATGCGTTCATCCCCGCACTGCGGCTGGAGCTTATTAATGCGCTGGCCGAAGAATGCCGTTGTCTGATAAGTTCCATGAACGGCGATGAGTCAGCGGACAGCCCGTCCGGTCTTTTTGAAGCGATATTCACCTCACTGCGTGTCATGTCCGGGTTTGACTCGCGGGAGCTTCTAGAGCGCGTCAACAGAATCGAACGCGCGCTGCTGCGAGACCCGGCAGGTCAGTATGGTCTGATGGACGACGACACCCGCCACATATACAGGCGCGAAATATCGCGGTTGGCGCGCCTGCATGGCATGGACGAGGAATCTACGGCAAATCGCGCAGTGGAACTCTCCGGTCCAGACGGCCATGTCGGGCAATACATTTTCCTCGAACCGCTGGGCTCCCCGAAAAAACGCAGAACCGGTGTGCTGTATATCTGCCTCGTCACGTTCACCAGTCTTTTTTTTGCGTTGCTTATCGGGTTTCTGCTGGAAAGACCGATGTTTTCAATTTTGCTTATCATTCCGCTGTCCGAGATAATCAAGAATATAGCCGACTACTTCATACTGCGATTCTCCATGCCTAAACGCGCTCTTCGTTTTGAACTTGCCGACGGCATTCCGCCAGAGGGGAAAACGCTTTGCGCCGTATCGGTGCTGCTGTCCTCTGAAAAAAGCGGAACTCAGGCCGCCGAGTTGTTGGAGGCGTATAGGATATCAAACCGCGACGCAGGCGAAAATCTGCTTTTCGCCCTGTTGTGCGACCTGCCGGAAGCGAAGTCTGCCGAATTGCCGGAAGACGCGGTGTTTATCAATAGCGCCGCCCAAAAAATCGAAAGCTTAAACGAAAAATACGGCGGCGGATTTTATCTGTACTACCGAAAAAGAGTAAAAAGCGAACGCGATGGTATATTCCTAGGCTGGGAGCGTAAACGAGGCGCGATTCTGGAGCTTTTCCGTCATCTCAGGGGGAAAGAATCCGGTATTATCACGGCCGCCGGAGATGATAGTTCTAATCTTACGCGCAGGGTGAAATACCTGATTGCTCTGGACAGCGATACGCGCCTCACCGCAGGCTCCGCGCGGGAGCTTGTCGGCGCCGCAATGCATCCGCAAAATAAGCCTGTTATAGATAAGGATAAAGGCGTGGTCATTGAAGGCAGCGCGATAATCCAGCCCAGAGTTTCGGTAAATCTTCACTCGGCCGCCTGCACTGACTTCTCTCTGTTCTTCGCGGGCCAGGGCGGAACCGACCCATACGGCGGCGCGGCGTCGGACTTATATCAAAACATGCTCGGCATCGGCAGTTTCACAGGTAAAGGCATAATTGATATCGATGCGTATCTTGAGTGCCTTGATACACGCATTCCTGAGAATCAGATACTGTCGCATGATTTGATTGAGGGCGCGTTCCTCCGCTGCTCATACGCCGGAGATATTGAGCTGACCGACGGCTTCCCGTCCAATGTAAAGTCCTATTACAACCGTATGCACCGCTGGACGCGCGGGGATTGGCAGTCTGTCCCGTGGCTCGGCAAACATGTCAAAAACTCCGCCGGGCAGAAGTGCAAAAATCCCCTGTCGCGGATGGATAAGTGGAAGATAATCGACAACCTCCGCCGTAGTCTTGTGCCGCCGTTGCTGATGGCAGGGATTCTTCTGGGATTATTGCGATACAACCGGCCCTGCCTTGTCACGCTCACCGTCGCCATTGCCGCGATTTTTACCGACCTTCTCATCTCCGGCGCAGTATCTCTGTTCAGCAGAAGACGCGGCAGGATACGGTATGTTTCGCAGATCATAAGCGGATTCGGCGGGCAACTCTCGCGGACGATTGTGCGTCTGCTACTTCTGCCGTATGAGGCTTGGGTAACGGCAAGCGCCATCGCGACCGCGCTTTACAGAATGTGCTTTTCGCGTAAGCGTATGCTGGAATGGACGACTGCCGCCGATTCTGAACGATTTACTAAGAGCAATTTGGCATCGTATTTTATCCGTATGTGGCCGTGCCTTGCCGCGGCGGCGGCTACCATGTTTGTGAGTCCCTATATTTTTGCCGCCGCGCTCGCGGTAATCTGGACATTGACTCCGCTTTACGCGTACTCTCTTGGCCTCCCCCGAAAGCAACGACGAGTGATTTCAGCAGAGAGCAGACTGTTCCTTACACGCTGTGCCGGTGACGCTTGGCGTTATTTTGAAGAGCTTTTAACGCCGGAAGATAACTTCCTGCCGCCGGACAATTTTCAGGAGCAGCCGTCTGTCGGTATCGCTCACAGGACATCTCCCACAAATATCGGCCTCGCGCTTATTTCGGCGCTCGCGGCAGTTGATTTAGGCGTGTGCAAGCGGGAAGTCGCCGTTTCTCTGATTTCTAACACGCTGGATACAATCCTGTGGCTGGATAAATGGCGCGGCCACTTGTATAACTGGTACGATACCACCACACTGCGCGTACTGAATCCCGCGTATGTGTCATCAGTTGACTGCGGAAACTTCGCCGCCTGCCTTATCGCGTTGCGGGAAGGGCTCTATGAATACGGCGAGGATCAGCTTGCCGCAATCACAGACAGCCTCTTGCGGGACATGAATTTCGCCGACCTGTTCGATGAGAAGAAAATGCTATTCCACATCGGCCGGGATGTATCGAAAGACGCCCCATCTGATAGCTGGTATGACCTGATGGCATCCGAAGCAATGCTGACGAGCTTCGTCGCCATAGCTCGCGGCGACATCCCGCACAAGCACTGGCGCAGACTCAGCCGGGCGCTTGTCAGTTTGGACGGATACCGTGGCATGGTGTCTTGGACCGGCACGATGTTTGAGTATCTTATGCCCCCGCTGCTGCTACCGCACTTTCGGGATTCGCTTATATATGAAAGCCTGAAATTCTCCGTATATGCGCAGAAAAAGCACGCTTCCAAGAATCAGCCATGGGGCATGTCTGAAAGCGCGTTTTATGACTTTGACCATACTTTGAGCTATCGCTACAAAGCGCACGGCGTACAAAATCTCGCCTTAAAACGCGGGATGGATCGCGATATCGTCGTCTCTCCGTATTCGTCGTTCCTCGCGCTGTTGGTCGATTTAAAAGGCGCGTTGTTCAATCTGCGCCGCCTCCAAAAGCTCGGCGCGGAGGGGCGGTACGGATTCTTTGAGGCTGTAGACTACACTCCGTCGCGATTGCGAGGCAATCAGTATGAAATCGTCAGAACCTATATGGCACATCATGTTGGGATGAGCCTTGTGGCAATCGACAACACCCTTAATAGCGGCGTGATGCAAAAGAGATTTTTACGCGATAAAGAGATGGCGGCGTTTTGCGAATTATTACAAGAGAAAGTCCCTGTCTCCGGCGTTGTGCTGCGACAGCCCCCGCGTGATGTCCCGGAAAAACCGCGCCGCGCTTCCACTTCCTCATGGCGGTATGAATCCGGAGACGGCATAGACTCCTCATTCCCGCACATCTGTCTGCTTGGAAATGGGGCGTATACAGTCACAATGGCCGAAACAGGCCAAAGCCGCTCCGTCTGGAACGGCGTAACACTGACAAAATCTGGCACAGATCCGCTAAGCCGTGAGATGGGGATGGCGTTTTTCTTAAAATGCGGAGATTCGCTGATATCGCTTCTGCCCTCGCCCGTTTTCGATCTAAGCGTAAGCTACAGCACGCAGATGACTGGCGGCATGTGCAGAATAACGGCGAAAAAGGGCGGGATCAACACATCCGTCACCGTCACAGTGCCAGAGGGAGACTCGGGGGAGCTGCGGACTTTGGAAATAGCCTCAAACACGCTGCAAGACGCGGAGCTTATTTGTTATTTTGAACCTGTTTTGGCAAGACGTGCCGACTTTGATTCTCATCCCGCGTTTTCAAAAATGTCGCTTGAAACGTTTGAGCATGACGGGACGGTTATAATTCGTCGCCGCCCAAGGTCAAAAGGCAACGGTTTAACGGTGGCTGTCGGCTGTGATCGGCCATACAGCTTTGACACTTCCCGCGAAAAGGCGCTGGGGCGCGGCGGTATACGGAGTCTTATATCGGCGCTGAAGCGTGAGCCGTCCGGCTCCACCGGATCTGTGCTGGACCCATGTATTCTGATGCGTGTAAAGCTGCGACTTGATCCGAACGCCCCCTGCCGGGTCAGCTTCGCGCTTGCCCCGTCATGGAACGCCGAGGGCGCTTCAGCCGCCGCCCAGCGGATTTTGCAAACCGGGCCGCAATCAGCATCGTCAAGACTTGACATCACGGCGGCACGACTCGGATTAACGGCGGATCATGTTAGCTCCGCCATGGCGCTTGCGCGGGAGATAGTCTATCCATCGCCTTACAGACGCATACCGTCCGAACTCACCCCCGGCCTCTCCCACGGGCAGCGCGGTATGTGGAGCCTCGGTGTATCCGGGGATTACCCCATCCTCGTATCGCCGATATCTGCCGAAGCCGCGGATCTTTCACGGGCGGAGACGCTTATTAAGACTCATGCATTTCTCGCAGAGAACAGCGTATCGTTCGATCTTGTGTTTCTGTTGTCGGACGGCGGCGACTATCGTAGCGCATTGAAGAGCGGAGTTTTGGATATCCTGCGCTCAATGAATCTTGAGTGGCGGCACGGCGCACGTTGCGGCGTGCATACCGCCGAAGAATCGGCAGAGGGCGTGGACGTCGTCAAAGCGGCGGCGTTCCGCGTGATTGGCGATGACTCTGATAGTTTCCACGACAATGAGTCCCATACACCGGAACCGCTTGTGTTCTATAATAATCCGCAGCATACAAAAGCGCTTGAATACGGCTACAACGATGACGACAACAGCTTCACATTCTTGTGCGATGGCTCAATGCCGCCGAATTCTTGGAGTCACATGCTGTCAAACGGCGAGTTCGGGTATATCGCCTCTGACGCCGGAACAGGCCACATGTGGCACCACAACGCGCGTGAGAATAAGATTAATCGCTGGTATAACGACAGTCTCGCCACAGAGGGGACTGAGCAGCTGTATCTCGTCAAGGACGGCGTCAAAACCTCACTCTTCGCCGCTCCCGACGGGCACGCTTGCAGAGTCACATACGGCTTCGGATACGCAAGATGGGAGAAAACAATCGGCGATACGCAAGTAACCTTAACCGCATTCGTCCCGCCTGACACGGCCTGCCGGGTTTTTATTATCGAGACTGATGCGCCTCCGGAGGCTGAGATTTTGTACTATACCGACCTCGTCATCGGGAGCAATGAGGCTGAATCAAGCTACGTGACAACCGAATTCACCGACTCCATTATCCAAGCATATAACAACTACAGCGCCGATTTTTCGGAGACGGTTTTCATGCACCTGGCATCTATGCCGGTGACGGCGTTCACCTGTTCTAAAAACGGATATCTCACAGGTGTAATGGACGGCACGACAGGCACAGGCTTCACGCCGTGCGTGGCGACGGCGTATCCGGTGCAGAGAAAACTCGTAATCGTATCCGGCTGCGCGGGATTGGATGTCTTAAAAGCACTAGTTGACCCCACAGCAGCGGAAGCTAAGCTCAACAAAACAATAGCGCATTGGCAGCGTATAACGTCCCGTTTCACCGTGAAAACTCCGAGCGAGGATTTAAACAGGTATCTGAACGGCTGGGCAATATATCAAACCTACGCCTGCCGCATACTTGGCAGGTCGTCATTGTACCAGAGCGGCGGAGCATACGGATTCCGTGATCAGCTTCAGGACGTGTGCGCGCTCACCGCAATCACGCCGGAAGAGACTTTTGTGCAGATAGTCAGAGCTGCCGAACATCAGTTTGAAGAGGGCGACGTCCAGCACTGGTGGCACCCTGGTACAGAGCGCGAATCCCTCGGCAACAAAGGCGTCCGCACAAAGTGTAGTGACGACCTGCTATGGCTGCCCTACGCGCTGTGCGAATATATCGACGTAACCGGCGATGACTCAATATGCGATTGCCCCGCCCAATATCTCACCTCTCCCACGCTGACTGAGGACGAGATAGAGCGTTACGAGCAGCCGCATAAAAGCGCCAGAATCGAACCCATATTTATGCACGCCCTGCGCGCAATCGACCTCGTATTCACACGCGGTGCCGGGGAGCACGGACTGGCCCTAATCGGCAGCGGCGACTGGAATGATGGCATGAACCTTGTCGGCGTGGAAGGCCGCGGGGAAAGTGTGTGGCTGACCTGGTTTTTGATCCACACAGCAGAACGATTCGCCGGATTGTGCGAAAAGCGCGGCAACCCCGGTGCTGCGGCGCGGTTCCGTGAATCTGCCGCAATCTACCGCCGCGCCGCCGAAGAAGCTTGGGATGGCAACTGGTATCTGCGCGGATATTTCGACGATGGCACCCCGCTCGGCAGTGCGGGGAATGACGAGTGCAGAATCGACTCGATCGCGCAGAGCTTTTCCACCCTCGCCGGGGCTGATCCAGAGAAAATCAAAACCGCGCTTTTGAGCACCGTGGATGTGCTTTTCAATAGGAAAGACCGTGTCATACAGTTGTTCGATCCGCCTTTTTCAACCGGCAGGACGTCGCCCGGATATATAAAGGGCTACAGCCCTGGGTTCCGCGAAAACGGCGGACAGTACACCCACGGCGCGATCTGGCTCTCAATGGCGCTGTTTAAATCCGGCATGACGGAGCTTGGCTGGGAGACGCTGGAGGCTATCCTGCCGCAAAGCAGGCCGCTGGATGTATACAGGACAGAACCATACGTCCTCGCGGCTGATGTGTATTCTAATGAGCTTCACTTAGGACGCGGCGGCTGGACATGGTACACCGGAGCATCCGGCTGGTATTACCGCGTTGCGTTGGAACAGCTGCTAGGCATAACAATACGCAGTGGAATCCTGCGCATCAACCCAAATTTGCCCGCTGGGTGGGACGGGTTTGAGCTTGTCTGGAAAAATGCCGGTGCGGAGTATCACATAAAAATCAACGACAACGGAAGCGCAATAATAACGCGTGATGGGATTGAGATAAAAGACGACCCTTCGATACAGCTTGCCGGTGATACTGCTGACTTAACGGAAATTTAATAAAATTTTGTTTCCAATCAGCGTGGAAAGATGTTACAATGAAGTTTGAATTACAGAAAAACAGGAGCTGAACAATTTGCATACTGCATATTCCCGCCAAATATCACCCGGAGTCGCGTTGCGTTGCGTGAAAACGGATAAATTTAAAACTGGCTGCCTGACAATTAATTTGATAACAGGGCTATCCCGCGACACGGCGGCGTTGTCGGCGCTGTTGCCGCGCGTACTCCGCCGCGGGTCAGCATCTCTGTCGAGTATGGAGCGTATTGCCGAGGCATTAGATGATCTATACGGCGCGAGGATTGAGCCGATTGTAAGAAAAAAAGGAGAACTGCAATGTATCGGCTTTTACGCGGACTTCCCCGACGACAGGTTCATCTCAGTCGGTGACAGCGTCCTGCCTGAAGCCGCTGCCCTGATGGGCGATATTCTCCTATCCCCCGACTTAGACAATGGGCTATTACGCGCAGATTATGTCGAGAGTGAGAAGAAAAATCTGATAGACGATATCCGCGCCGGAATAAACGATAAGCGCGGGTATTCGGTTGACCGACTGCTTGAAGAAATGTGCGCCGACGAAGCTTTCGGCATCAGTAGATGGGGCAGTGAAGCCGAGGCCGAAAAAATCACACCGGAGACCTTGACTGCGCATTATAAGAATATTCTCAGAACCGCAAGAGTCGAGGCATTCTATTGCGGTCCGGCTGATCCCGAGCAGGTAGAATCAGCTCTCCGCCCGGTTTTGCAAAAACTGTCCCCGCGCGGTGACGTGCCTACACCAAAGACGGAAATCATATTCCAGCCCGCACATAACTCTCCACGCCGGATTACTGAGGAGTTGGATGTCCAACAGGGCAAGCTCACCTTGGGTTTCAGGCTGGGCCGCGCAATGGAGAACCCCGATTACCCAGCGCTTATGGTTCTCAACGCTGTGTATGGGGGGAATGTAACATCCAAGCTTTTCCTTAACGTCCGGGAGAAACTGTCGCTCTGCTATTACGCAAGCTCAATGCTTGAAAAGCACAAAGGCATTATGATTGTCGCTTCCGGCGTTGAATTCTCAAAGTTTGACGAAGCGCTGAATGAAATCTTGGCGCAGCTGCAAAACGTCAAAGACGGCGATGTCAGCGACTGGGAACTGACGTCGGCGAAGCGGGCTGTCACCACGGCGATAAAATCCGCAATGGACAGACCCGGCGGGCTTGAAGACCTGTACTTCGACAGCGCAATCGCGGCTGTTGATTACTCGCCGGAGCAGCTTTTCGAGGGAGTTGAAGCTGTAACACTCGACAAAATCGTCGAACTAGCCTCCGGCATTGAAACCGATTCCATATATTTCCTGACAGGCAAAGGGGTGCAGAATGAATCTTAGAGAGTATAAAAATATCGGCGAGCAGGTTTATTCCGGCAAACTGCCAAACGGTCTTTCGGTCTTTGTCGTACCTAAGCGCGGCTTCAATAAGCGATATGCCTTTTTCGCAACCGATTATGGCGGCGCGGACAGGCGGTTTAGATTTGCCGGGAACTGGCTTGATACCCCGGCCGGTATTGCGCATTTCTTGGAACATAAAATGTTCGATATGGAAGATGGCGACAACGCGCTGATGACACTATCAGCAAACGGTGCGTCTCCGAACGCGTATACTTCAACTGATATCACGGCGTATTATTTTGAGTGTACGGAGAATTTTAAAGAAAATCTTGACACGCTGCTAACGTTTGTTTCCACACCGTATTTTACATCGGAGAGCGTTGAGAAAGAGCGGGGCATTATCGACCAAGAAATCCGCATGGTGGAGGATGACCCCGATTACGCCGTGTACTATGGTTTGATGAAGTCGCTGTTCCGCCATAGCCCAATCCGCGATTCCGTCGCCGGGACTGTTGAGAGTATATCCGAAATAACGGCCGACACGCTCTATAATTGCCACAAGGTATTCTACAATCCATCAAACATGGCGCTGTGTGTTGCAGGAGACATTGACCCCTCGGAGGTTCTGGAAACAGCGCAGCGCATCCTGCCTGCAGAACCGGGCGAGGTTCCGGAACGCGATTACGGCCCGCCTGAATCTCTTGAGCCTTTGAAAAAAAGTGTCTCCCAGGCAATGGAGGTAAGTCTGCCGATTTTCCTTGCGGGTTGCAAGGCCCGCCAAATCCCGGCGCGGGGGCGGGAGAATCTGCGGTATGAGCTTGTCAGCGCACTGGCGCTTGAGATTCTCGCCGGGCACTCTTCCCCGCTGTATTTCAGGCTCTATGGAGACGGGACTGTCAACAGCGATTTCTCCGCGTCATTTGAATCGGTCGCGGGTGAGGCGTATTCTATGTTCGGCGGCGAATGCCGCGATCCGGCGCGAGTTTTTGACGAGGTGAATCGCGAGATTGTCAGGCTGTCCGAAAACGGGCCTGATACCGAACTTTTCGGGCGAATAAAAAAAGCGGCCCTCGGCAGACATATCCGTTCGCTGAATTCATTTGACGCGATATGCGCCAACTGTGTCTCCGGGTATTTCAGGGGATATGACGCATTCGATGTGCCGGAGCTTCTATCCGCGATAACCGAAGCTGATGTCGCCGCGTTTTACAGGGAGAGTTTGTCGCCGGATAACATGGCAATATCAATTGTAACGCCTAAAGAGTAATGCGCCTGGATATTGAACATTTTTAAATTACAGCTTCACAAATGCCGGTTTTTATATTATACTGGATGAAACTGCCGCTATCTGCGGTCGGCCACATTTTGTTATTTAAAAGAAAAAGTAGGTGATCTGTTGGAATCCGTTGCTATATCATTCCCGCTTTTTGGGGAAGGCTTTATGATAAATCCGCCCCGATATATCACGATTTTCGGGTTTAATATATATATATATGGAATTTTGATTGCCATCGGCTTTCTGCTTGGTCTGCTGTATCTGCAGAAGCGGCGGGAAGCGCTCGGCCTTGAAAGCGGCACTGTGTTTGACATGGTCATCATGGCCGTTCCGGGCGGAGTTATCGGTTCCCGGCTGTTTTTCGTCCTATTCAACGCTTCCGAGTTTTTCGGCGAGGGTAACAGATGGCAAGATATCTTCAATTTCAGACTGGGCGGACTTGCCATTTACGGCGGCGTCATCGGTGCCGCTATTGCGTTTCTTATCTACAGCCGCATTAAAAAAATCCCGTTTCTCAGGCTCGCAGACGCAGGCGCTTTCGGGCTTTTTATCGGGCAAGTAGTCGGCCGCTGGGGCAATTTTTTGAATCGCGAGGCTTTTGGCGTTGAGACAACCGTTCCGTGGCGGATGGGTCTTACGTTTGGTATTCGAGCCATCTATGTCCATCCGACGTTTTTGTATGAAGCACTGTGGAACACCATGGGCTTTATCCTGTTGCACATCTTTTCAAAAAAACGCAAAACAAGGTATGATGGGCAGCTGTTCTTCATATACGTGGCGTGGTACGGCTTCGGGCGGTCAATAATTGAGGGGTTGCGGGCAGACAGCATCTTCTTTATGAATACGGATATACGAGTGTCACAGGTTTTGGCGGCAGTCTCGTTCTTTGCCGCCGCAGCTCTGCTGATTTGGAACCATATGCGCCGCCGCGGGCAAAACCCGGAAACCCTGCCTGAACCCACAGACAATCCGGATAGCGAGAGATCAGACTGATAAAATTACATAAACAACAAAACACTATAAAGAATTTAATGGAGGAATAAAAAATGGCAAGTTTTGAAGAACTGAAGAGAAAAGCCAAAATCGCAGCCGAAACAATAGCCGATGTCTCGGTGGAAGCGTATAGGCTCGCTGAAGAAAAGGCAAAAATACTGGCGAGAACAACCAAGCTGAATGCGGAAGTTTCACGCGAAAAAACCCACATCAGGCGGTTGCACTGTGAAATCGGGCGCATGTATTATGAAGCGCGCAAGAGTAATCCCGAAGAGACTTTCGCGCAAAACGTTACCGAAGTCACCGAGGCGTATGAGCGTATCGCCGAAATGAAAAGAGAAATTGAAGAAATAAAAAAGACCACCGGCTATCGCAATGATGATTTTGCAGACGCAGATTTCACCTCCGAACCGGGCGACGACGATTCCAACGGCGAAGAGTAAAGCTATCGTTCCGTGAATCAACACGCGGCCTTTTAAAGTCTGATGGTTACAGAAATGGGCCTTGAAATCGCAAGCTTTCAAGGCTCAGTTTATAGACATGTCCAATCGCTGCCGGACAATAATGCAAAAACATATTAGGATATTACAAAAATTTTATTTTTGTACTTTATCCTGTCATTTTGGGATATTTATTTGAAATAGTAGGGAAATTTATCATTTTCAGTCTTTTATATATTTACTTAATGGCAATCTGGTGTTAAAATTACTTGGGCTTGGCAATTTTAGAGTCTATCTACCCCGCGTTTGGGCAGCCATGCCATATGTTTGCGCGTAAAAACGTTAACAAGTCGCGGTGTGCGATTTGAATATATTTTCACAAATTACTAAGGAGGATTATATTTTATGCTTGACCCAACCAAACACAAAGACTGGGAAATTGCGGCCGACGCAATGAAAAGTCTGCCGAATGTTGAGTATTTCCGCGAAAAGATGGGGCTTCTTCCCGATGAGATCATCCCATACGGCAAGACTCCGAAAATTGACTTCATCAAAGTTATGGAGCGCCTGAAGGACAAGCCTGACGGTAAGTTTATCGAAGTCACCGCTATCAACCCTACTCCCCTTGGCGAAGGCAAGTCCACCACTTCACTCGGCCTGATTCAAGGTATGGGTGCGCTTGGCAAAAATGTCGGCGGATGTCTGCGTCAGCCTTCCGGCGGCCCGACGTTTAACGTCAAAGGCACAGCAGCCGGCGGCGGCAACGCGCTGCTTATCCCGATGACCGAGTTCTCCCTTGGTCTCACCGGCGACATCAATGACATTATGAACGCCCACAACCTCGCCATGGTCGCGTTGAACGCCCGTATGCAGCATGAGCGCAACTATGATGACGCGAAGCTTAAAGAAATCGGCCTGAAACGCCTTGATATCGACCCTGAAAGAGTCGAACTGGGCTGGGTTATCGACTTCTGCGCACAAGGCCTGCGCAATATCCGCATAGGTATGGATGCCGGACCCGACGACAAGAACAAAGGCAGAAACGGTTTTGAGATTAACTCAAAATTCGGCATCGCCGTCGGCAGTGAGCTTATGGCTATCCTCTCCGTGGCAACAGATCTCAAAGATCTGCGTGAGCGTATCGGTAAAATCATTGTCGCATACAACAAAAAAGGCGAGCCTGTCACAACGGCGGATCTTGAAGTTGACGGCGCGATGGCCGCATTTATGCGTAACACAATTAACCCGACACTCTGCTACACTGTTGAGCATCAGCCCTGCCTTATCCACGCGGGTCCGTTCGCAAACATAGCTATCGGTCAGTCGTCGATCATCGGCGACCGCCTTGCGCTTAAACTGTTTGACTATCATGTCACAGAATCCGGCTTCGGCGCGGACATCGGCTTTGAGAAGTTCTGGAACGTTAAGTGCCGTCTCTCCAACTTGAAACCGCATGTTTCCGTGCTCGTCTGCACTGTCCGCGCGCTTAAAATGCACGGCGGCGGCCCCGCAGTTGTTTCGGGACGCCCGTTGCCGAAAGAGTATACAGAGCAAAACCTCGAGCTGCTCGAAGCAGGCGCCGCAAATCTGTTCCATCATGTCAACAACGTTAAAAAAGCCGGCATAAACCCTGTTGTCTGCATTAACGCGTTCGCTACTGATACAGACGCGGAGCATAAGCTTATCCTTGACATGTGCGCGGCGCAAGGCGTCCGTGCGGCGGTCAGTACGCATTGGGAACACGGCGGCAAAGGCGCGGAAACGCTCTCTAAAGTCGTTCTCGAAGCCTGCGAGGAAGAGACTGAACTCAAGTACCTCTATCCGCTCGAAATGAAACTGCGTGACCGTGTTGAGATCATTGCAAAAGAAATTTACGGCGCTGACGGCGTTGATTGGGAGCCGCTTGCGCTTGAAAAAGCCGAGATGTTCGAGAATGATCCGCATTACGATGACTTCAGCACAATGATGGTTAAAACTCACCTGTCATTGTCGCATGACCCGACGCTTAAAGGCGTGCCGACTGGCTGGAGACTGCCGGTACGTGACATACTTGTATACGGCGGCGCGAAATTCCTCTGCCCGATGGCCGGCTCTATCACCATGATGCCGGGTACAGGCTCTGACCCCGGATATCGCCGCATTGATATCGACACTAACACCGGTGATGTTTTCGGCTTGTTCTAAATCTGAATAGTTTTATGGGGGTCTTTATTTAAAAGGCCCCCAAACCCCTGAAACAATTATTAAGGAGGTATTATATGTCATTTGTTAAAGTTTCTTGCGCTGAATTTGTTGAAGTGTTGGCGACAAAAGCTTCAGTTCCCGGCGGCGGCGGCGCTTCCGCGCTTGTTGGTGCTGTTGGCACGGCGCTGGGCAACATGGTCGGCAGCCTGACTGTCGGCAAGAAAAAGTACGCTGATGTTGAAGATCAAATCAAAGCGCTGATGGTAGAAGCCACCGGACTGCAGGAAGAACTCCTGCGCCTAGTAGACAAAGATGCCGAGGTTTTTGAACCGCTTTCCAAGCTCTACGGTGTGTCGAATGACGACCCCACCAAAGAGGAAAGAATGGAAGCCGCGTTAAAAGACTGCTGCTCGGTTCCGATTGAAATCATGCGGGCATGTGCGAAGTCTATTGAGCTTTGTGACGAGTTTGCAAAAAAAGGCAGTGCGCTTGCACTCAGTGATGCCGGAGTCGGCGTCGTGTTCTGTAAAGCGGCTATGCAAGGCGCAAGCTTGAACGTGTATATCAACACCAAGTATATGACCGATAAGGCCGCCGCGACAGCTTTTGAAGCTGAGTCGGACGCGCTTTTGAAGAAATACTGCGCCCTTGCCGACGAGGTTTATAACGCCGTCGTCGCAGCGCTTAGAAAATAGGAGAAATTTTATTATGGCTGAACTTTTAAAGGGCAAAGTAATAGAAACCGCGATCAAAGAAAAAATGGCGGCGGATATTGAGATGCTAAAAGGCAAAGGCGTTATGCCCACCGTCGCAATTCTTCGTGTCGGTGAACGTGATGACGACATCTGGTACGAGAAAAGCGTTATCAAATTCTGCGACTCTGTTGGCGTCACAGCAAAATGCGTCACGCTTCCGGTGGACGTTACGCAGGACAATCTGATTCAGAATATTGAGGCGCTGAATAACGACGACAGCGTTCACGGTGTGCTGATGTTCCGTCCGCTGCCGAAGCATCTTGATGAAGACGCCGCGTGCGCCGCACTCAAGCCAGAGAAAGATGTGGACGGCATAACTTCAGGCTCAATGGCAGGCGTGTTCATGCAGAACGGCATGGGCTACGCCCCGTGTACAGCACAGGCCTGTATAGAAATCCTCGATTACTACAACATCGACTGCACAGGCAAACGCGCCGTTGTAATAGGCCGCAGTCTTGTTATCGGTAAGCCTGTAGCGATCATGCTTATGGCCAAAAACGCGACGGTCACCATCTGTCACACCAGGACAGTTGATGTCCCCTCGGTCGTGCGGAACGCTGAGATAGTCATTGTCGCCGCCGGTGTTATGGAGTATGCAACGAAAGATTTCTTCATCCCCGGACAAGTCGTTATCGATGTCGGTATGCACTGGAATGATGAAAAAGGCAAGAATGTCGGAGATGTTAAATTTGACGAGGTTGAGCCTGTCGTTGCGGCAATAACCCCTGTGCCGGGCGGCGTCGGAACCGTTACCACATCGATCCTTGTTTCACATGTAGTAGAAGCCGCGAAAAAAAAGTTGTAATTGAAGGAGTATTTGTGGTATGATAATAATTGCTGAAAAACTTAACGGCGCTATCCCGTCTTGCGCCAAAGCGATAGCCGCCCGGGATGAGGCGTATATCAAGGACATGGCCGTCAAACAAGCCGAATCCGGCGCAGCTTTTCTTGACGTTCACGCTTCCGTCAAGGATAATGAGCTTGACGTTCTCAAATGGATGATCGACACGGTGCAGAGCGTGACAGACTGTCCTATCGCAGTTGACTCGTCAGACGTCAATGTTATTATTGAAGCATTGCCGTTTTGTAAAAGACCGGGTATGTTCAACTCTGTTAACGGTTCAAGCCACAAAATCGACGCTGCTTTCCCGATTCTTGCCAAGCCAGAGTACAGCGAATGGCACGTCATGGCGCTTTTAGAGGGCGAAAACAGCATCGCAAAAACCGCCGCAGAGCGTATTGAGGTTTTTGAGAGCATTATGTCAAAAGCCAAGCAATACGGCATCGCCGACAACCGTATTCATATCGACCCGCTTATCGAAATGCTGTGCACAACAGACGACGAAGAGGGCATCTCGATGGTTCTGGAGATCATGCGCCATATTAAAACCAACTATCCTAAAGTCCATATCTCCGGTGCAATCTCGAACATTTCTTTCAATCTTCCGGCGCGCAAGTTTGTCAACCAGGCATTTGCCGCCGTCGCCATCCAGGCCGGAATGGACAGTGCCGTTATGGATCCGCTCAGTGAAGATCTGCGTGCTGTTATCTACGCGGCTGAAGCAATGGCCGGACTTGATGATTTCTGCGCGGAATACATGGCCGCCTATCGTGAAGGCATATTCGGGGCGAAGAAGTAGCGAATCCCCGGCTCACCCTCAGCACTAATTTATAATTTGCGTAAAATAAAATTAAAATAATTTAAGCAGTACAGGAGGAATTTTGTATGTCCAAAATTAAAGAAGTAGCAGCCGCCGTAGAAAACGGCAAAGTTAAACTCATCGAAGGTCTTGTGCAAGAAGCTCTCGACGCTGGTGACGCCGCTGACGCTATCCTCAACGAAGGCATGATCGGTGCCATGGGTATCGTTGGTGCGAAGTTCCAAGCAAACGAAATTTTTGTTCCCGAAATGCTTGTTGCCGCAAAAACGATGAAAAAAGGCGTTGAGCTGCTCAAACCCCATCTCGCCGGCGACAGCGTTGGCAAACACGGCAAGTACATCCTTGGCACAGTCGCGGGCGACCTGCATGATATCGGCAAAAACCTTGTCGGTCTTATGATTGAGTCAGCCGGATTTGAAGTCATCGACCTCGGCGTTGACGTCCCGGCGGAGAAGTTTGTTGAAGCTATCAAAGCTAACCCAGACTGCAAAGTAGTCGGCGCTTCGGCTCTTCTGACAACCACGATGGACTCCCTTAAAAACACCGTTCAGACTATGATCGACGCTGGATGCAAATCCCAGGTCAAAATCATGGTCGGCGGCGCACCAATCACTCAGGAATTCGCTGACGAAATCGGCGCGGACGCTTACACAGCAGACGCAGGCTCCGCAGCTGTTATGGCTGTTGAACTGGTGAGCTAAAGTCCCCTAATAGAAAACAAATCGGCTGGCGGAAGTTAATTCCCGCCAGCCGATTATTTTATTTGTGTTAGTGCTATCTTTCCCTTTTTCTCCTATCCCCCAGCAATATCAATATTATCACAGTCACAACGCCAAACGCGCATATACTCACCAGCGCAGGGGTTGGGGCATTCAGCAAAACGGCGAGAATAACTGCAAGTACAACTGCCGGGAACAGGAACAACCCGCCTCGTCTGAAATTTGCTTTCATAAATATCACTTCCTTAATTATTGATAACAGCCACAGACTTCTACAATCCAATGAATCTCCCCGTAGCAGAGACTGCGTGGTATCATGTAGGGGCGCACATTGTGCGCCCGCGGACGACCGGGACGGTCGCCCCTACAAAAATTAGATTAAACCGTCTGGGCATCTGAATTGCTGCTTCTGAACCGCTTAGGTGAAACGCCCGTTTCTTTTTTAAACACTTTTGTAAAATAGCTCTGATCCTTAAATCCGCACTGGCTTGAAATAATGGCGAGACTTGCGTTGTTCTCCAGCAGCATTTTTTTGCTTTTCTCCACACGGACTTTAGTTATGTAAGCAGTGAGACTCATTCCTGTTTCTTTTTTGAAAATACTGCTAAGATACGACTTACTCAAAAATACCTCTTTCGCAAGCGAGTCCAACGACAGTTTTTCGTTAAAATTCCTCTTTATGAAATTCGTGGTTTTAAACACAACGTCAGAGTGCTTTATTTGGGCCAAATCAAACGCCTGCACGATAAAGCGGCGCACTATGTCGGATATCCACAGTGCGAGTTGATCGACATCTGTATACTGTTCTATCTGCGAAATAAAGTTTTCGGAAAGCCTAAATGTTTCCGCCGGGTCTGCCCCGGCCTCAATCGTGGCCCGCGACAGTATCACAAGCAGTTCCAACAGCCGCGCCTTAATCGCGCTGACGTCAAAATTGCTGTAGACATGTATATGCGCCAGCATTTCATTTATCATTTCAAGAGCCGAGCTTTTCTCCCCACGCAGCATGGCAAAGTGCAGCTCATTTTCAAACTTCAGCAACATTTCAGCGCTTTTCGCGTCCCCGTCTGCGTAGTAATCTTTGGCAATATATATCTCGTTGAGAAGCTTTTCCTGATTGTTGGCCGGACTCTCCCTCTTCAACCGTCCGGATTCCGAGATTCGCACGGTGACAGCTGACAGTATCTCCGATATATGCCGCACTTTATGCGTTGAAAACGTGCTTAGCTGAGACACCGCCCACGCCATTTCGGGGGCCGCTATGTCGTAAAGTACATCCTGCATTTCACCCATAACAATCGGGCCAAGCACAAGTCCGCCCGCCACAGCCCCGGATTTGTCCGAAATCGACGCGGCGATATACGTTAAACCAAGCGGGCAATAGTAGATATACTTCCCATTCCAGCGATGAGCCTCATGGCATCCGTACAGATGCGTTGTGAGGCCTTTGTTTTTACCGTGAGTGCAATGGGCGCAAAAGTCCAGGTTATCCTTCGGCAAAAGACAGGCGGGGCCATCCTTCGGCAGATACACTATTTTACAGCCAATCTCAAGCAAATCTGAAAAATGCTGACGGTATTTTTCACACTCTTCAAGTAATTCCGGTGTCATATCTTACATCCAATCTTCCCTTGTACGGTTTAGGGGCGCGCACTTGTGCGCCCGTTGTTTCTGTTTGGGGTTTGCGGACACACTGTGCGCCCTCCCGTTAATTCAAAAAATCTTTCAGCTTCTTGCTGCGGCTGGGATGCCGCAGTTTCCGCAGCGCTTTTGCTTCTATTTGACGGATTCTCTCTCGCGTGACGTTGAACTCCTTGCCGACTTCTTCCAACGTACGGGTTCTGCCGTCTTCTATACCGAATCTCAGCCGAAGCACTTTCTCCTCACGCGGTGTGAGCGTACTAAGAACCTCTGACAGCTGCTCTTTCAGCAGTGTGAATGACGCGGCCTCCGCGGGTTCTGACGCGTCTTCATCCGGGATAAAGTCGCCCAGATGGCTGTCCTCTTCCTCGCCTATCGGGGTCTCAAGCGACACAGGTTCCTGCGCTATCTTTAATATTTCGCGCACTTTTTCAACCGGCAAGCCCATGTCATCTGCGATTTCCTCCGGCGTTGGGTCATGTCCCAGCTCCTGCAAAAGCTGGCGGGAGATACGCATTACTTTATTGATAGTCTCCACCATGTGAACAGGTATTCTTATCGTCCGCGCCTGGTCAGCAATAGCCCGTGTAATCGCCTGCCGAATCCACCACGTCGCATAGGTCGAAAATTTGTAACCCTTTGTGTAATCAAACTTCTCAACGGCTTTTATCAGGCCCAGATTTCCCTCTTGGATCAAATCCAAAAACAACATGCCGCGGCCGACATAGCGCTTGGCGATGCTGACGACAAGCCTTAAATTCGCCTCCGCCATCTTGCGCTTTGCCTCTTTATCGCCTTCTGCCATGAGCTTGGCAAGCTCGACTTCCGCTTCCTGAGTCAACAGACTGACTTTTCCGATCTCCTTTAAGTACATGCGTACCGGGTCGTCAACACTGAAGTTATCGACCAGCGATTCCGGGTCGATCAGCTCATCTTCCTGAAGCGTCTCTATTTCCTGCAATTCCTCAATTTCCGGCGTGACATCTTCATTCGGCAGAAACACCGTGTCGTCCGCCTCAGTCGTATCGATATTGAGATTTTCCAGCGTGTCATAGAACTTGTCGACCTGCTCCTGCTCCAGATTCATATCCTCTAAAACTTCCAACAAATCTTTAGCACTTAGGCTGCCGCGCTTTTTCCCCTCTTCGACAAGGGCGTTCAGCCGCTCTTCGTTGCACTGCTCCTGAGTCTTTTCTGTAAATTCGCCGTTGCTGTCATTCTCATCGTCAATCCCAGGTTCCTGCGCGTTAATGTCTTTGTAATTTTCATCCATATCCTTATCCTCCTCCAACGTCTTTGCGTTCTCTGTATTTTTTTATTGAAAGCAGTAACTGTTCATCCGGATTCCCGGACTTGAGCTTCTCTGTCCTGATTCTTTCTATGTAAGCGCGAATAGATTTCTCGCCGTTGGGAATCGCTTCCGGCTTTTGCAGTATGACTGTCAGCTGTGACGCTTCGTTCCCTTCCAGCTCCGCCATTAGCAGCGCCGCCCCCGTTTCTTCACCCCGCGCCCCACGCCGGTTAAGCACGGTAAACACTTTCGCGAGAAATTCTGATGTGAACTCCTCCGCCGCAAGCCCCATTTCTTCAGCGACTTTTAAAAGCATTGGGTCCCTTACTAGGCACCTTATAATACCCTCCTCGGCGGCGGCTGAATATTCGTTTTTGTATCGCAAAGTCCTGTCCACTGGCTGGAGATTTTGCGCCGGGCGGATTATCTGCTTTTCGTGTTGTCTGCGCCTCTGCGCCCTGTTTATCCTCAGCATTTTTGCAACCTCATTTTCAACCGATTCCGGTGAAACTCCGGCTATCTTCGCTACCCGCGCACCGTATACCTCACGTTCAGGCTTGCTTCCAAGTTCTGACAACAGTTTCGTCGTTTCCGTCAAAAACTTTAGCCTGCCCTCATCCGACGCTAAATCGGATCTGTTTTTTACTGTCATCAGCCTATACTCTATATGATTCTCGCTCCGCTCCAGTAATCGTTCAAACGCGTCGATTCCGTGGTTCTTCAAAAACTCGTCCGGATCCTTTGAGTCTCCGAAATCTATGACCTTTACACCCATTTTTGTCTTTTCAAACATATCAATCGCCCGCAGCGCCGCTTTTCGGCCCGCCTCGTCCGAGTCATATGCAATAACCGCGTTGTCGGCATACCGTGACATCAGCCGCACCTGCTCCGCCGTCAGCGCTGTACCGAGCGATGCCACCGCGCAATCGAATCCCGCCTGGTGCAGTGCGATTACATCTATATTTCCCTCTGCAAGTATCAGCATACCGGCTTTTGACTTCTTCGCCAAATTCAGTGCGAACAGATTACGGCTCTTGTTAAAAACAAGCGTATCGGGCGAGTTCAAATATTTCGGCTCACCATCGCCTAAAATCCTGCCTGAAAAGCCTATGACACTGCCACGTATGTCTATGACCGGGAAAATCAGCCTGTTCCGGAACAGGTCATACGCCGCGCCTTCTTTCTTCCCTTTTCTGGCGAGGCCCGCCTCAATCAGCTCCTGCCGCGAATAGCCTTTCGCTGTCATCGCGTCCAGCAAAGAACTCCAAGCATCCGGCACAGCACCGAGGCCGAATGTTTTGGCCATTTTCGGTGAAATCCCGCGTTCAGCCAGATATTTTTTCGCGTACACAGAACTTTCGGACATCAGCATCTCGTGAAAGAATCGTGCCGCGTCGCGGTTGATTTCCAGCATTCTCTTTCGCTTTCCAGCAAGCTCGTCCGGCGCACTGTCGTCAGGAACCGTCATCCCCGCACGCCGGGCTAAAAACTCCACCGCATCGCGGAACGGCAGATTCTCGATCTCCATGATAAAGTTGATCGCCCCGCCGCCTTTGCCGCAGCCGAAGCAATGATAAATCTGCTTGTCCACACTGACCGAGAACGACGGCGTCTTCTCACTATGGAACGGGCACAGCCCAAACATGTTCCCGCCGCCGCGCTTAGTCAACTGCACGTATCCGCCGACAAGCTCAGTGATGTCGGTTCTGCCGACAAGCTCGTCCAAAAAACTGTTGGGAATAGCCATCGCCCGCTCCTCCTTTCTTAGGGAAAACGAGTTCCCAGTAAATCCATGGCCTCTTCCCGCGTTGCCGCGTTCAAGACTATGTACCGTGTAGTGCCTGGGAGCGGAAACACAGTGCCGTCCTCACGCTCACCCCAGTCAAGTACCTCAATAACAATTCGACGAGGCAAGAATCTGGTATAAATTCCCCAGTAACGGCCTTGCTCAGCTTCAGGATAACGTATCTGACCCACATGCCTTAACAACGCTCCTCTAAATGTGTACATCGTAACCGGATACACCTCACCGCGAGTTTCCGGATATTCCAGTATCTCAATCCTGCCCCGGAACTCATGGCGTGGCCACGCTAAACGTCTAATCGGAAAAATGTTGATATGCCACCGTCCCGAGATTTCAACTGTCCGCTCCTCAATGTGACTGGGGTCATCCAAGCTTATTTCTATGGCGGGGGCTGTTATGTTCATAGGTATCGGCACGTTGATTACAAGCAGAAATAACACAAACAGCCCACCAAACACTATCATCTTCTTTGTTCTGCTCTTCATCACCTCACCTGCCACGCTTCCGGGACAAACAGCTTTTCGTATACATGAATCGCGTACTTGTCAGTCATCCCTGATACATAATCGCTCACGGCGCGGGGCAGGCCGTCCTGGGTGGATATGCGGCGGTAATCCTCCGGCAATTTGTCAGGATTATCAACATAATAACCATATATTCCGTTAAGAATACCAAAAACCTTAGTTTCCTCGCTTTTCGCTTTCATATTCCGATAAACGTTCCTAAACATAAAATCATAAAATAAGTCAAAAACTAAAGTGATGTTCGGACTCATCGCAATTTTTTCCTGCTGTGCGCTTTCATTTATCACATCCAGCACAAGTGTATTGATTCTTTCGCTGGAACTGCCGCCCAACGCGCATGTTATTTCCTCCGGGATGTCCATTTCACGCAGAATCCCCGCACGGACCGCATCATCAATGTCGTGATTGAAATACGCAATCCTGTCGGCAAGGCGGATGATTTCTCCCTCCGGTGTTTCAGGCATCGCGGCCCCTGTGTGGCATAGTATCCCGTTTTCAACTTCATGCGTCAGGTTAAGCCCAAATCCGTCTTTTTCAAGCCTTTCAACCACGCGCAAACTCTGCTCATTATGCTTGAATCCGCCCTCATTGCTCAAAAGCTCGTTCAACACACGCTCTCCTGCGTGGCCGAACGGGGTGTGTCCCAAGTCATGCCCCAGGGCAATCGCTTCGGCAATATCCTCGTTGAGCTGCAAGCCCCGCGCGATAGTCCTGGCGATACGCATGACTTCAAGCGTATGTGTCAGCCGAGTCCTGTAATGGTCACCTTCCGGCTGTAAAAACACTTGCGTTTTATGTTTCAGGCGGCGGAATGATTTGCTATGTATAATCCTATCAATGTCACGCTGATAGCATGTCCGGATTTCGCACTCCGGCTCTTTCCGCCGGCGACCTTTCGATGACTCTGACAGTGTGGCGCGGGCAGAAAGCATCTGCCGTTCTGTATTCTGCCGCGTGATTCTTGGGGATTCCACCATACCTCACCCTCTCACAATGATCTGAACCGTACAGGTTTAGGCCGCATTTTTATGCCGGAAACAATCCCGGCCGCCGCAAAATACGTCACGACCGATGACCCGCCGTAGCTGAAAAACGGCAGCGGAACCCCGACAACAGGCAAAAGCCCCAATGCCATGCCGATGTTCATAATCGCCTGCACAATAAACATCGCGGATATCCCGGTGCAGACAAGCATCCCCAGCGGATTGTTGGACTTGGTACCGACGTAAATACATCGGGCTATTATTAATACCAGCAGCAGGACGATAGCCATAAGGCCGACAAACCCCAGCTCTTCTCCCGCCACGGCAAAAATAAAGTCAGTTTCCAGCGCAAAGAACCCCCGCTGTGTTATTGCGCCATTACCCAGTCCCTGCCCTGTGAATCCACCGCCGGCTATCGCGCTGACGCTCATGTTCGGCTGCCATGTTACGTCCGCAAGCCTGTCGGGCGGGAGTATGTCCGGAAAGAATCGCGCGAACGGTGCCAATATCCGTTCCCGCTGGTGAGTCAGGAAGACATAGTTCAAAAGAAACGGGAACGCGGCGGCGGTAACAGCCCCGCCAAGTATGAACCACCTGAGTTTCACGCCGCCGATATACAGCATAACAACCAGTATCCCGAGATATACCAGCGCGGTGCCAAGGTCTTCCGACACGACCAGAACGAGCGCGAACATCATACCAAAAACAAACAATATCTGCAAAAGCGAGACAACAGAGTTCAATGTCTTGCGTTCTCTGTAACTTACAATCATCTGCGCCATGATTATTGTGAACGGGATTTTTACTATTTCAGCCGGCTGCACGCCAATCTGGCCGAAACGCAACCAGGCGCGCCGCCCTATTTCATCCCCGGCGCCCCATGGAATCAACGTCAATATAAACAACGCGCTGAAAACAAAAAGAAGTTTTGACTGGGCCGAGATTACATCGATGTCTATATAGGAAAACAAGACAAAAAACACAACCCCCACAACCACAGCGCCGATTTGGACATAGACACTGCTTCTGCCCACCGCACTTGAAATAAGAATTATCCCGTATACCGCACCCAGCAGACACATGCCAAAAAGAAACATGTCCGCCTCGCGCACAAATTTTATTATTGCTCCAAGAAATTTTCTCAATTATTCACACCTGCATCAGACATAGGCTTTTTGTTTTAATATATTATTATACCACTGTTTCACCTGGTAGTAAATAGAAAACTTACGGCAACCTGATTTTGCGGGATGCCTCACAAAATCTGTACACTTTTGTAGGGTGCGGCCGTCCCTGACGCACCGTTTCCCATGCAGGGGCGGCATTCTGCCGCCCCTGCAAACTGCCGTACCTAAACTCGCTCTTTTATATTTTTGCCAAATGTGCTATAATACAGTCCTCAGAATACCAAAAGCTTTTTTACAGAGGACAGGCGATGACGATTATCACAAACAATGAATTTGAAACCATGTGCGAGGGCGAAAAACTCGGCCGCGGACTTCACTCCGGGTCGGTCGTCGCGTTATACGGCGGACTCGGCGCGGGGAAAACCGCTTTTACTCGCGGACTGGCTAAGGGGCTTGGTATAGAATCGGCCGTCTCCAGCCCCACGTTTGCGATTGTGAACGAGTATCACGGCAAAGTCCCGCTCTTTCACTTCGATATGTACCGGCTGGAAAGCGAGACTGAGCTTTTCGACATAGGCTGGGATGATTATCTTGACCGCGGCGGCGTTTGCGCAGTTGAATGGAGCGAGAAAGTCCCGGGTGCTTTCCCTTCCGGGACTATTGTTGTGAAGTTTGAGATAATAGATGAAAACTCCCGCCGGTTGGAAATCACGGGGGACTTGCCATGCTGATACTTGCTATTGAATCATCCGCCAAACCCGTCTCTTGCGCAGTCTATTCAGGCGGTGCGCTCTTAGGTCAATATTTTCAGAACAACGGTCTGACTCACAGCAGGACGTTGCTTGTAATGGTGGAATCCTTGCTTAAAAACCTTGACATAGCAACACAGGATCTAGACCTTGTCGCCGTGGCTCGCGGCCCGGGGTCTTTTACCGGCGTACGTATTGGCGTCTCCGCCGCGAAGGGCCTCGCCTGGGGATTAGACAAGCCTGTTGCCGGAGTCTCAACCCTTGAGGCCATGGCGTATCAAATCCCGCATCCCGGCGCAATCATCTGCCCCGTGATGGACGCACGGAGAGGCCAAGTCTATAACGCGCTGTTTGAATGGAAAGACGGCAATCTCGTCAGATTATGCGAAGACCGCGCCATTTCGCTGACAGAACTCGCCGATGATTTGAAGAGATTTACCTCACCTTTTATACTTTTAGGCGATGGCGCGGGTATAAGCTATGAGTCACTTAAAAACACCGGAGTTCCGGTATCGTTAGCGCCGGAACTACTGCGTTATCAGACAGCATACGGCATCGCTTTGGCCGCTGTAAACAGCATCCCAATCCCGGAAATTGCGCTTGAACCCAGCTATCTGCGCCCGTCGCAGGCTGAACGTGAACGGGGGGGGTAAGAAGAGGCTGTAGGAAATGCTTATTCTGTCTCCCGTAACTTTTCAATGACTATAGGTAAAATTTCGCTTATTAGTTCCAAATAGGTTAGATTATCTGGAAGAGAATCTAACAAACATATTTTTTCCATTTCGCTTTGGTGCGGCATTTCGCCCAAAGAATGAACTTTTGCAATAAAAACTTGACTATTCCCGGAGACATCTACACCATTAAAGCTTCCCGAAAGAGAATAATCACACAATGGCTCTATATCAAAATCAATCGCTCCTGATTCTTCAAATAGTTCCCTTTTCGCGGCTTCCAATGGCGTTTCACCAGCTTCAATATGCCCGCCCTGTGTTTCCCATGTGGTTCTTTCCTTGTGTTTGCTGAGCAGCCATTTTCCCTTATAAAAGGCAATAACATCAGCGTATATATAGTTTCCAAGCGTATTAAACGGATAACATTTACATTTCATATTTAACCTCACAGTATATAAATTTTCTCACACTACGCCAGCTCCTCCCATTGTGCGTACAGGTTATCCAGCGTTTCCGCCGCCTCGCGTTCGAGTTGATCCAGTTCCATCAGTTTCTCATAATCCGTCGAAAACTCGTCTTTTTGCTCTCTGATCTCATTAATCTCGTTTTCTGCTTTTTCTATATCCCGTTCAAGTTTCTTTAGCTCTTTTTGCAAATCCGACGGTTTCTTTTTCTGTTTCGGGACGGACTTGGGGGCGCTTTCTTTCTTTGCCGGGTCAGAGGTCTGGGCTTTCTGCGCACGATACTCCGCAAACGTGCCTTTGAAATCGGTAAATCTGCCGTCTTCGAGTTCCCAAATGCGAGTTGCAAATCTGTTGATAAAATACCTGTCGTGCGATATAAACATCAGCGTCTCGCCGTATTCATCGACGGCGTTTTCCAGCCACTCACGCGAAGCCAGGTCGAGATGGTTTGTCGGTTCGTCTAAAATCAGCAGATTTATCTCGCCGTTCATCAGCATACACAATCTCAATCTGCTCTTTTCGCCGCCGGAAAGGTCTCCGACCAGCTTATACACATCCTCACCGGGAAACATGAACGCCCCAAGCCTGTTCCGCGCTGTCTGCGGACTAAGATCCTGCTCATAAACCAGCGTATCGAGTATACTGCGGCGCGGATTGTCGAACTTCACTATCTGCGGCAAGTACGCGGATTTGACCGACGGCCCGCGCCGGACAACGCCGGAATCCGGCTTTTCTTCACCCGTGATAAGTTTGACAAGCGTTGTTTTCCCAGCCCCGTTATCGCCGATGATGGCAATCCGTTCCCCGCCTTTTACCAGTAGCTCCGGTATGTCAATAAGCTTTCGCCCGCCGTAGGATTTCGTCAGGCCGTGAACGGTAAATACCTCATCTGCGCGGAACTCTCGCTCACCGAATTGTGCGCGGAGAACTTTGTCTTTATTCGGCCTGCCGGTCTGTACAACGCGCTCTATGCGTTTTTCGATGGCTTGGGACTTCTTCATCAGCCGCTTGTTCCCGGTTCCCCATAGAGCTAATCTGTCGGCAGACGCTTGGAGTCTTTTTGCTTCCGCCTGCTCACGGGCATATTTTTCAAGCTTCTCCTCGTATCGCCTCTGCTTTTCCTCTACGTAATAGCTGTAGTTTCCGCTGTAGAACTCGGCTTTTCCTTCCAGGATCTCAATTGATCGGGTGGTCGTCTTATCCAGAAAATATCTGTCATGCGAAATTACGAGGACTGTTCCTCTGTATTTCCCCAAAAATTCCTCCAGCCATTCCACCGCGCGCATATCCAGATGGTTTGTCGGTTCGTCCAGCAATAGGATATCCGTGTTCTGCAAAATCAAGCGGGCAAGATTTATCCGTGTCTTTTCCCCACCGGAGAGTGACCTGAACAGTTGCCCCCGCTGCGACTGCGGTATACGCAAACCGTTGGCGACTCTGTTTAATTCAACCTCCATGTTATAGCCGCCGCCCCGCTCGAACTCAAACGCCAGATTGTCGTATGCTTTCAGTGTCTCCTTCGCCGCCGTGTTGTCCATGCTTTTCTCCAGCGCTTCCATTTCGGCTTTTATAGCAATAAGCCGCGCGAACGCCGCACGCATGACGTCTTCGCCGGTGAATTCTTGCGGATACTCGGGTATCTGTGAAATAAGTCCTGTCTTTTTGAATCGCGGTAGAACGATTTCTCCCTCGTCCGGTGTCAGCTCCCCTGTTATCAGGCGGAAAAGCGTTGTCTTCCCTGCACCGTTCTTGCCAAGGAGTCCAACGCGCTCATGCTCATTTATTTCAAAAGACACTCCATCTAAAATGTCATTGCCCTCTTCAAACGCTTTTTTTACGTTTTGAACAGAAATGTCAATCATACGTATAGTCCCCCAGCACAGCGCAGCACAAGAAAGAAGCCTGAACCTTGTAGGGGCGGCCATTGGCCGTCCGCGGTTTTCCGGACGCGCAATGCGCGCCCCTACAGCCAAAAAACACCATTATTCAGTGTTCGTGTGTTCGCCGTAGTTATTGTATCATATTTTGGTTGTTAATAACAATAGTTTCGTGCTATAATTACACTTTAATATAAATTGGGGGACTGCCGCATGAGGCCTTACATAAAACTTTTCCTCTCGTTTGCATATATCGGCACGGTTTCTTTCGGCGGCGGTTATTCAATGCTGCCTATGTTCCAGCGGGAGCTTGTCGATAAAAACGGCTGGCTGACAGAGATGGAAATGGCTGATATGTTTTCCGTTGGCCAATGCCTACCCGGCGTCATCGCTTGCAATACCGCCGTATTCGTTGGATACAAACAAAAAGGCGTCCGCGGCGGGATAGTCTCTGCCTTCGGGGCCGCGTTCCCGTCTGTTGTGATTACATTAATACTCGCCGCGATAATTACGAATCTTGCGGATTTCCCTGTAGTCATGCGGGCATTCGCCGGTTTGCGCGTGGGAGTCAGCGTGCTTATTCTCAACTCGGTTATAAAGCTTTGGAAGCAGGCGATCGTGGACTTGGCGGCTATCGTGATCTTTGCAGTTGTTTTTCTAATTGCTATATTCACAAGCTTCCCGGTGGCGATACTCGTCATCGTAGCCGGATTTATAGGCATCGCTGTCTCCTCTATGCGGAAAGGGGCTTCGGAATGATCCTCCTTCGGCTGTTTTATGAGTTTTTTATAACAGGACTCTTCGCTTTTGGCGGCGGTCTCGCCACGATTCCCTTTTTGCGCGAGATGGCGACACGGACAGGCTGGTTTACTTTAGAGCAGCTTATGGACATGATAGCCATCTCAGAATCCACCCCCGGCCCTATTGGGATAAACATGGCCACTTTCGCCGGATTCACAACGGCGGGCGTCTTGGGTGGGGTCATCGCGTCTTTAGGGCTAATTGTCCCATCGGTGATAATCGCAACGATTGTATCACGCCTGCTGGACAGATTTCGGGAGAATTCTATGGTAAAATCCGCATTCTATGGTTTGCGTGCGGCGTCCATCGGCCTGATTGCCGCCGCCGGATTGAGCGTTCTGGGCATGGCTATGCTGAATACTGAACTTTTTAGCCAGACAGGCGCATTCCTTGACCTGTTCAATTTCAAAGCCATGATACTTGCCATCTTACTATTCGTTGCCACAAATAAGCTGAAAGCTCATCCGATCATCTTCCTGGCGGGTTCCGCCGTTGTCGGTATAATATTCTTTTGATATCTTAACAAAACATGGGGGATCATTAATGAAGTACGCTGTTAGCCGCGAAACAAAGATAGAAAAGACGCTCAAATATGACGTCGTGATTGTCGGCGCTGGACTTGCTGGGCTGTATACGGCACTGAATATTGACGAAAATTTATCCTGTCTTATTATCGCCAAAGACAGTATCGACAGTTCAAACTCCTGGCTGGCACAGGGCGGGATTGCCGCAGCCATCGCTGGGGATGACACGCCGGATTTTCATCTGGAAGATACTGTCATCGCCGGGGCCGGATTATGCGACATGGACGCTGTGACAGTGCTTGTCAACGAAGGGCCGTCCGACATTGAAAAACTCGTGTCGCTTAACGTCCCGTTTGATTTGGACGAATACGGCGAACTGCAATTCACGCGGGAGGGCGGACATAATAAGCACAGGGTAGTACACGCCGGTGGCGACGCCACGGGGCGGGAGACCGTTAAAGCGCTGTCTCATATCGTTTCACAGCGTGAGAATATCACGTTTAGTGAACATACTTGTCTCTACGACGTGCTTGTCGGCCCCAATGGTGTCACAGGCGCTGTTGTGAAACAGCAGGAACATGAGTTTGTCTTGATTAAGACAAATAATGTCGTCATCGCCACAGGCGGGATAGGACAAGTCTATGCTGCCAGCACCAACCCTTCTGTCGCGACCGGCGACGGACTTGCCGCCGCTGCCAGAGCCGGGGCAAACTTGGCAAACATTGAATTCATACAATTCCATCCCACCGGACTTTGGAGCGGAGAGCGCAGCGGTCAAGCGTTCCTGATTTCTGAAGCCGTACGCGGCGAAGGCGGTCTGCTGGTCAACAACGATGGCGTGCGATTTATGGAAGGTGTTCACAAGCTCGCTGAACTCGCCCCACGAGATATAGTCGCGCGAGGTATAGTGCAGGAACTGAAACGCAATGGGGAGCGTCACGCATACATAGATATAACGGCAAAATCCGAGGAGTTTCTAAAACAGCGCTTCCCTACTATATTTAACGAGTGCTTGCGCCGCGGAATAAACATCGCGCATGACAGAATCCCGGTCTGCCCTGCCCAACACTACCTTATGGGCGGCATTGAAACCGATCTTGACGGGCGCACAAATATACCGGGCCTCTATGCCTGCGGGGAAGCGGCGCACACCGGCGTACACGGCGCGAATCGCCTTGCCTCTAACTCTATGCTTGAATGCATTGTGTTCGGGCGACGCGCGGCTGAGGCAATTAACAATGGAAAATTGAAAGTAGGAAATGACGTTTCTTTACCGGCCTTCCCTATCAGACCGAATGCAACGCTGAATTTCAGCGAGTTGAGGCGGGAGATTCAGCAACTTATGAGCGATTATTGTCATGTTGTCAGGAAAAAATCAGGACTTGAGTATGCGTTGGGGCGAGTTTCTTCGATGCTTACTGAGCTTGAGGCGGTTTATGACGACAGCACTGAATATCTGGAAACATTGAATATCGCGACGGTGGCTTGCGCGATTTTGCAGTCCGCACTAAACAGGCCGCAAAGTATCGGGTCACATTATATGGAGGAGGAAGTCTGATGGAATTTGACCACAACATAGACGAATTTATTCTAATGGCATTGAGCGAGGATATCGGCACCGGGGACGTAACTACAAATTCTTGCGTTCCGTATGCCTCAGTTTCAACCGGAAAATTTATCGCGAAACAGCCGGGCGTTATCTGCGGGATGTATGTGCTCTCACGCGTGTTTCGTCTGCTTGACATGATGCGGGTGCGAGTCGTCCCACAAGTGGAAGACGGCGCCTTTGTCAATCCCGGAGACATTATAGCAGAAATCTCCGGTCCGTCTAGGAGCATTCTGACAGGCGAACGTACGGCGTTGAATCTGCTACAGCATCTATCCGGCATCACGACAAAAACAGCGGAAGCTGTGAAAATGGTCGCCGGGACTAACGCTAAAATCACCGACACGCGTAAGATTCTGCCCGGTCTCCGGGCGCTTGACAAATACGCCGTCCGGTGCGGCGGCGGATCGAATCACAGGTTCAATCTCTCGGATGGCGTGCTTATCAAAGACAACCACATCGCAGCGGCGGGCGGGATTGCCGAAGCCGTTAGCCTCGCACGACTCCACGCCCCACACACACTGAAGATCGAGGTTGAGACGGAGAGTTTACAACAGGTCGCCGAATCCCTGGAAGCCGGTGCGGATATTATCATGCTGGACAACATGTCTCCGGAGGAAATGCGTGAGGCCGTAAAAATGATTGACGGACGCGCTTTGACCGAGGCATCAGGCAACATCATGGGTTCGCGCGATTTGCGGACAATCGCAGAAACCGGCGTGGACTTCATCTCGATAGGCGCGCTGACACATTCGGTAACGGCGTTTGATATAAGTTTGAAGTTTAAATAAGCAATACGGGCGGCAAAATGCCGCCCGCTGTTATTTAGGTGCGCTTTCCAATTTGCGAATTAGGTGTTTTATCCTTAGTAAAGTAAACATTCTGCAATGTTGTAAGTAGGGGCGACCGGGAATGACCGCCCCTACAGGATGGCGGTCGTGTATTACAGGACGCCAGATCACCATCCCCTATATTGAACCTGCGCCTTGCCGTCACACTCCAGCACATTGATAAGCTTATGCTTAACAGCCGCTTAATCCTGCTGCTCCATCCATTTTGCCAGCTGATTTGCCAGCTCGGAGTTCGGTTTATCTTCCTGTTTGTTCTGGTTCCGCAGATAGTTTTCCGTGTCCCGCTTTGACGCACCTGAATCTTTCCGGCGTTTCTCGAAATCGGAGACCCTCTCCCTGTGTCCGCATATACATACGAAAAGGCGCTTATCCCCCTCTCCGCGCAAATCCAGTTTCTTGTGACAGTTGGGACATCTTGCGTTAGTCTGCATGGAGAGATTCTTGCGATATCCGCAATCTCTGTCCGGACAGACGCGCATTTTGCCTTTTTTGCCGTTCACTTCCAACAGGAATTTCCCGCAGTCGGGGCATTTGTCCCGCGTTATATTGTCATGCGTGTATACCGCATCGCTTGCGGCGACGGCACGGACAAGCTCTGCCGCATAGTTCCGCATTTGGTCGATAAACGCTTTCTTCTGCGCCCCACCCTTTGCGATAAGTGCCAGTTCCTGCTCCCACTTTGCGGTCAGCTCGGCCGAACGCAGGTCTTCCGGAACAAGTCCAACAAGCTGGATGCCTTTTGACGTTGGCACGATCTCCTTGCCTCGCCGCTCAATACAGAACGACGAGAACAATTTTTCGATGATATCCGCGCGCGTTGCTGGAGTCCCCAGGCCGCTTGTCGTTTTAAGAACGGCACGAATCTCGGCGCTCATCTCCTTGCCGCCGGGATTTTCCATCGCCGTGAGCAATGTCGCCTCGTTATACCGCGCGGGCGGCTTTGTCTTGCCTGTCACGATATTACTGGACTCAACATTCAACTTGCCGCCTTGCTGTATCTGCGGCAAATTTTGGTCTTTCACGTCGGAATCATCGTCATCTTCTTCGTCGCCAAGATCTTTGTCATATGCCGCTTTCCATCCTGGCGCACGGATGATTTTGCCTTTCGCGGCAAAACGCTCCTTGCCAACCGTAATGGTCAGTTTAGTCTCTTCATACTCAAACGCCGGCATAAGCACCGCCAGAAACCGGCGCACGACCAGGTCATATATGTTGCGCTCCTCCGGCTTCAAGTATGATAGATCCGCCGGCTCATCGGTCGGTATTATCGCGTGATGATCACTCACTTTGCTGTTGTCCACGATGTAGCGTGTTGTCAACGGGCGGTTTTTTGCAAGTGACAAGGCAAGCTCTCTATACGGGCCGACCGCGATGCTCCGCAGCCTATCCGGCAGTGTCGGTGCGATATCGTCGGTGATATACCGCGAATCGGTGCGCGGGTATGTCAGCAACTTGTGGTATTCGTAAAGCGACTGCATAATCGACAGTGTCTCTTTGGCTGAGTACGCGAATTTGCGGTTAGCATCGCGCTGAAGCTCGGTCAAGTCGTAGGCCGCAGGTGGAGGTTTGTGTTTGTAATTCTTTTGTATATCGGTTACTGTACCCTGTTTGCCTGATATCCTCTCTAAAACCGCCTCCGCGTCCGCTATGTTTGACAGCCGGGTTCCACCTTTTTCCGCTGTCCAAGTCGCCGAAAATCCTGCAAATTGAGCCTTGATTGTGTAGAAATCCTTCGGCACAAAACTCTTTATCTCCTGCTCTCTAGCGACAATCATGGCGAGGGTTGGGGTCTGCACGCGTCCGGCTGATAAACTCGCGCCGTGCTTACAGGTCAACGCCCGCGTGGTATTCAGGCCAATCAGCCAGTCGGCCTCTGACCGGGCCTCCGCCGATAAGAACAGGTTATAATAATCCGCGGCGGGTTTTAGGTTTGCAAATCCGTCGCGGATCGCCTTGTCTGTTTGCGATGATATCCAAAGCCGCTTCGCCGGTTTTTTGCAGCCCGATTTTACAAGTATCCAGCGGGCGACAAGCTCCCCCTCGCGCCCCGCATCGGTGGCTATAATAATGTCTGAAACATCAGCGCGCCGAAGTAATCCCTGCACGATATTGAACTGCTTGGACGTCTCCTTTATTACCACAAGCTGCATTTTGGGCGGCAGCATAGGCAGGGATTCCATGTTCCAAGTTTTGTACTCCTTGCTGTAAACTTCAGGGTCGGCAAGTGTGACAAGATGCCCCAGCGCCCATGTGACAATGTATCGGTCGCCGATCATGCACCCGTCGCCATGCTGTCGGCAGCCCAGCACTCGTGCCAAGTCCTTTCCCACAGACGGTTTTTCAGCCAATACTAACGATTTTCCCAATTGAATCTCTCCTTCTCGCATCCTGCAGTCTCTTCCGTATAGCGGCGACTAATATTTGCTCCAATCATGCAGGGTTTTGCCGTCTTTGTCTTTTAGGCTGATCCATGTGTTGTCGCCGCCAAAACGCAGAAAGATACCCAATTCATTTGGAGACGGAAATGTGATATCATCAGTAGTAACTCCATCGGCGATCTTATCCACATGGTCAGCGCGGAGGGTTTTTGCATACTTCGCGGAAAAATTCAAAGAACCGTCTTTGTTAAGTTGCGGATCGAGCGTCAATTTGGCTCCGGCTTTCAGCAACAGTTCTTTTCTGCGTTGCCAGAACACTTTCCCCTCGCTATCCCTGTCGGTAAAAGTGAATTCAATACCGCTTATTTCCGCATTCCACCTATGCCTGTCTTTCATCATAAGGCTCATCTCCTTTTCAACAGTTTAGATTTTCTACAGCGACATCCGTAGCTTCAAACGGCGCGCCCACAGTACATACGAAGTCATAACAACCAGCACAGCCAAAGTCGCCAGCGCGGCTGGGATAAACGGCCGCTCATAAATGCCAAGCAATGCAAACGGGAGCTGCGACAGAGCTGTCAGAAGCAGATGAATGACAAACAGCGGCAACGGTTTCTCACCCCAGTAGGCAATCAGCCCGCCTTTAGTCCCCAGCCGTCCGGATACAATACGGACGACTATGTACGTGAAGCATGAAATCAGCGTTGTTAAGAGTACGAATGACAGCGTCACCCGATTCTTGGATACCGGAACCACCCAAAGCGACGCGGCGGTCACAACCGTCAACGCAGTTATAGCGATAACTTGCCGTCGTCCGGATGCATTGAGCCAGTCCACCATCGACGTGGCCAGAATCAGCATCGCACCCCATGAGATGGACCCATAGAACCCCCCGTGCGAGCTGCCCAGCACATCGGCAAGCCAAAACCTGTCAAGCACCAGCTGATAAATAATCAAAATAGCCAGCGCCGCCGCAGCGCGACGGCCTGCGCCGAGGCGAATGAATGGCAACGTCAAAAGTCCCGCCATACCGATGGACTGCAGCACACCCCACGGCGTTTGTTGCGCCACTACCACGCCCCCCGCGCTAAACAGCGCACCAAGACCCATGAGTGCAAAGTAACGTATTATAAAGTGGCTATATGCGCTTGCTTTGTCTGTCTCATAACGGCGCAGGAAAGATGAGCGATAAGTCATGGCGATTGCAAGAATAAACATCGGCGCTACGGTATCGGCAATCGTGAATCCGATATCTTCGGCATGTTTGAATATCCCCGGAAAGGCAGAAACATCCGCCAATCCGTTGCCGATGACCATCAAGATGATTAGAATGCCCCGGAAACGGTCAATCGTTAAATCCCGCGCCACTGCAGCGTTCCCGAGACCGGTACGCGGTTCATCCATAATAAAGTTCATTTCTTTCATAAAGTTCATCTCCTCTGCATCAGCTCAGATGCTTCAATACAGCACTTGCTTATATGCGCTTATTGCAAACGATTAGAGAACGAAAGTGAACATAAACTCTTATAATTTTACCATACTGTGGAGATAAATGCTATCCTTGTTTCTACATTATTCGAAATTTACTTGGCTTACGATGCCACCGCCAACTCGTCCTTGAGACCATCATTAATTTATACTAGTCACATTGCGTCCGGCGGCATAAATCTCATTACCATTCCCAGCGTTGACATTGCCATAATTCCATGGTATAGTTTCAGGGCGCAGAATAGATTTACTTTGTACACGCGGTTGGTACATATACCGCAACCTGAAGATAGTTCATATTTTATGCTATGTTCGTACTTAGTCACTTAATAATATTTATGATAAGATGAAGGAGGATGCGTGAGATTAACGCACAGATTTATGCAAATCTCGTGCGCGATTATCTCTCGTGCGTATCGAAATGCAAAAAAATAAAATCGTAAACGGGATCATCCCTATGTTTTTGATGAATTTCGCCATCGGTGCCATTTACTGCTGGACACTTTTCCGCGACGCAATACTTGAACACACCGGTTGGAGCCAGGGTGTTTTTGCGTGGAGTTTTTCATTAGCGATGTTTTTCTGCGGAATGGCGGCGGCTTTCGGCGGAAAAATAGTGGAAAAAGATGTTAAGTTAGCCAGTTGGATAACATTTGGCCTTTTCGTTTCCGGCTGGGTAATTACCGCGTTTTCTATATACCTAAGATTTGCGCCCGGCGCAATTATCGGTTTCGGCGTGATACAGGGCATGGGTGTCGGAATCGGCTACCTAACGCCGATTAAAACCCTAATGTTATGGATGGATAAAAATCAGGGCTTTGCCGCTGGGCTTGCGATTACAGGCTTTACCCTCACAGGAATATTACTTAACCCGATAATCGGCGTGCTTATTGAAAATTTCACCGTATATAACGCATTCTTCATATTAACGGCAATGTTCACTGTTTGTATTCTCATCGCATGTTTGCTGATTTATCGCCCCGACGAAAAAATGACCGAAGAAGAGCTGAGCAGAGAAAGTGATCCGATCGGTAAAATATTGCGTTCCAAAAAGTTTATATCATTGTGGCTCGTTTTGTTCCTCAATGTCGTTGCAGGGCTGGCTATAATCTCCCACGAACGGCAGATATATGAGTCATTAGGCGTTATGTCGCTGCCAATAATAATTATATTTTGCAATATCTCGGTGGCATTCAATCTTGCCGGGCGTATGGCCATGGCATCTTGGCAAGACAAGCTGTCAAGTAAGCATATTCCATACTACTGCATGGCTGCGCTGTCCATCTTAGCCTGTCTTGTCGCTGTATTTTTCTCGGGCACTCTCGCTTTCATCCTTGCGGCCATATGGACGATTAACTTCTTTTTCGGATGCGGATTTGCCTGCTTGCCCGGAATTCTTCAACAGCATTACGGCATTAAACAACTTGCCACAGTGCATGGACTGACTCTCAGCGCGTGGGCAGTTGCCGGGTTAGTGGGTAATCAAGTCGCCGCGTTTGTCAAGTTCGGCGGAGTGTTTGAGACGAATTACTTGGCGATTTTATTCGGAGTTCTGGGTGCGATGTTCGTTTTAATGGGCGGATTTTTGTTGTGGTTCGTTAAAGTAGGGTTTAGAAAAGTTGATGGAAAATTGGAAGTGCGAGAGTAAAAAACCCTGCCGAAAGAGGTCGGCCTCACATTAGCTAATCACAAGCCAGAGCTATTTTTGCTCTGGCTTGTTTATTGAACCTCACAAAGTCCTAGTCTAAAATAACGGGCAAGATAACTTCTCAATATTTCAGTTTAATGGAATAAACTAGAATAAGCCAGCTCCTCTATTTCTATATGTATGCAATAATTTCCAGACAGACAATATGATTAAATTAATGATAGGAGGATGTGAATGGAATTTACGTTTAAGGTTGATAGACCAGAAAATTTAGAGACAGTGTTTTCAAAAGCAAAATCCGATGCCGAAAAACACAACATTTCGTGGAGCGGCGATATTCAACGAGGAAAGGCTGAAGGTTCTGGCTTTGAAGGAAGTTACGTTGTTGATTCAGATGGCATTACAATATGCATAATTAAAAAGCCCGCATTTGTATCAAAGGCAAAAATTGAAAAAGAAGTCAGAAGATATTTGATGCAGGCCTAAATTGCACAGGGAGTGTGCAGAGGATGAACTATATATTGCGCGACATCAAAGCCAATAGTTTTCGTAAAAAAATATTTTTCTGCACAAAAAACACGACAGACTGTTGTCGTGTTTTTTGTGATATAATAACTTACGAATACCCAACAATCGGAGGAATTTCACAATGAAACTTGACCGCTTAATGGGAATACTCACCGTCCTTTTGCAGAACGACCGTGTAACCGCACCATATCTGGCTGAAAAATTTGAAGTCAACCGGCGCACCATCGGGCGCGATATTGACGCGCTCTGCCAGGCAGGAATACCGATCGTGACCCATCAAGGCACAGGCGGCGGCATTTCCATCGCTGAGGGGTTTAAGCTTGACAAGAGTATTTTGACTGCCGGAGAACTGTCGGGTATAATTGCCGCCCTTAAAGGTATTGGCAGCGTGTCAGAACAGTCGCGCATTGAGCGGACACTGGACAAGCTGGGTGCAAACTCGGATGCGGTTGTTTCCCTGCTCGAACCGGTTGTCATTGATCTTGCCTCTCATTACAAGGGGCATTTGACCGAAAAAATCGAAACCATCAAAGGAGCTATACTCGAATGTCGCTTTGTTGAGTTCGACTATTTTTATGAGAAAGGCGAAAATCATCGCCACATAGAACCATACATCGTCGTTTTCCAATGGACATCGTGGTATGTGTTCGGCTTTTGCATTGAACGGCAAGACTGGCGAATGTTCAAGCTGAATCGGCTGTGGAATCTGTCCTCATGCGATGAACAATACGTCCCGCGGGATATCCCGCCTGAAAAACGTGACTTTAACAGCCATCTTACAGATGATATCAGACTTGCCGCGCTGTTCGATAAATCGGAAAAGTACCAGCTTATCGAAACATATGGGCTGGATTGCTATTGCGAAACTGCTGAAGGATTGTATTTTGAAGTCGGCTTTACAAACCGAAATTATATGATAGGCTGGCTTCTTGGCTTTGGCGATAAGGTCAAGGTTTTAGAGCCGCTTGATATTGCGGACGAGATTCAATCAATCGCAAAAAATATTTTGTCCCGCTATCCAGAACAGGGCACACTGTTGTCATAAAGTATAGTAACACATATGAAAAATGGTGGTAACGAGATAATTTATATTAATTGGAGGATATAACATGAATGTACTTGAGGCATTTGTAGATAAATATTTAGAAAGATGGCAATTTTCAGGTGTTGTTCAGCTTATAAAGGGAAATGAGTTTTTGTTAAACAAAGCTTTCGGCATGGCTTGTCACGAATTCAATATAGCTAATAAATATGATACATGCTTCGCTCTAGCTTCTGTGACAAAACAATTTACTGCATTTTCTATATTACAATTATACGAACGAGGCATAATTGATTTGTTTGCTCCCGCAAGTGATTATCTACCCCAGGAGTTAAAGATAGATTCAAGGATAACGACACATCAATTATTATCACATTCTTCGGGTTTGTATAATTACACAAATTTTGACAGTTGTTTTTTTGGATTGCATAACAGAAAAATTTACAACAAACAAGAATTTTTCGATAGTTATATTGATAAACCTTTAGACTTTACCCCCGGCTCCAAATTTATTTACAACAACTCAAACTACAATGTTTTAGCTTGGATTATTGAATATTTAAGTGGACAAACCTTGCGCGAATATCTTATAGAAAACATTTTTACTCCCTTAAATATGAACCAATCGGATTATGACGACGGTGTAAATATTATGAAGAATAAAGCATTTACTTATTTGCCTGATTTGTCAGGTACAATAAAAACACCCTATTTCAATGAAAGATTCAGTATCGGTGGAGGTGGAATGGTATCTTGTGGCAGCGATTTGTATAAATGGCATTGTTGTTTGCGTGACAGGCTGTTATTATCGAAAAAAACATATGATATATATTTCAAGGAAAATATAGGCGGTTATTGCTATGGGCTTCAAAAAGAAGAACATCATAATAAAATATGTTTTTCTCATGGCGGTGATAATTTTGGAATAATGGCATATATGGCTAATTTCTTTGAAGATGATATGTGCCTTATTATCCTTTCTAATTCGTTTTTGGGCAATCAATATAAACTTGCAAAAGCTATAATTGATATTGCGTTTACAGGGGAAACCGACTATGTGTTTCCCGAGCACAAACAAGTAGAAATGCCGGAGGAGTTGGCAGAAAAGTTTGAGGGGGTTTATTTTGATAAGCAAGTTGAGTTAAGAAGAACAAACGGAAATTGGGCATTAGTTAGATTTGATGGTGAATGGCGTAATCCTTTAATTTATGTCGGCAACAATACTTTTTACAAACAATATGAAGATTCGTCAGAGTATGTGTTAAAAGAATACGAAACGGGAAGGTTTGAGTTTTTGGGATTGAAGAAGAAGTATGGTGCTTCTTATTGATTTTGTTATAATCATTTTCGAAAAACCTATCACAAAGCCCTACTCTGTAGTTATCAAGATAATATACAGCTTCACTTTTTATACTTTATTTTTCATAATTCGATATAACATGACGCACTATTGTCGTGTTGGGCATGGTAGAATTATCTCAAAAGAGAGGAATGAAAATGAATCAACAAAATATCACCGCCCTCCGCATGGAGCGGCAGTGCCTAGTCCGCAAGGCGAATCAATCCGAATACAATGCGCTCTATCGTGACTCTCAACCGGGGCAGAATGTATACTGGAACGGCTTTGGTGATCCGCCGAGCTTGACTTACCGCGCTGATTTTAATGACATTGAATATAACCGTGAACGCCAAAGGAAGCACGCGCTATTAAAAGGACGTTTTGCGGGAGGCAATCTCGGCTGGATTATGCCGGAGGATTTGGAACTGTTCGCCGCGGCCTTCGCCAAGCCGTTAGACAAGCCGACACATCGGCATACGGCACTATTAGAATTGATTGAACAGGAACCGTTGACCATCCAACAAATGAAGGAAGAAACTGGGATGCTTGTTAAAGAAATTACGCCTGCCCTGCATCGTTTGCAAGAAGCATTTTTGATATACGAAGACCAGTACGACGGCGAATGGGATAGGGGTTGGCACAAGTTTTCCGACATGTTCCCAGATGTAGATTTACAGAAGATGGCCCGGCACGATGCGTTGAAAATTCTCATCCAAAGGTTTGCCTAGCCATCCTCTCCGATGTACAACCCCATATAAACCCAGTAACGCGAGCTAACCTACACTAAACCGCCGTTCCTCAAAGACAAGAGGTGCGGCGTTTTTGCGTGGTAGCTCCGTACTTCGGGT
>WQWC01000014.1 GCA_009785525.1 Oscillospiraceae bacterium | reverse complement strand
TGTTGACGCAATTATCAAAGCTTATCGCGACAAAGCCACGCCGGGGATGAAGATGAACCGCGAAACGCCTGTTAGTGAATTAGCGCGGCGGTACGGCGAAAAAGACAGCAAAAAACTGTATGATAAAGGCGACCTCATACGCCGTTGGGCACACCAATGGGGCTTAGACTATATGAAGGGGGTGGGGGGGTATTAAATGAAAGTAGTCGGAATATCAGGCAGCCCGCGAAATGGCGGCAATACCGAGTGTCTTGTCAGAGAATGTCTGAATGAGTTTACCGCGCAGGGCTGGGATGTTTCGGAGTTTTATTTGTCAGAAAAAACAGTAAATCCGTGTACCGGGTGTGAAACTTGTGTTGATAACGGCATATGCGTAATATCAGATGATGACATGACGGGATTGTTCAATGAACTGGCAGGCTGCGACGCGGTGATTATTGGGTCGCCTGTATATTACCGCAACGTAACGGCACAGTTGAAAGCTGTTTTTGACCGGTCATTCTCATCATATCAGCGCGGTGAATTTCTCACTGGCAAACCCGGCGGGGCGATAACGGTCGGACGCGGTCAAGGTGCCGGGCAAGCCATTGTGTTGACGGTTATATATAACTACCTGCTATCCTGCGGGGCACTGCCTGTTCCCGGAGAGCTCAACGGATTATCAGCTGCTGCAAATAAACCCGGTGATATACTAACCCAAGAAAAGCGACTTGAGCAAGCGCGTATTTTGGCTCGGAATGTTATAAAATACGCTGAGAAATTAAGAGCTTAAACAGCTTTGACAGAACACAACGTCATATGATATAGTGTTCTATACAAAATAACTGACACACACGAAAGGATGAATCTACATGTCAAAGAAAAGAAAAGTTATAATCACCGTCGCACAGACGGGCAATTTCCAGGGTAAAGCGCAAAACCCCAATCTGCCGGAGCAGCCGAGTGAAGTTATACAATCGGCATATGACTGCTACAACGCGGGCGCATCGATCGTACACATCCACGCGCGGAATAAAGAGGGTAAGTCGTGTAATGACCCGAAAGTGTTTGCAGAAATTAACTCTGGCATCCGTGCGAAGTGCAACATCATTACCCAGAACTCCACCGCTCCGGCAACACGCCCGGGATCAGAGGCGGACGACGGAATTGCGTTGCTTTATGACGACAGCATTAGAGACGCACTGCCGGAAATGTGTTCGCTGGATACGTCGCTTATCACAACCGTGTGGGAAGACCTCAGCTTTATCTACCGCTGGGAGCGCGATTGGCTGATTAAGCACGGCTTGCGTATGAAAGAACTCGGCATCAAGCCGGAGATTGAACTGTTTAACATTGAGTCTATTGAGGACTTGTTCCAGGTGCTCATCCCCGCCGGAGTCGGCAGACTGACCGATGACCCGAACGAGCCTATCAACATGACGATGGTCATGGGTATGAACAAAGTCAGCCAGGGCGCGGTCTCTTATACGCAGGACAATCACGACTTTATGATGGATATGATAAAGAAGTACAGTGGCGGCAAATACAACGTCAACGTCACAACAATGGCGATTGCATCGCATCAGTTGCACGGCGTGACATACGGCGTCCTGAAAGGCGGCCACGCGCGTACCGGTATGGAAGACAACATCTATTACGCCTACGGCGACCTCGCAAAATCCAACGCCCAACTCGTAGAGCGCATGGCAAGAATCATCCGCGAGCTTGAGATGGAAGTTGCAACCCCGGAAGAAGCGAGAGAAATGATAGGATTGAAACCGCGGTAGGGGCGGATGGCAATCTGCCCGTTATCCAGAAACATGGGTGCGCCAGTAGGGACGACCGCCCCGGTCGTCCGCGGACGGTCGAGGGCGACCGTCCCTACTGGGTGTGGACGTTACATCACGGGACGGCCAATGGCCGCCCCTACATCCATTATTAACACTTGGAGGATGCAAATGAAACTTGACAGTGTAAAGCATATCGGAATCATCGGCCTGGGGATGATAGGCGACAGCATGGCGGTGCTGACAACCGGGCACGGCTACAAAACCACCTGTGTGGCACGCCGTGCGGAGATGATTCCGGAGTATAAAAAGACTTACGACAACTACTTCCGTCAAATGATAGCTCAGGGAGTCGCACCGGCAAACCAACTGGAAATCTGCGAAAAATATCTAAAATACACACTCGACTACAACGAACTTGCCGACTGCGACGTGATTTTTGAATGCGTTAACGAGAATCTGGAACTGAAGTTCGATATTTTAGCGCGGATTGAGGAAATCTGCACGAATGTCAAAGCCATCTGCTCGGTCAGTTCGACAATCACGCCGGACGAGATGGGGCAGAAAATGACGAAGTATAAAGACCGCCTTATCGTCACGCATCCGTTCAATCCGGCGCATATGGTTCCGTTCTTTGAATGCTGCGGCGGCGCGGCTACTGATCCGGCTGCGATGGATTTCGTTGTAGAACTGCTTGAATCGCTTGACCGCAAGCCAGTTGTACTTAAAAAACCGACGCCCGGATTTATCGGCAACAGACTCCAATTCGCGCTGTGGCGTGAGGCGCTGAGTCTGGTCGAAAGCGGCATATGCGACCCGCGGGATATTGATACGTGTCTGAATTACAGCTTCTGCCCGCGTTATACGTCTATTGGGATTTATGAGCATTTCGACAATGGCGGCCTGATGCTGAATCAAGCGGGCTGCAATGGCACGTTCCCGCATTTGAGTAATGTAACAGAAGCCCCACCCGCAGTGACCGACCGTATCGCCAAAGGCGAACTTGGCGCACGATCGGAGGGGAAAATCGGATTCTACGATTGGAACGGCGTTGATATGGAAGCATATCAAGCGCGCGTGAACGCCCCATACTGGCGGTTTATTGATTGGGATCTGCCGACGGAATAGAAGACGGACCGTAGGGGCGCGCACTGCGCGTCCGCGGATGGCAGCAAATTAGGATAAACGGACGGCCAATGGCCGCCCCTACATGTAGGAGGATTAACATATGACATACGACAACAACAACGGCGGCGAATACGGAAAATATTATATCCAAGATTTGCAAACCCCGTCCGGGATGATGTCCCCGGACATGCAGGAAATTTACAATAAATTCGCAACACGCGTGCTGTGGATGGACGGCAATATCTGCCCCGGCGCTTTTCAGATGAACGTCGCGTGGTACACAGGTATCCCCGAACGTGACCCGATGTTCCCGGAACATGATCACTCTCACGCGGAGCTTGTCGGATTTTTCGGCTCTAATCCGGACGACCCGTATGATCTCGGCGGCGTTATTGAGTTTGCAATCAATGGTGAAAACCACAGGCTGACAAAGACAACGCTTATCTATATCCCCGGCGGCATCCCACACAGTCCGCTCCGGATAGTCCAGGTTGACCGCCCGATATTCCATTTCTCCGTCGTGATGAATGCAGAATACGACGCGGAAGATATTTATAAATAAAACGTCATGTTTTGCCCTGTAGGGGCGGCAAGCTGCCGCCTGTTGCCCCGTTCCAAGGTATGCGATCGGCAGGTATGCGGGCGATTAATAACCGCCCCTACAGAGCGAAATGACTTAATAGAGGTGAACATATGGCTAAATTTGTTACGCTTAAAGAGGCTGTGAGCCATGTTAAAGACGGAGACTTGCTTGTCGTCGGCGGATTCGGCTCATACGGCAGTCCGGAAGAACTTTTGGAAGGTCTTGCCGCCAGACACGCAGAAACGCAAAGTCCGAAAGGCCTCACAATTACATGCGGAATCACACCCGGAGACAAGCTGGAGACTGTGGGTGAGAACGGCAAAGGATATGAACTCGGCGTCAATCGCTTGCGGGCGGAGGGGCTTATCACTACCGTGCTATGCGGCAACCTGACCGACGCGCGGGCGATTGCTTACGACGTCGGTGACAATAAAATCGCCGGATACTTGCCGCCGATGGGCGTTATGGTGAACCTGTTCCGCGCTATCGCGGGCGGCAGACCGGGGTTGATTACCAAAGTCGGCCTCGGCACATTCTGCGACCCGCGGAATGAGGGTTGCGCCGTCAACGAAAAAGCACGGCAGCAAGGCCCGATTGTTGAGCTTATGACTATAGACAGTGAAGAGTATCTGTTCTACAAAGGCTTCAAGCCGAACGTCTGTTTTATCAGAGGCACATACGCCGATGAGGACGGGCATATCTCAATGGAGCGCGAGGGACTGCACGGGACAGAGCTTGAGATCGCCGTCGCCACGAAAAATAGCGGCGGAATCGTGATCGTTCAGGTCGAGGAAATCGTAAGACGCGGCAGTTTGCGGACTAAAAATATCAGACTGCACGAAAAGCTTGTAGATTACATAGTCCGGGCAGAGAATCCCGATAACCACCGCCAGTGTTACGCGACACCGAAGTATCGGCCGGAACTCGCTGGAGAGGCGAAATTCGCCACCGGCGGAGTGGCTCCGCTGCCGTTCACGCTCCGCAAAGTGATTGCACGGCGCGCGGCTATGGAACTCAAGCCCGACAGCATCATCAATATCGGCAGCGGAATGCCGTCCGGAATCGGCAGCATTGCGGCTGAAGAGGGTTTAGGCGAGGGCATGACAGCTTCTGTTGAGTCCGGACCCATGGGCGGCCAGGTACAGGCCGGTCTGTCGTTCCCCGGTGTCGCCAACGCGGACGCTATCTTCTCACAAACCGATACGCTGGATATGTACGACGGCGGGATTCTTGACATGACGTTCCTCGGCGCGGCGGAAATCGATGAAAAGGGCAACGTGAACGTGTCGAAGTTCGCCGGAAGATGCATCGGCGCCGGTGGATTTATCGACATTTCGCAGAACACGAAAAAAGTGTTCTTCATGGGCAACTTCACAGCCGGGAAGCCGAAACCGGATATTGAAATCACCGGAAGCGGGATTAACATTAAGCAAGACGGCGCTGATTTGAAATACGTCAAAAACGTGCAACAGATCACATTCTCCGGCGAATACGCGGTAAAAAGCGGCCAGGAAGTAATGTACATCTCGGAACGCGCCGTGTTCAAACTCACGCCGGATGGGTTGATGCTGGTCGAGATCGCCCCCGGGGTCGATTTGGAAAAAGACGTGCTTGACAAGATGGAGTTCAAGCCGCTGGTCAGCCCGGATTTGAAGACGATGGATGTGCGGTTGTTTAATGAAAGTCTGATGAACCTCGGCAAATAAACAATAAAAAACAGCGGACGCATTTTTACACATGCGTCCGCTGTTTTTCATGTTCAAAAGTCATGCCGTGAAATCCCGGTATGGGCTGTCATCAAACTCGCGGAGCTGTATAAAACAAGCACTGATTATATTTTGGGTCTGACCAATGATCCAACACCACCGAATTAATTAGGGGGCTATTTAGCCCCCTTTGTTTACGTTTCATCTATTTCCCCTGTTCCATATTGCCACGAAACATGTTATAATGATTGCTACGCAACATTATACAGGATTAGAATTCATATACCACAATGGCACTTCGTGCCTGTGGTATAATAGCCGAAACCTGATGTAAGGAGATATCATGTATGGAGACGAAAGCGCTTACAGGCAAGTTTTATGATATTCAGGGATTTTCGGTGCATGACGGGCCCGGAATTCGGCTTACGCTGTTTATGAAAGGCTGCCCGCTTCGCTGCCCGTGGTGCCACAGTCCGGAGTGTTTGGAGTTTCACACAGAACTTAACTGGATGGAACTCAAATGCATCGGCACGGAAAAATGCGGGCGTTGCTTAAACGTTTGCCCGCATGACACCATTTCACCGGGCAAGAAGAAAGAGGGACTATCCGGCGAGGAGATTGAGCTTGTCACGGTGGACCGCACAAAATGCGATAACTGCGGCAAATGCGCCGATGCCTGCACGGCAAAGGCTTTGTACATGTGCGGCACCGATTATACAATCGACGAAATCATGCAGCGGGTGGAACGCGACAAGCCGTTTTTTGAGCGTTCCGGCGGCGGCATCACCATCTCCGGCGGGGAGTGTTTGTGCCAGCCTGAATTTACGCTGGCGCTATTAAAACGTTGCAAAGAAGAGGGCGTACATACAGCCGTTGACACCACCGGATTCGTCAAGTGGGAAATTATAGAGTCAATCTTGCCGTATACCGACGTGTTCCTGTACGATATTAAGGGCATAGACTCCACGTTGCATAAGCAGGTTATCGGCGTACCGAATGAGTTGATACTGGAAAACGCGCGGAAAATAGCGGCAGCTGGCGGAAAGTTTCAAATCAGAGTCCCAGTTATGCCGATGTACAGCGACTCGGCTGAGGCTTTTGAGAAGATCGGCAAATTTATACTGGAACTCGGCGACGCCGTGGAAGTCGTGCAGATCCTGCCGTATCACAATTTGGGTACAGTAAAGTGGGAGCGATTACAGACAGGAAATCCCGTGTTCGAAACAGCTGTCCCGTCCGATGAGCTTATTGAAGCGCGCCGCAAACAGCTCGCAGACATGGGCTTGAATGTGATTGTGCATTAGATTTGAAGTCGACGCAACCCTGCAAACATTGTTCGCCCGCGGGCGACCGGGACGGTCGCCCCTACAATGATAAATGCGAAACAGGATATTATCTATGAACGTATTGATAACCGCCGGCGGGACGACTGAGAAAATCGACAACGTGAGAAGTATCTCAAACACCTCAACCGGCAGACTGGGATGCTTGATAGCCGATGATTTTTCCACCAACTCGTCGGTGGAAAAAATATTTTACATCTGCGGCAAAGCGGCGGCGCGGCCTGAATCCGCAAAGACTGAGATTATATATGTTGACAGCGTCGCAAGTCTGGAAAACGCTCTGCGCGGTTTGTTATCCCGTGTAAAAGTTGACATCATAATCCACAGCATGGCTGTCAGCGATTACCGTGTGAAAGCAGTCACAACCGTATCTGATTTCGGCAAAACAATGCTGGAGTCTGGCAAAATCAGCTCGAACGTGGACGATCTGCTGCTGGTGATGGAGCGCACGCCCAAAATCATTGCGATGTTCCGGGACGTGTCCCCGCAATCGACGCTTGTGGGTTTCAAGCTGTTGGATAACTCCCCGTTTGAAACGCTTATTGACAGGGGTTTTGATGTGCTGACGCAGAATAACTGTACTTTCGTTCTCGCGAATGATTTAACTGAAATCTCAGGTGAGCGGCATGTGGGATATCTTATAGACCGGACGAAGAATTTCACGAAATATGAAACAAAACAAGCCATAGCTGAGGCAACCGTCTCAGCCACGATTTAGGAAAGGATGCGAGAGTCATCAAACAGGTAGTTCTGGGTGTAACCGGCAGTATTGCGGCTTACAAAGCGGCTGAAATCGCGAATCTGCTTGTAAAAAGCAATGTAGACGTGCATGTCATAATGACAGCCGCCGCGATGAAACTTATTGCGCCGCTGACGTTTCAATCTTTGACCAAAAACAAGGTTCATACCGATATGTTTGCCGAAATCGCGGTGAGTGAGATAAAGCACATATCGCTGGCGCAAAAGGCGGATATATGCGTTATTGCCCCGGCGACGGCGAATATCATCGGCAAAATAGCATCCGGGATTGCCGATGATATGCTTTCAACAACAACCATGGCCATAGCGACTCACAAACCGGTCATAATCTGTCCGGCGATGAACACGGCGATGTATGAGAACCCAATAGTTCAAGCCAACATTGAAAAGTTAAAAGGCCACGGATATCAGTTTATAGACCCGAAGGAATCCCGCCTTGCCTGCGGAGACCTGGGCAAAGGCGCGCTTGCCGATGTGGACATTATTGTCACCGCCGTGAAATCCGTGATTGGAGAAGCGTAAAACGGGGAGTCGTTCGACATATTCCCCGCTGCGAAAGATTTCCCCAACTTCAATATTGACAAGTAATATCTCACATGGTAGAATTACGTGAATTTAATAGTTTCCGTGCCTTGCGGCCTACGGGTTTTCCTATGGACGCTTGGCCTGAGCTACAGGCTCACGGGGCTGATGTTAGAAATGATTCAGCCTTCATGTTTTGAGAAGGAGACAAACCAAAGCATCAGGGATTTGCCCTGTGCGCGTATGTTGCGGCGGTCTGTTTTGTTTATCTCAAAATAGACTGCTTTTAATATTTTTGGGAGGGTAATTAAAATGAAGAAAAAATTAGCATTTCTCCTCGCCGTGCTAGCATTAGTGACGCCACTGATTCTGCCCGGTTGCGGACAAGCCTCGGATGACGAGACAGAGATCATCGTATTTGCCGCCGCGTCCATGGCCGGTGTACTTACAGAAATCGCCGGAATTTATCAGGACGAAAATCCTGATGTTAACCTGATATTCAATTTCGATTCCTCCGGCACTTTGAGAACGCAAATCCAAGAGGGCGCACAGGCTGATTTGTTTGTTTCCGCCGCTACAAGAGAGATGGACCAGCTTGAAGAAGGGGGTTTTGTCCAACCAGGTACTCGTGTTGATTTCTTGGAGAATCAGACTGTACTCGTTGTACCGGACAACAATCCGAGAGGCATAGAGAGTTTTGCCGATATGGTAGAGGCACTTCTTTCGGGGGATGTATTGATGGCGATGGGCAACATGGATGTCCCGGCAGGCCGATACGCGCAGGAGATTCTGTTATACTTCGGACTGGATCATGCGGAGCTTGCCGCGACAGGCGTGATAAGCTACGCCTCCAACGTACGGGAAGTCGCGCTGCAAGTTCGTGAAGCAAGCGTTGACATGGGCATTGTCTATCTGACAGACGCGGTAGATCATAATCTGACCGTTGCCGACATTGCCGCACCTGAAATATCAGGTCGGGTCATTTATCCCGCCGCAGTGCTGAATGACAGCCAAAATCCTAAAGAGGCGCGAGATTTCCTCGATTTTCTTGTCGGAGATACGGCTATGGAAGTTTTTGTCGCATGGGGCTTTAGTCCATTTGCGCAGTAAAGGCAGGTAGTAGTTTTGGACTTATTCCCGCTCTGGAACTCGCTGCGGATAGCGGCGCTTAGTTCTGTTATTGTGTTTTTTACAGGTATCTTTGCGGCATACTACGTGGCTAAACTCCCGCGTGCGCTCAAAGGCATTATTGATGTTATACTTACATTGCCGCTTGTTCTGCCGCCGACGGTAGTTGGGTACTTTCTGTTAATTGCGTTCGGCGCGCGCAGGCCGCTGGGGGCATTTCTCGCGCAGTTTGATATCAGATTCGCCATGACATGGTATGGCGGTGTGCTGGCGGCTTTGGTTATTGCTTTTCCACTTATGTACCGGACGGCGCGGGGTGCGTTTGAGAGTTTTGACGAAACGTTGGCATATTCGGGAAAAACCCTTGGATTGAGCAACTCGTATATTTTCTGGCGTATCCGTATGCCTGTCTGCCGTCAAGGGATCCTAGCCGGATTGGTTCTGGCCTTTGCCCGTGCGCTCGGTGAATTTGGTGCAACTGTTATGCTTATAGGATACACGCCGGGTCGGACCGCGACGATATCCACAACTGTCTATCACCTCTGGCGCGTGGCTGATGAGCGCGGCGCGTTTACATGGGTGATGATAAACCTCGCAATCAGCGCGGCGGTGCTGCTGGCTGTGAATATGCTGGAGCGGCGGAACAAAAGGGCGGTGATACGATGAGTCTTTTTGTAGATATTAAAAAAAAGCTCGGCAACTTTAACTTGGATGTGAGTTTCGAGACTGACAGCGGCGTACTGGGCCTGCTGGGCGAATCTGGCTGCGGTAAAAGCATGACGCTGAAGTGCATTGCCGGTATTGAAAAACCGGACGAGGGCAGAATCGTACTCAATGGCATTACGCTGTTCGATTCCGCTAGACGCATGAATCTGCCGCCGCAGAAGCGCGGGCTTGGGTATCTGTTTCAGAACTATGCGCTGTTTCCGAACATGAATGTACGGCAGAACATCTTATGCGGTTTGCGGAACGAGGCAGATAAAGCCGCGAGAGCGCGTGCGTTGGATGAGATTATCGACCTCATGCAACTCCGCAGGCTTGAAAAACACCGCCCGAACGAGTTATCGGGCGGCCAGCAGCAAAGAGTGGCGCTAGGGAGAATTTTGGCCGGAAATCCAAGCCTTCTGATGTTGGATGAGCCGTTTTCCGCATTGGACAGCCATTTGCGGTCACAGTTACAGTTGCAGCTACAGAATCTGTTAAAGCAATTCGGGAAAGATGTCCTAATGGTCACCCACGACAGGGACGAGGCGTACCGGCTTTGTCACCGGATAGCGCTGATTGACAACGGAAAAATCCTGGCGAACAAAGGCACGAAAGCGCTGTTCTTAGACCCCGGAAGCCATAAGGCGGCACTTCTTACAGGATGCAAAAATATAGCTGACGCGGTCAAATCAGGGGAGTACGAGGTCACAGTCCCTGCCTGGGGCGTTAAATTCACCACCGCGGACCCGGTGCGGGACGGATTGAGCGCAATCGGTATACGAGCGCATTATTTTAACACGGAAACAGCAGTTAACCGTAATCCGGTAAACATCACCGGAGAGATGGAAGAACCGTTTGAGTACATGGTGCAGTTCCGCTATAAAGACCAGGACGACAGCTCCCCCGACCTCCTTTGGCGGCTGCCGAAAGGCGCCAATGGCTCACGAGAGCCGTCTGAACTGGGCATCGGGCCTGAGAATGTGCTGTTGCTGTATGGATGAATAGAAAGGATTGGAAAATGAACATAGAATACAAAAATTCGCAGATTTTTACACCCAAAGAATTGCAGGACCTATTCCTGTCTGTTGGGTGGATTTCAGGAAATCACCCGGAAAAACTGGCGGAGGCTATGAAAAATTCCGGCGCAGTGTTCTCAGCGTGGGATGGAGATAAACTTATCGGACTGATAAACGTTTTAGATGATAGTATTATGACTGCGTATGTGCATTTTCTGCTTGTCAATCCAGAATATCACGGAAAAGGAATTGGGAAAGAATTGCTACGTCTGGTTATGGAGAAGTACAAGGATTATCTAAGGATTTTACTGCTTTCAGAGGAAAATGCAACTGGGTTTTATCATAGCAGCGGTTTTGTAGCTGACAAAACCACAACAGCGATGTTTCGGGATTCTTTTTAAGAGCAACAACGGTATTCACAAAGTTATTGCGTTGCCGGTAAACGGTTAGCCTAAAAACGCCATGGACGCGATCAATAAGACCGCGTCCATGTTTTATCGCATATTATCAAGTTTTGTCAACGCTACCCCTCAGCTTTCATGCTGAGATACGCGTTGATAAACCCATCGATATCGCCATCCATGACGGCGTTTATGTTTCCGTTTTCAAAGTTAGTGCGGTGATCTTTCGCCAGTGTGTACGGCATGAATACGTATGAGCGTATTTGGCTGCCCCACTCTATTTTCATCTGCTCGCCTTTGATATCGCTGATCTTGTCCAAGTGCTGCCGTTCTTTGATTTCAATCAGCTTTGACCGCAACATACGCATCGCGACGTCTCGGTTCTGGTGCTGGCTGCGTTCCATCTGGCAGGCTACGACAATTCCTGTCGGTAGATGGGTTATACGAATGGCACTTTCGGTCTTGTTTACATGCTGTCCACCGGCGCCGGATGCCCGGAACGTATCCACCTTCAAATCCTCGGGGCGGATTTCAACCTCAACATCGTCTGAAATAACCGGTGTCACCTCCACCGCCGCGAATGAGGTGTGGCGGCGGCCCGAAGAATCGAACGGCGATATCCGCACCAGCCGATGAATTCCCCCCTCGCTTTTCAGGTACCCGTAGGCGTTCTCACCCTCGATCTCAATTGAAGCAGATTTTAGCCCCGCCTCCTCGCCGTCCAGATAGTCCAGCAGCTTGTATTTCATGCCGTGCCGCTCAGCCCACCTGGTGTACATGCGGTATAGCATCTGCGCCCAGTCCTGCGCCTCTGTTCCGCCAGCACCCGCATGGAATGACAAAATGGCGGGCGAGTCGTCGTACTCCCCCGATAGTAGCGTATCAAGCCGCGCTTTTTCAAGCGACTCGCTGAACGCCGCGAACTCGTCCCGCAGCTCCGGCAGCAGGCTTTCATCCGCCTCTTCGATACCCATCTGGCAAAGCGCCATTAGGTCGCTTAATCCGCCTGAAAGCTTGTCGTATCTGTCGCACTTGTTTTTCAGCTGCTTGATTCTCTGTTGCACCTTCTGCGAATTCTCGAGATCAGACCAAAACCCATCCTGCGCGGATTCTTCCTCCAGCAACCGCAACTCTTCCCGCGCTTCTTCGAGCTTGAGCGCGGATTTTAGATTCTCGAGAGTTGGTTTCAAAGCTGTTATTTTTTGTTTGTAATCGTCAAATTCAATCATTGCCAAAGCCTCAACATATATTTTAGGGTGCGCATTGCGCGATTATCCCAACATCATTAATTTATTGATTTTATCTTTATCGTCCGGCTGCATTGCGTCCGTTGCTACTCGGTTTACCTTTTCCGCACCGCACTTTTGACAGCGATGGACTATTTGCATACCTTTTTTACTGTGATAGTGGATGCCCACTGGCTCCATAATTCCGTGGCAGTCACTTATCCGGTCACCCGGAAGATTATCCACATGCAGCGAATATAGACAAAGCGGACAATGGTTTCGATAACTTCCGTTGTCCAGCGGCTTAACCTCCGCGTTGCAATGTGCACAGAGGAATCCTGTATTTTCGGTTTTTCTACTCACACCGAGCCTCCTGATATTTGAATTTCAAATATCGGAAGGCGGGGTTCTGTTTACTCTTAGCGTGTAACGCTTTCCGGGCTTAATAAGAGAGAGACCAATTCTCCGCCACCCTCTTGAGGCGGCGAATACTTCCGCTTCCTGCTTCAAAGGAGCATATTGCATCCCCTTATCCGAACTATTCCCGGTTTTTTATTGTACCGAGCAATGTATGGCGGGTTAAATCACCATCCAGCGGTAGGCGTCATCCTATTTCACCGGCTTGCGGCGTCATCCCCCGTTAGTATGTGAGTTTGTCGTAGTGTCGTGTCAAAATATCACTCCTGTTTCATTGCAAATTTGTCCTACCCCGTCCTCAGCACAGCTACTACAAGATGTGGGTTGTTCAAAAATCGCGGCATCCAGATATAATTCCCCAAGCCGCGGGAAACTACCATGTGTGTATTGTCCATCGTGTATATTCCACTTGTATGTGTCGGGAACCATTCGCGCTGGGGGCCTATCAGCCCATCGGTAAATGGCAACCTGATTATCCCGCCGTGGGCGTGTCCGCACAGCACGAGGTCCACTCCGAGTGAGCTGTACAGCGGCAGGTTTTGATTCCGGTGCGCCAGCATTATGATAAAGCTGTCCTCGCCCTCCGCCGCGTGTATTCTGCGGACAAAGTCATAGGGAGTTATCATGTCGGCCGGGCCGTGAGGGTCGTCAACACCGGCTAAGATGACCTGTTCATCGCCGCGTTGAATCCGGACGTGTTGATTGCGCAGCACGGTGACGCCGTGCTCCTCCATAATCTCAAAAAGCGCCCAAGGTCCGCCGACTCTTCTGTCCCATTCATGATTGCCTGTCACAAAATACACAGGCGCAATCGGCGTTAAACCCGCTGCAAGCGTTTCGGCCACCTGCAGTTGTCTTCTGACCGGAATTCTTCTGTAAGCGTCCAGCAAATCCCCCGCGATAACGATGATATCCGGATTCGCGGCTTCCACACGGTTGATAAGCCTTCTGTTGTCCTCCCCATGCTCCGTTGCATGTATGTCAGCCAGCAAAACAATACGGAACCCGTCAAACGATTCTGGCAGATTACTGTAGAAAAGTTCATACTCGCTTGTGACTATTCTTATGTTGCTGTCAAGGAACAGTATGGCAATTATCAGGATAAAGCTTAGTAGTATTTTAATGAAAATCAGACCGCGTCTGAATCTTGGTTTTGCTTTTGCTTTTGTCATTTAGTGTGGCTCCAATGCTAATTTGATTCCTTATCTCGCACAAACACATGCTTAATATTCGGGTCAGCCGTTTGCCGGAAATCTATCTCGAACCGGTCGATTGTCTTAATAAGGGCGGATAGACTGTTGAACCCGAAATTCCGATGGTCGAAATCCGGCTGTTTTTTCAATATCAAGTTGCCGAGTTCGCCCATAAAAACAGACCCGCTGTCGCCGGCTAAATCGGATACGGAATCCGCAATCAGCTGGATAATCGAGTCCGGCACTTCTTTGGTCAGCTTCGCCCTGGGCTGATACTGCTGCCTCTCACGATAGTGCGACGGAGTGCGATGCCCGTTTTCAGCCGTTTCATGGATGGGGTCAGGATCTCCGGCGTTGGCGCGGATTACTTCTATGTAGATAAATTTATCGCAGGCGGCGATAAACGCGTTCGGCGTTTTCCGCTCCCCTATCCCGATAACACGCTGTCCTGCCTCACGTAATCGAATAACAAGCCTTGTAAAATCGCTGTCGCTTGAGACGATGACAAATCCGTCCGTCTTCTCCGTGTAAAGTATGTCCATGGCGTCTATTATCATGGCCGAATCGCTGGAGTTTTTTCCCGTGGTATAGCTGTACTGCTGAATCGGCGTGATGGCGTTATCCAGAAGCGAGAGTTTCCACCCGGAGACTGTGGGGCTGGTCCAGTCGGCATAGATACGTTTTATTGTGGGTATACCGTAAATCGCGATTTCCTCCATGACGCTTTTTATGCAATTGCGCGGGACATTTTCCGCGTCAATAAGCACGGCTAGTCTGAGATTGTTAAGATCAAGAACTGCCAATATTTCACCTCCTTTCAAGTTGTTGCGATTATATCGCACTGGTCACTTATTTTAGTGAATTCAAAGTACCGTTCTTCCAGCGGAATCCATTTCTCTATAAAGTCCTGCAATCCGTCTTCCCCGTTTCTTTGTCGGATTCGGCGGAGCTGCTCCGCCTTGTCTATCGTCAGGAAAACTTTCAGATCATAATTGTTCTTAAACAGCGGGTGGCAGCTGTAGGACCCCTCGACTATGTTTATACGGTGCACCGGTATCTCTATGTCTTCGCAGAACTGCTGTGTTTTGGGGTCATATGGTCTGTATGCAAATGGCAGGGCTTTTTTAAGCGGCGTCATCACTGCTTCGTTAAACCGCTCATAGTCCACATTGCCGCCCGGTTCCGCCAATCGAGATTCGGTACGGAGTCCCGGCGTCAGAAAAAAGTGATCCATATGTATTACATTGCACCCCAGCGCTTCTTTTAGCCTTAAAGCCAACGTTGTCTTGCCGCTGCCGCATCTGCCGTTAATCGCAATTATCGCGTGCGGGGAATCTAGACTATCAATTCTCCGCCGCACAAGCGCTAATGTTCCGTTATTCACTGAGCGTTACTTCCTCTTTCTTCTCCCTGTAAAAATGGACAAGCCCGGTGCGGTTAAGGGCAACCATAAGCACCGGTATAAGAATAAGCTGGATTACAATCCCCGGCCACGCGTTCAAAACCGCACCAGTAATAAACGCATAAAACGTGAATGTGCCGCCTCTGATTCCAACGAGCAGTACAAACATCGCCGCGCCCCAAACAATGCGGCCCGCGATCATGGCGATAATCAGCGAACGATACAGCGCGACAATACATTGCCAGCGGGACTTCCCGTATAGAAGGCCGATCACCAGGCCATAGACAGCCAGCTCAAAAGTCATTGCATAAGCGACCGGAAACATCGGCGGCATCCCGAATATCAGTGAACGCATAATAGGCAGGATAAGCCCGACGCCTAAGCCATACTTCCAGCCGCAGATAAGTCCGCACAACAGAACGGGTATATGCATAGGCAACAGCGCCGCACCAAGAATCTGAACTTGCCCTATCAAAAGCGGCAACGTAAGACCAATCGCCAAGAACATAGCTGCAAGAGTTAAGTTCTTGATTTGTGAATGCGTTTTGGGTGTTGACTGTGCCATAAATGTAACCTCCGTCTTTCTGTATGTGTTTATTGAGTTTTCAAGATTATACCATATTTTCTCTGCCCGCGCAACAGCCTATAGCAAAATACCCCGCATAGCCTCCAGAATCTCCTCCGCCATTATACTGACCCACAGATTGTGCGATGGTTTCCCCAGAGCCGCCGCGTCTTGCGCCACTGCTCGCATAAGATCCTCATCCACAGAATCAGGAAGCGCCACAGGCAGTCCGATATCTTCGCAAAAACTCTTGATTTCACGTATCTCCCCCTCCGATCTGCCTTCAAGCCGCATATGCACCAACAAACCCAGCGCGACTTTTTCGCCATGGGTATAATCGTGCATTGCGGGGATGATGGTGAAAGACTCCGACAAAGCGTGGGCCACCGCCACTCCGCCGCTCTCGAACCCCAGTCCGCTGAGCAGAGTGTTCGCCTCGACAACTTTTTCAAGAGCCATGGTCACGGTTTTAGATTCAGCGCTCCGCACCGCCTCTCTGCCGTATTCAAGCAGCGTATCGCGGCACAGTTTGGACAGCGCTATTGCCGCCATTGATATGTTTCCGCCGAAATTGTTTAACGCGCCGGATTTATAAGCCGCCTCCGCTTCAAACCATGTTGCAATGGCGTCGCCCATTCCGGATACAAGCTGCCTCACCGGGGCGTTTGCGATAATCTCAGTATCAACAATCACAAGCGCCGGGCTTTTCTTCAACGGCATCAGGCGGTTGAACGAACCATCCTCGTTATAAATCACCGCAAGCGCACTGCATGGCGCGTCGCTTGCCGCCGTTGTCGGAACTATCACGGACGGGACGCCCAAAAGTTCTGCCACGGCTTTGACTGTGTCAATAACCTTCCCGCCGCCGGAAGCGAGTATCACGTCACAACCGTGCGCTTTGGCGATACCGCAAAGCCGCTCAATCTCACTGTCGCAGGTCTCTCCGCGAAACGGTTCTTCAACCTGCCGGATTCCGCTTGCCTGAAAGCTGCGCCCCCGCCCCTCGCGCGTGGCAAGCAACCCTGTCCGCCCGCCGGAAACAAGTACGCGCTCGCCCAGTGGCTTTATGTATCCGCCAAGGCTGAAAGCCGCTCCCGCGCCTTGTATATACCGCCCCGGTGCGCCGAAGATTTGCGTTGCCATGAGTTAAGCCTCCTTTTCCATGTGGTATGTGTAGCGAACCTCAACCAAATCTTTGCCCCCGATATTTATTACTTCTCTGTCTGGGCAAAGTGAAAAGCCGTTCTTCTCGTAAAATTTTCTAGCCTGCATGTTATCTTCTAATGTCCAGAGATAAATTTTATCGTACCCCATACTCACTAACGCAGAAATTGAGACTTCCAAAAGCGGCTTGCCGAAACCTTTTCCGAAATACTTAGGCAGCAGATATATAGCTACGATTTCTCCCCAACCGACCATCTTTTCATCTCTCGCGGCACGTACTGATGAAATGCCTATGTATTCGCCGTTTTCTATAGCGACGAACTCTTCATTAGAGCTTTTTTGCGGATTGTCAGACCTTTGGTATTCTGATAGTCCGTCTAAAAGGTCTTGCGGGATGATGTTTTTGTATGCGGTTTGCCAACTTAGCGTATAAATACGGTCAATGGCGTTAAAGTCGTCAGTTTGTGTTACTTTTCGTATTTCCATGTATGCCTCCAAAATTAATTGTAGCTATGGGGACATCCCCCTTCATGCGTGAAGGGGGATGTGGACGAGAGACGCAGAAACAAAACACCCGGCCCTGCGGGGCCACCCTCTTTACTAAAGAGGGCAAGGTTTGGCGTGCGTTTCCCCCGCCCTCTTTAGTAAAGAGGGTGCCGACCGCAGTCGGCGGTTGTTTTGCCCCCGTCCTCGGCGTCCCGTTTCCTCGTCTTCCGTCCCCCGTCTTAAGCCCCCTTCGTTCGCGAAGGGGGCTGTCCTCCCCTATTTCGGTTCCAGCACCTTTTCTGTCGTTTCAAACATCTGCTGCTGCTTAATCAGCTGTTCGTACCGTTCTTTTGCCTGTTTTTCGGCGGCAGGGAACAATTTTTGTGATCGTTCCGGGAAAGTCAGCGCAAGCGAGCTGTAGCGGACTTCACCCATGATGAACTCGTTGAAACTGCCCCTTGGCGGCTTGTTGTCTATCATCAGCGGATTCTTGCCCTCCAGCGCTAGGCGCGGGTCGAATCTGTACATGTTCCAGTATCCGGCTTCGACCGCTTTTTTCGTCCATTCGATTGACCGGCCCATCCCAACTTTCAGCCCATGGGCTATGCAGGGCGAATAGGCAATTACGATAGACGGGCCGTCATAGCTCTCAGCCTCGATGATCGCGTTCAGCGTCTGCTGATAGTTCGCGCCCATTGCAATCTGCGCAACATAGACGTAGCCGTATGTCATAGCCATCTGGCCGAGGTCTTTTTTCTTTATGCTTTTCCCGGCGTGGGCAAATTGCGCAACTGCCCCGGTCGGCGTCGATTTAGACGCCTGTCCGCCGGTGTTGGAGTAAACCTCAGTATCGAACACGAGGATATTCACATTCTCCCCGCTGGCGATCACATGGTCAAGTCCGCCGTAGCCGATGTCGTACGCCCAGCCGTCCCCGCCGAAAATCCAGACCGAGGGTTTTACGAACAAGTCCTGCATCGAAAGCGCCTCTTTACACAGATTTTCACAGGCTTTTTCTTTGCAGTTTTCAAGTTCACGGATCAACCGTGGCGCGATTTTTTTCGTGGCGTCGGCATTGTCTTTATTCTCCAGCCACTCCTGCGCCGCGGATTTCTCCGGCCGTTCCAGAGCGACAGGCTCATCCATCCGCATTTGAACCACAGGACTTTCATGCAGCGCTTCTTCCACAGGATTCTCGCGCACCTCCTGCACGAGAGCCGCCTGTAGAATCACGAGCTTTTTCAGGACACTCACAAGCCGATCCCTGCGCTGGTTGAACCCGAGCGCCATGCCATAGCCGAATTCGGCATTATCCTCAAACAGCGAGTTCGCCCACGCGGGGCCGCGCCCGTCTTTATTAACCGTATACGGCGTGGACGGCGCGCTGCCGGCCCAGATTGATGAGCATCCCGTCGCGTTGGCAATGAACATTCTGTCGCCGAACAGCTGGGCAATGAGTCTGGCATAAGGCGTTTCTCCACATCCCGCGCACGCACCTGGGAACTCCAGCAACGGCTTCAGAAATTGAGATCCTTTGACGGTGTTTGTGGCAAATCCCGTCTTTTTCTCAGACACATTGGCTTCCGCGTAATCAAAGTATTTTTGAGTCTGTGCCGCTTTGTCAATCGCAACCATCTCAATCGCCTTGGTTTTGGACGGGCAAACATTTGCACAGGATCCGCAGCCGGTGCAGTCCAGAACTGACGCGATGATGCAATACCGCAGCTTTTCATTGCCTGTACCCATCATCTTTAGGCTTTGCAACCCCTCCGGCGCGGCGGCGAACTCCGCCTCGTCAAGCACGAAGGGCCGAATCACCGAATGCGGGCAGACATACGCGCACTGATTGCACTGTATACAATTCTCCGGCAGCCACAGCGGCGCGTCGGCATTGATGGCTCTCTTCTCATACCGCGAGGTTCCGGCGGGTATCAGCGAACCGCCCTCCGTCTCAACAAACGCCGAAACCGGCAAATTATCGCCTTTCATAACGTTCATGGTTGTCATAATTTTTGTGGCATATTTCGCTGCGCTGGGCGACCCGCCTGTGAACATATGCGTCATCGTTTCGGTTTCTGCTGTTTTCCATGAATCCGGCACGTCGATTTTTTTAATACTCTCAACGCCTTTGTCAATAGCGGCGTTATTCATGTTGACAATGGCCTCACCCTTGCTGCCGTATGTGTCCTGCACGGCTTGCTTCATATAGTCGATTGCCTCGTCAATCTGCAGAATCCCCGAAAGCTTAAAGAACGCCGCTTGCAAAATCGTGTTTATTCTGCCGCCGAGACCGAGCTCTTTCACAATCGTCACAGCGTCACAGGTGTACAGCTGTATGCCATTCTCCGCGATATGCCGCTTCGCCTCCGCCGGCATACGTTCAGTGAATTCATCCACATCCCAGGCGCAGTTAGCCAGGAACACGCCGCCGGGTTTAACGTCCCGCGCTAGGTCAAACTGCTCCAGATACGCCGGAACATGGCAGGCGACAAAATCGGCCTTTGAAATATAGTAAGTCGATTTAATCGGACTGGAGCCGAATCTCAAATGGCTTATCGTAACGCCGCCTGATTTGCGCGAATCGTACTGGAAATACGCCTGAACCTTCATGTCTGTATGTTCGCCGATTATTTTGATTGAGTTTTTGTTCGCGCCGACCGTCCCGTCAGAGCCTATGCCCCAGAATTTGCAGGACTTTATACCGGCGGGAGTCGTGTCCGGCGCTTCGGTAATCTTCAGCGACAAATTTGTCACATCGTCTTCTATGCCTATCGTAAAGTTGTCTCGCGGTGAATCTGCCTGAATGTTCCTGAACGCGGCGATGATCTGCCCCGGAGTTGTGTCTTTGCTGGCTAGCCCATATCTGCCGCCGACGACTTTTATGTCAGTTCTGCGGAGCGCCGTGACAATGTCAAGATACAATGGTTCACCGACGCCGCCCGGTTCCTTTGTCCTGTCTAACACACCGATCGTTTTGACCGATTCCGGAATCTGTGATAACAGGTGCTTTACCGAAAATGGCCTGTACAGCCGGACCTTAATCAAGCCGACTTTCTCACCGGTAGCTGTCAAATGATCCACAACTTCCTCAATCGTGTCGCAGACAGAACCCATCGCTACAAGCACATGCGTCGCGTCCGCCGGGCCGTAGTAATTAAACGGCTTATAGTCTGTACCTATTTGGGCGTTGACTTGATTCATGCATTCCTCAACAACTCCGGCAAGATCGTCATACGCTGTGTTGCACGCCTCACGCGCTTGGAAGAAGATATCCCCATTCTGCGCCGAACCGCGAAGTACCGGATGCGCCGGAACATTTGCCCGCGCGTGGAATTTTTCAAGCGCTTCATTATCAAACATAGCTTTAAGCTCATTATAATCCCACGCTTCGATTTTCTGCATTTCGTGAGAGGTACGGAACCCGTCAAAAAAATGCAGGAACGGCATACTGCCTTTCACCGCCGCAAGATGCGACACTGCGCCCAAATCCATTACCTCCTGCGGACTTGTGGATGCAATCATCGCGAATCCCGTCTGGCGGCAGGCCATAACGTCACTGTGATCCCCGAAAATAGACAGCGCGTGAGTTGAAATCGTCCGCGCCGATACATGGATAACGGCGGGCATCTGTTCGCCCGCGATTTTGTACATGTTGGGGATCATCAGCAACAGCCCCTGAGAGGCCGTAAACGTCGTCGTCAGCGCTCCTGCTAATACCGAGCCGTGAACGGCTCCTGCGGCCCCCGCTTCCGACTGCATTTCAACAACGCGGACAGCTTGTCCGAAAATATTCTCTCTCCCACCGGCGGCCCATGCGTCCACATACTCCGCCATGTTTGAAGACGGCGTTATCGGGTAAATCGCCGCCATATCCGTAAATGCATATGATACATGGGCGGCAGCCGTGTTGCCGTCCATCGTCATTAATTTTCGCGCCATAATTATTCTGCCTTTCTATTTTTCGTGTACGTAACAATATAACAAAATTATATCATCCGCGCCGATACATGTAAACTTATTCTCTTCCTTATGTTGAAAAAAATTCAGCTTGTGTGATATAATGGCAATATATGCAAAAATGGGGGAACCGCCCCGGCGGCGTTGCCGCCACCCCTCCAAAGAGGGGCATGGGGACAAAACACCCTCCTACGCAGAGGCGGGGTGGTTTTCCACACAATACAGCGATCCTAATGAAAGAGAGGACTTCAAATGATTTCCAAGGTCAGGTCATTAGGTCTCGGCGGAATAAGCGGATACGAGGTGTCTGTTGAGTGCTACCTGTCCGGCGGATTGCCGGCTTTCGACATTGTCGGATTGCCGGATGCCGCAGTCCGGGAAGCGCGCGAACGTGTGCGCGCCGCCGCCAAATATTGCGGACTCGGCTTTCCAATCAGCCGGATAACGGTGAACTTAGCCCCAGCCGATAAAAAAAAGGCAGGGACGGTGTATGATCTGCCTGTCCTCCTCGGCATTCTCGTAGCATCGGGCGAAATTGAAGAGCCGCCGGAGGGTACCGCCTTTTTCGGGGAATTGTCGCTATCCGGGGAGTTGCGGCACGTCCCGGGCGCTTTACCGATGGCGCTGTGCGCGCAGCGATCCGGTGTGCGGGAACTATTTGTCCCCGCCGATAACGCGCAGGAGGCCGCGTACGCTTCCGGCATTACAGTCTATCCCGTTGCCGATGTGCCGGAGCTGTTGGATCATCTTGAGGGAAAGACGTTGATAGAACCTGTGGAGCCGCGCGAACCGCAGCCGGTATGGACGCCGTCGCCGGATTTTTCCGAGGTCAAGGGGCAGGAGAACGTAAAACGCGCCCTTGAGATTGCGGCGGCGGGTTCACACAACATCCTAATTATAGGCCCGCCGGGTGCGGGGAAGAGTATGCTAGCGAAACGCCTGCCGACAATTTTGCCGGACATGACAAAAGATGAAATGCTGGAGACGACAGAGATCCATTCCGTTATGGGCCTGATAAGCCGCGAGTACCCGATTCTGGCGACACGCCCATTTCGCGCCCCGCACCACACCGTATCAGCCACCGCCTTGACCGGCGGAACCGCGAATCCAAAGCCGGGTGAAATGTCGCTTGCCCACAACGGCATACTTTTCCTGGACGAGCTGCCGGAGTTCCACCGGGACGCACTTGAAACGCTCCGGGGGCCCTTGGAAGACGGCGAGGTGACAATCTCACGCGCCGCGTATTCCGTTACATATCCAAGCCGATTCATGCTGGTCTGCGCGATGAATCCCTGCAAATGCGGATGGTACGGTCACCCATCGCGAAGATGCGTGTGTACCGAAAGCGCGGTCACGCGGTATCACGAACGGCTCTCCGGCCCGCTGTTAGACAGGATTGATATGTTGATCGAGGCCCCGTCGCTGGAATTTGACGAGCTTCGCGCCCGCCCGGAATCCGAGTCTTCCGCCGTAATCCGCACCAGGGTGAACACCGCGCGTGAAACTCAGCGGAAGCGTTACGAAGATTCTGGGATCAACTGCAACGCCCATATCGGAACAAAAGAGCTGGATCGTTACTGCACGTTATCACCAGAGTGCGAGAAGCTAATGCGTGACGCATATTCCCGCCTGGCGATGACGGCGCGATCATACGACCGAATCCTCCGCGTGGCGAGAACAATCGCCGACCTCGCCGATGCGCCGGATTTGACCCCCGCACATATCGCCGAGGCGATTCAGTATAGGATGAGCATATTTACGAAGGGCAGAGTGTAAAATTAAAAATCGTTTCGCTCCCGCCCCTATGGGCTGAACCCGCGAAACATGATAAAGGATAAATCCATATGGACGATATTATACTATTAAAACAAGGTGAAATAATCTTAAAAGGCCAGAACCGCCGTCATTTTGAATCGCAGTTGATGGCAAACATCCGCCGGAGGCTTAAGCCCTTCGGCGAGTTTGAGATATACTGTATGCAATCGACGATATACGTCGAGCCTCGTGGGGATTGCGACATGGATGGGGCGCTGGATGCGGCGGGGACTGTCTTCGGCGCGAACTCAGTTTTGCGCGCTGCCGCGTGTGAAAAGGACAAAGACGCAATTGTCGAAACCGCCGTCGAATACCTTGGCGACAAACTCAACGCGGTAAAGTCTTTCAAAGTGGAATCCAAGCGTGCGGATAAGCGTTTCCCGATGGGATCGATTGAACTCTCCCGCTATGTCGGCGGATTGTTGCATGAGCGATTCCCGCACCTGACGCCCGACATGCACTCGCCGGAGCTTACCGTCAATGTGGAGATCCGGGATCTTGCGGCCTACGTCCACGGTCCGGCATTGCCCGGCGCAGGCGGATTGCCAATCGGCGCCGGCGGACGAATGGTTACGCTGCTATCCGGCGGGATTGACAGTCCGGTGGCGACGCACATGATCGCCAAGCGCGGCGTCAAGGTGATCCCCGTGCATTTCGCCTCACCGCCGTATACGTCGGAAATGGCGAAGGACAAGGTGATGACGCTGACGAAAATCCTGACAAAATACTGCGGACGAATGGTGGTAGAGCTTGTGCCGTTTACGCATATTCAAGAAGAGATAAGGGCACACTCCCCGGAGGGATTTTTCACGATTGTCATGCGCCGGTTGATGATGCGGATCGCGGAACAAATCGCCATTAATAACGGCTGTACCGCACTTGTGACCGGTGAGAACTTGGGTCAAGTCGCAAGTCAAACGGCGGAGGCATTGGCGGTGACGGAGGAATGCGTCAACATCCCAATCCTGCGGCCGCTTGTGGCGTTTGATAAGCAGGAGATCATCGAGCGCGCGCGTCTGATCGGAACTTTCGAGACATCGATTCTGCCGTACGAAGACTGCTGCACCGTGTTCACCCCGCGCCGTCCACGGACGAAGCCTAGGATTGAAGATGTGCTGGAGGCTGAATCCGGGCTGGATATCACGGCGCTGGTTGAAGAGGCGGTGGCTGGGATTGAGCGCGTGGCGGTGGAGGTGTAGAGTAACGTATATGAAAGAATTACCTGTGCGAAAAAAGATAAGATTGCAGGGATATGATTATTCAAGCGCGGGATATTATTTTGTGACGTTTTGTGTGAAGGACGGGCATGAAATGTTGTGGGATGGTAATTCCGGTGTAGGGGCGCGCATTGCGCGTCCGCTGTCCGACATCGGCGAAACGATAAAAACAGCAATAGAAAATATCCCGAAAATTTACACAAATGTAGCCATTGACAAATATGTGATTATGCCTAACCATGTGCACATAATTATTTTGTTGCGTAACATTAATGACGGACGCGCAATGCGCGCCCCTACAATATCGACCGTCGTTAATCAAATGAAAGGATATGTAACAAAAGAAATTGGTTTTTCATTATGGCAAAAATTATACCACGACCACATCATCCGTGACGAGACGGAATATCAACACATTTGGCAATACATAGACGAAAACCCTGAAAATTGGACAGAAGATTGCTATTTTGCGAAAAAGTAGAACAAACTCACATCGGAGGTACACCATGACATACACAGCCGAAATCATCGCCGTTGGCACAGAACTCTTGCTCGGCACCATCGTGAACACTGACACGCAGGATGTGTCCCGGGTGCTTTCTGAGTTTGGGATCAACGTATTCTTTCACACCGTGGTCGGTGATAATCACGAGCGATTGAAGCAGGCGGTGGAAATCGCCAAGAGCCGCGCGGATATAATCATCACCACCGGCGGATTAGGTCCCACATATGACGACATGACGAAGCAGACTCTGGCCGAGGCTTTTGGCAAAAGGCTTGTCTTTCGTGAGGATTTAGCGGAGCAGATACGGAGCTTTTTCAAAAACCGACTGCATAACATGCAGATGACGGAAAATAATCTGCGGCAGGCAGAAATGCCGGAAGGCTGCGAGATCTTCGATAACCCCGTTGGCACGGCGCCGGGCTGCGCTTTCGAGGCGGAGGGCAAGCATGTCCTGATGCTTCCCGGCCCTCCGAGAGAGTGCCGTACGATGCTGCAAGGATGTGTCGCGCCGTATCTGAAGCGGTTGTCCAAGTTTGAGATTCGCTCTCACAATATCCATATCTTCGGTCTGGGCGAAAGCATGGTTGAAGATCGGTTGCGTGGCATGATGCAGAGTATGCAAAATCCAACACTTGCGCCGTACGCCAAGGACAGCGAGGTCATGCTGCGGATCACAGCGAAAGCACAGTCGGAAGCAGAGGCAGATAGGCTTATGAACCCGGTAATTGCCGAAGTGCGCGAAATTTTGGGCGACATCATCTATGGCGTGGATGCGATAAGCCTCGAAAGTGAGGCGATACGTCTGCTCACAGAACAGGGGATGACACTTGCGGCGGCAGAATCCTGCTCCGGCGGGCTTTTGTCCAAGCGTTTGACCGATATCCCCGGCGCGTCCGCGGTGTTCATGGGCGGCATGATTACTTACAGCGCGGAGTCCAAAACGCTGCTTTTAGGCGTGGACGAAGCACTGATTCGCGAAAAAGGCGTCGTCAGTCGAGAGGTCGCCTTGGCCATGGCGGATGGTGCGAGACTCAAACTGGGGACTGATATCGGCATCGGCATAACGGGAGTCGCGGGGCCTGACGGCGATGGCTCCGGCATGGAACTTGGCAGTGCGTTTGTTGCGCTGACAACGGCGGATCAATCGTTCTGCCGCAGTTTGAGACTGTTCCATGATCGCGAGCGGGTCCGCATGGGCGCAGCCTCCCACGCGCTGGATATGATCCGGCGGTTCTTGACGGGATTAAAGGTTGCCGATTAAGGGTTGCTTTGCCGAGGGAAATGTTATATAATTATATATTGGAATTACTAACCAAGGCATCAAAGGAGCGTGCATGAAAACAACAGCTGAACAATACGGCAATGACAGTATCAGCGCCCTCAAAGGCCCAGATCGCGTCCGGAAACGCCCGGGCGTTATCTTCGGTTCAGATGGATTAGAAGGCTGTCAGCACGCCGTATTTGAAATACTCTCAAACTCAATTGACGAAGCCCGTGAAGGGTTCGGCAACATCATCACAGTCACCAGGTTTGAGAACAATGTGTTCGAGATAGAGGACTTTGGCAGAGGCTGTCCGGTTGATTGGAATACCGCAGAGGAGCGGTATAATTGGGAATTGGTGTTTTGCGAACTATACGCCGGCGGCAAATACAGCAATGACGAGGGCGAGAGCTATGAATACTCCCTTGGCCTAAACGGCTTAGGCTCCTGCGCCACGCAGTACGCGTCGGAGTTCATGGATGTGACGATCTACCGTGACGGGAAAAAGTATTCGCTGCATTTTGAAAAAGGCGAAAATATCGGCGGCTTGCAATCGGAAGATTTTGCAGGCAAGCGCACCGGCACTGTTATCCGGTGGAAGCCGGATCTTGATGTGTTTACCGATATTTCCGTCAGGCCGGAATATTTCATGGATACGCTCAAGCGCCAGGCAGTCGTCAACGCCGGAGTGACGTTCAAATTCAAGAATCAGGCTGGGCAGAGTTTTGAGATTTCGGAATTCCTTTACAAAAACGGTATTTTAGACTACGTTACGGAGCTTGCTGGTGAAGAATCGCTGACGACGCCTATGTTTATTGAAGCCGAACGCCGCGGACGCGACCGAGCGGACAGGCCGGAATACAAAGTTAAGCTTTCGGCGGCATTTTGTTTTTCCAACACATTCAACTTAATTGAATATTACCACAACTCGTCCTGGCTGGAGCATGGCGGTGCGCCGGAGAAAGCGACCCGCAGTGCGTTTGTTGCTGAAATTGACGCTTATTTGAGGAAAACCAATAAATATCAGAAAAACGAAAGCAAAATCACTTTCATAGACGTGCAGGATTGCCTGATTCTTGTCACAAACTGCTTTTCAACACAAACATCTTATGAAAATCAGACGAAGAAGGCAATAACAAACAAGTTTATTCAAGAGGCGATGACGGAATTTCTGCGGTCTCAACTTGAAGTGTTTTTCATAGAACGCAAGGCAGAGGCGGAAAAAGTCGCAGAGCAGGTGCTTATCAACAAACGCAGCCGCGAAACGGCGGAAAAAGCGCGACTGAACATAAAAAAGAAGCTATCCGGCGGCGTGGATATTATGAGTCGCGTCCAAAAATTCGTGGATTGCCGGACAAAGGACGTGTCCCGCCGCGAGATATATATCGTTGAGGGCGATAGCGCCCTGGGCGCCTGCAAACTCAGCCGGGACGCGGAGTTTCAAGGGATCATCCCGGTTCGCGGTAAGATACTCAACTGCCTGAAAGCCGATTACGGCAAGATTTTCGCGAATGAGATTATCACTGACATAATAAAAGTTCTGGGCTGCGGCGTTGAAATACAGACCCGGCACTCGCGGGATTTAAGCGAGTTCGATTTAGACGCCCTGCGGTGGAGCCGCGTGATAATTTGCACTGACGCTGATTATGACGGATTCCAGATACGCACGCTGATTCTGACAATGCTGTACCGGCTGGTGCCGACGCTGATTGAGAAAGGCCATGTATATATCGCCGAGTCACCGCTGTTTGAGCTTGAGTGCAAGGGCAAAACGTATTTTGCGTATTCTGAGCGGGAAAAAGCTGAAATTATATCCGGATTCAACGGTGCGAAGCATACGATTCAGCGCTCAAAAGGCCTGGGTGAGAACGACCCGGCCATGATGTGGCTGACGACAATGAATCCCGAAACGCGGCGGCTTGTAAAAGTGCTGCCCAGCGAAGCCGAAGCCACGGCAGAAGCGTTTGACCTCTTCCTCGGCAACAACCTCGCCGGGCGTAAGGAGTTTATTTCGGAGCATGGGCACAGGTATATTGACGTCGCTGATGTGTCGTAGAGCGATGAGGAAACCATCCCGGCGGCTTCATTGCCCCGGATGATATGTTGGAATATTATTTTGATTGAACTTAGATTATAGAGGACAACATGCCGAAGAAAAAATCAGACGAAACAACTAAAAAAGTCGATAGCCCCAATGTAGCCGGGCTGCGTGCCGAAGTATTGGAACAGCCGATTACTGACACGCTTGAAGTAAATTACATGCCCTATGCGATGAGCGTCATTATCTCCCGCGCGATTCCGGAGATTGACGGGTTCAAGCCATCCCACAGGAAGTTGCTTTATACGATGTACAAGATGGGTTTGCTGACCGGTTCGCGCACAAAGTCGGCGAATATTGTCGGCCAGACTATGCGGCTCAACCCGCACGGTGACGGGCCGATCTATGACACGATGGTGCGGCTGGCGAAAGGTTACGGCGCGCTACTCACGCCGTTCGTGGATTCAAAGGGCAACTTCGGCAAGGCTTATTCCCGTGATATGGCCTGCGCAGCGTCGCGTTATACGGAGGCAAAGCTGTCGTCAATCTGCGCTGAAATTTTCCGCGATATAGATAAGGACACCGTCGATTTTGTTGACAACTACGACAGTACGATGACGGAGCCGACACTCTTGCCGACGACGTTCCCGAACGTGCTTGTCAGTGCAAACACCGGCATTGCCGTCGGCATGGCAAGCAATATTTGCGGGTTTAATCTTGAAGAGGTGTGCAACACGGCGATTGAGTTCATGTCCGACCCAAGCTGCGACCTTACGCAAACGCTGAAAGCGCCCGATTTCCCCACGGGGGGAGAGCTTATTTACAACGCCAATGACCTGCAAGCGATTTACGAAACCGGCAGAGGCAGCATCAAAGTCCGCGGCGTGTGGCAATATGTGAAAGACGGGAACATGATTGAGATCACGCAGATTCCATACTCCACAACGGCTGAGGCGATAATAGACAAAGTGGCGGAGCTTATAAAGTCCGGCAAGATGCGCGAAATATCGGACATGCGCGACGAGACTGATCTCAGCGGATTGAAGCTGACAATTGACCTCAAGCGCGGGGTTGACCCGAATAAGCTTATGGCACGCCTTTTCAGGCAAACCCCGCTGCAAGACACTTTTTCATGCAACTTCAACATTTTGATCGCCGGTTCCCCGCGTGTTATGGGCGTGCGTGAGATATTGGAGGAATGGACAGCTTGGCGGATTGACTGCGTAAAGCGAAGAGTATTCAGCGAACTGCGCAAACAGAAAGACAAGCTGCACCTGCTCCTCGGCCTTAAGAAAATTCTGCTGGACATAGACAAGGCGATAAAATTGATCCGCGAGACGGAAGAAGAGGCAGAGGTTGTGCCGAATCTTATGATAGGCTTCGGTATTGACGAATTACAGGCCGAATACGTCGCGGAAATCCGTCTGCGGAACATAAACCGCGAGTACATCATCAGACGCACCGAGGAAACGTCCACGCTTGAGGGCGATATAAAAGATCTGGAAGACATCCTTGGTTCTGAAAAACGCGTCAAGGCTATAATTGTCAAGGAACTCAAAGATGTCATCAAAAAATACGGCGAAGAGCGCCGAACCAAGATAATATATGAAGACGAGATAGAAGCCTTTGAAGATAACCAGCAGGTTGAGGATTATGCCGTTAACATATTCCTGTCGCGGGAGGGATATTTTAAGAAAATAACGCAGCAGTCGCTCCGTATGAGTTCGGAGCAGAAGTACAAAGATTCCGACGGGCCGTTTCTCAGTTTTGAGTCGCGGAACGTACATGAGGTTTTGATATTCACAGATAAGCAGCAAGTCTATAAAGCGCGGCTGTCTGATTTTGAGGATACAAAGGCATCCAGTCTGGGACTCTATCTTCCCGGTGTACTTGAGATGGACGAGGGCGAAAATATAATTTACCTGACAGATCCCGGGGACTATTCGGGACAGATCATATTCTTCTTTGAGAATGGGAAAGCGGCAAAAGTCGCGCTTTCGGCGTACTTGACGAAGACGAACCGCAAAAAGCTGACCGGGGCGTATTCTGGCAAAAGTCCGGTTAAATCCGTTATACCGCTCGTTGAAGACACGGAAGTGGCGGTTTACTCCAGCGGCGGCCGGGCGCTTGTTTATTCAACAGCTCTGCTGACATCAAAGACGACAAGGGCAACACAGGGCGTGTCCGTTATGACACTGGGGCCGCGGCATAAGCTTGAATCCGCCGTGCCGCTTGATAAAAGTCTTATAGTCAATCCGGCTCGGTATCGGGTCCGCAACATCCCCGCTGCCGGTGCAACCCTGAAGCCGGAAGACAAAGGCGAGGAACAGCTTACTTTATTAGACAGCTAATTAATAGGTGGTGTATCCTAGATTGAAACGGCGAATAATATTCTGCTTAATATGCGCGGCGGTCGTCGTAATGTCCGGGTGCGCTGCTATAATTGAGGGTGAGATATTTGATATCACCCCACGCCCCATCCCGCCGTATGAACGTCCGCCGGAGTTGGATTATCTGAATGCGGCGGCAAATTACTATGAGCTTCATGCGGCGGTACTCTACCTTATAACACACCACTCAGAATCAGGCAGAATAGTTATCCACGGTTATGAAGGTGAGATTGAGGAGGATTTCGAGAAAGTCAGGCATGATATCTTGAATTACGACCCCCTGGGCACGTTTGCCGTTTATGATATTTCAGGTGCGGAAACAAGAATCGGCACATATCTTGGATTTGACATAGACATCGAATACAGAATCAGTCAAAGACAGGTAGAATCCATTTTACCCATATACTCAGTGCAAGAGCTGACAGACGCTTTGTTAAGATATATGGGCGAATACCGGGATGAGATAATATTCCGCACATCTCTGCCGGATGTGACGGCTAATATGGTCACAGCTTTAGTCAGGACGCTGTACTATGAAAATCCGCGAGGCATTGTGATCATGCCGGTCACATCCGCCGAGGTGTTCCCCGAAACCCATGGGGACGATAAGATAATAGAGCTTCAGCTTAGATTCGGAGATGAATCCGGAATACTTCATCAACGCGGCGGAAGTCTGGCTGATGCAGTGCGCCGCAACGCGGAACTGGCAGTCGGCGGCAATGACGAGGAGAAACTCCGCGCATTGGCTGAAAACCTGATAGCCTCCTGCGATTTTGACTATGGCGCGGCAATGACGGTTGCAGAGCATGGTTCCCAGCGGACAGAGGCGACGGCATACGGCGCTTTGGTCGCCGGAAGAGCGGTTGGGGAAGGGTTCGCAATGGCATTCAAAGCACTGGCTGATGAACTGGGGATTGACACGCGCGTTGTTTTGGGTTACCTTAATGATATGGTACACGCTTGGAACAAAGTTTATCTTGACGGTGAAGCGTATCATATTGACGCCGCGATGGGCGCGGTTAATGGGATTGAAACGGTATTCATGAGAACCGGTGCGGATTTTATTGAGATGGGTTACTCTTGGTAAATTTATTCCGTATTTCACAATAGAAAAATTGAAAGAATGTGGTGTTTAATGGCAGGAGAAATCAATCTTTTCAGAAAAAGATTTTTCGGGGGATTTAACGAGAAAGATGTTATCGACTATATCACCCAGCTGACTAAGGACAGGAATAATCAGCGCAGTGAGAAAGAGTCAATGCAGAATGAAGTGCAAAGACTCTCTGACGAAACGGCCGACCTGCGGCGTTCGCAGGCGCAGGCAGACACGGAAATTCAGCGGCTGAATAGCGAGGCCGCCGCTGTCAAATACGAGTACGAGCAGGCAGATGCACAAATTCAGCAGCTAAATAACGAAGCAGCATCTCTCAAGCACGCGTATGAGCAGGCGGACACCGAAGTTAAACGGCTTTCTGGCGAAGCATCGTCCCTTCAGTATGTATGTGCGCAAGCGGAGGCAGAGGCGGAGCGTCTCTCCGGCGAAATGGCATCTCTCCAATTCGCGCGGGAGCAGGCAGACACGGAAGTAAAGCGGCTATCGGCCGAGGCATCGTCCCTCAAATACGCGTACGAGCAAGCGGACGCAGAGGTTAAGCGACTCACCGACGACATATCCACCCTCCGGCACACGCGGGAGCAGGCGGAGACAGAATTACAAAGGCTCGCCGAAGAAACGGCTGACCTCCGGCAGAGGCTTACAGATGCTGAGAATAGGCCTGATATCGCCGCCAAAATAGCTGCGTTTGACGATGCGTTAGCAACATTCTCAAAGTTTAAAACAGCTTTTGACAGGGTCGGTTCAGATTTCGGCAGCGTTCAGCAACGTATAAAAGCAGAGCTTGACGACACACTGAACTCAATAGCCGGACTGCCGGCAGTCATCGACGATGTGGATTCCCAGTTAAGCAAACTAAAGGCACTTTTAGACACTGGAAAATCTGCCACTGGTGAGGCTGTGTCGTCCCCGCAGTCTGAGATTGAATCCCGTGTTGAGAGCAAGACTTACAGTAAAGACAAAATTAAGATCAACAAACCGGCGCGCTTCTGGTGGACTGTATAAGGTTATGAAAGAGATAACCTGCGAAACCATCGCGGCCGCGGTGGAACAGCTGTGTATTGAGGCGGCGACGATTCTGCCGCCGGCGCTCGGCATATTGTTGGAGTGTGCCGCGGAAAGCGAAGAGTCCCCCGCCGGGATATCCGCACTTGAAGATATGGTCACAAACTTCAAACACGCGGCGGAACGCGCTGTGCCGATTTGCGAAGAGACCGGTATGGTCGTTGTATTCGCCGACATTGGACAGGACGTACATATCACCGGAGGATTGTTTGAAGACGCAGTTAACGAGGGTGTAGGCCGGGCGTGCGCTCTTGGATTTCTGGGCAAAAGCATTGTTGAAGATCCGATAAGACGGCGGAATACGAAGGACGGCACGCCGTGTGTTTTGCACATGCGGCTTGTTGACGGGGATTCTGTCAAGCTGCAGGTCTCCCCCAAAGGCTTCGGCGGTGAGAATATGAGCGCGATGCGGCTGTTTTCACCGGGGGATTCCGCAGATACAATAGAGGATTTTATCGTTGAAACCGCGTCCCGCGCGGGCGCAGATATATGCCCGCCTGTGTTTGTCGGCGTCGGCCTCGGCGGAACGGTTGAGCAGTGTGCCAATATTGCCAAACGCGCACTTTTGCGGAACGCCGATACCCGGAACGCCGACAAGTTTTATGAACAGATGGAGCGGCGGGTTCTGGGTAAGATAAACGAGCTTGGCATCGGCCCTATGGGCACGGGCGGGCGATACACGGCAATCGCGGTTAACATTGAAGCGTGCCCAACACACACAACGGGCCTTCCGTGCGTTGTCAATATAAGCTGTCATGCAACTCGACACGCCTGTATGATTTTGTGAAAATTAAATATTTTTTTGATAGCAAAATGTTTTCTTATATGATATAATTAAGTTAGAAAAAGACAGCTATAATGTCCCCTGACATTATAGCTTTATATTATAGTAAGGAGTTGACAATAATGAAATTTACGATTACCGAGAAAAAAGTCCATATTACAGACGATTTGCGCGACTACGCTGAGAAGAAAATCAGCAAGATAGACCGGTTTTTTAAGACTGAGTCAGAGGCGTTTGTCACGTTCACGTCAGAACGCGGGCGATTCATGGCTGAGGTAACCATCAAAAACAACGGCATGTTCTTCCGTGTTTCAGATTTAACAAACGACATGACTGCATCTATCGACTCTGCCGTCGCCGCAATCGAACGTCAGATACGCAAGCACAAAACACGCCTTAGCAAACGTTTACGCGAAGGTGCGTTTGAACGGGAGTACGAGCCGCCTGTACGTGAAGAATCGCCTGAGCAAGAGAATGAGCAGGAATTCAATATAGTCCGCACAAAAATGTTCTCGATAAAGCCGATGTCACCGGAAGAGGCCGTACTGCAGCTGGATTTGCTGGAGCATGAGTTCTTCGTATTTAAAAATCAGGAACATGACGATGCGTTTTCGATAGTCTACAAACGCAAACAGGGCGGATACGGCCTGATTGAAACAAGCTGATTCATTTGCCTGAATGCCGATGGAGCACACCAATTAAGAAACCGCCTGACAAATGATTTTGTCAGGCGGTTATATTGTGCTGCTTCTATGTCCTGTTTCCCTTCTCTTCGGTAATCCTCTCCATAAACTCATCCAGCGTCATTGCGCCAATATCTCCATCGGCGCGGGCGCGAACTGTTACCTGCCCATTCTCCGCTTCTTTATCGCCAAGCACCAGCATATACGGGATCTTCTGCATCTGCGCCTCGCGGATTTTGTATCCGATTTTCTCAGCACGGAAATCCGTCTCAACACGGAATCCGGCGTCTATTAGCTGATCTGCCACAGATTGCGCGTAGTCCTTCGTGCGGTCGGTGATTGGCATGACGATCACCTGCACGGGTGCGAGCCATAGCGGGAACGCCCCGGCGTATTTTTCAAGCAGCAACGCAAGCGTCCGCTCATAGCAGCCTATAGAAGTGCGGTGTATGACAAACGGATGCTTCTTTTCACCGTCTGAGTCCACATATGTCATACCGAACTGTTCAGCAAGCTGAAAGTCTATTTGAAGCGTAATCAGCGTATCCTCTTTGCCGTAGACGTTTTTGATTTGGATATCGAGCTTCGGCCCATAGAATGCGGCTTCGCCGTCAGCTTCTACATATGGTACATTCAAACCGTCAAGCACTTCACGCATAAAGTTTTGTGTGTTTTCCCAGTCCTCTTTTTTGCCCATGTATTTATCCGTGTCGTTCTCGTCCCATTTTGAGAAACGGTAAGTCACATCCTCCAAGAGGCCAATGGTTTTTAACATATAGTTTGCCAGCTCAAAACAGCCGCGGAATTCATCCTCGACCTGATCCGGACGGCAGGCCAAGTGTCCCTCTGAAATTGTAAACTGACGGATGCGTATAAGCCCGTGCATTTCGCCTGACGCCTCGTTACGGAAAAGTGTCGCTGTTTCGGCATAACGCAGTGGCAGGTCACGATAGCTGCGCATACGATTCAGGTACGCTTGGAACTGGAACGGACAAGTCATCGGCCGCAATGCAAGAACCTCTTCTTCCTCGTGTTTATCCTTATCGCCAAGGACAAACATCCCGTCAAGGTAATGCTGCCAATGCCCGGAGATTTTATACAAGTCGGATTTTGCCATGACCGGGGTTTTTGTATGCATATATCCCCGGCGCTCTTCTTCATCTTCAACAAATCTTTGCAAAATTTGTATAACTTTTGCGCCTTTAGGCAACAGGATTGGTAGCCCCTGGCCGACTAACTCGGATGTCGTAAAATACTCAAGTTCACGGCCTATTTTATTGTGATCCCGCAGCTTCGCCTGCTCCAGCCGCTCCAGATGTTCGTCAAGTTCAGGCTTGGTCATAAAGCACGTGCCGTACACGCGCTGCAGCATTTTGTTGTTCGCGTCGCCTCTCCAATAAGCGCCGGTGGCGCTTGTGAGTTTCAAAGCATTGGCCTTGATTCTGCCGGTTGAATCCACCTGCGGGCCAGCGCACAGGTCGGTAAACTCGCCTTGTTTATAGAAGCTGATGGCCTCACCTTCCGGCAGGTCGTGAATAAGTTCCAGCTTATACGGCTCGTCCGCCACGAGTGCAAGTGCCTCTTCGCGTGGCAATTCAAACCGCTCCAGCGGCAGCTTTTCTTTGATGATTTTGCGCATCTCTGCCTCGATTTGCTCCAGCGTCTCCGGCGTGAACGGCTCCGGGGTGTCAAAGTCGTAGTAAAACCCATCGGCAATCGCGGGGCCGATAGCCAGCTTAGTTTCCGGAAACAGCCGTTTCACAGCCTGCGCAAGAATATGCGAGGCCGTGTGGCGATACGCGTTTTTGTATTCTTCGTTTTCAAATGTGTATTCGTTCATCGTTCATCATCTCCTGATATCGTATCAGATTAGAATAGCATGTAATACCCGTTGCGTCAAGACTTGAATGTTATTCTCTATTTCAGTAATGATTTTCAAAAATTCATCATCACTTTTGCCCGTGGGGTCGTCAAGTCCCCAATCTTCACGGTATTTGCACGGTAAAAGCGGACATTCCACATTACAGCCCATCGTGATCACTATATCGAGAGGCGGTATGTCATCAATTAATTTTGGCCATTGCGTGAGTGCCATATCAATCTTGTATTTTTCCTTCATAATCCGGACTGCGTCAGGATTGATTTTATCTTTTGTATGCGTACCTGCGCTGTAACCTTCAAACACGTCTCCTGCAATATGTTTGCCCAAAGCTTCAGCGATTTGGCTGCGGCATGAGTTGTGAACACAAATAAACCCAATTTTTAGCTTACTCATCTCAGAGCCGCCTTTGCAAATATTAGTCTGTAAACCGCATATGCCAGAAGCGCGCCGATTATCTGCATGGCGATGAAAATCAATCCATCAACCGGCCTTATTCCGGCGGCAGAGTTTGTAAACATTCGTGCGACTGTGACCTGCGGGTTTGCAAACATTGTGGAGGATGTGGCCATAAGCTGTCCGCCGACCAAGAATCCCACAACAATCTGGATTTTGTCAGATCCTGCTTTTACAAGGAGCAATATCGCGAGAACAAGGATGAATGTGCCAAAAATTTCGCCGAAGAATATGTACTCATTTCTCACAGTCTCGGAAACCGATAATAAAACCTCAACTTCACGCAGAAACATCAGGCGGCTTAGCATTGTCCCGGCGATTCCCCCAGCGAACTGAAACAATATAAACAACGCGGCTTTTGGCGCCGCAATTTTCTTTTCAAACAGCATTACCATGGTAACAACCGGATTAAAGTGCGCGCCGGAAACCGGCCCGAATATTTCTATCAGCGCACAAAGAACAAACGCGACCGCGACGGCATTTGCAAATACTGCGATGCTTTTTGGCGCATCAAACACGGTTGTGAATAGAATCATCGACGAAACAGCCGCCATGACCAGGAACATTGAACCTATAAATTCTGCGGTTAACTCACTTGAATAATTTTGATTTTTCATTGCCTGATTATATCATCGTGTCTGAAAAAATCAATACGTTTTAGAATTTCCATTAATTTAGCACTAGCCTAACGGGCTTTTTGCCTATATCATTAATAGGTCTAACTGAAGTAGGAGGCGTACATAATGGACATACATCCTATAGGCAAACGTAATCTGCTTATATATTTAAATAGCGATGAACTATCAGCCCTGCCGGCACCGCTTTCAGAGTTGAAAACTGACGATGCGGCGGGAATATTACGCGAAGCGCTGGGGGAAAACTGCCGTGATGAGTGGCGAAATGTGTATCTTGAGCTTTTTGCTGGCAGGAATTCACTGCTTCTTGTGGCGAGGGCGCATTCAGGAGACCCGTATTTTTTTGAATTCCGGGACATAGAAGAAATTATCGCGGCCGCAGCAATGTGTCCGGACGGCCTTATATCTTTCCTATCTTACTGCGAGGGGAACTATTATCTAATCGTATATCCCTGGGATAGAGAGACTCCGCCAAGCGTGCTGTTTGAATACGGCGAAGAGCTGCCGCTGCACCCGAACTATACGCTTCATCTGACAGAACACGGCAAAATGCTGCTTGGGCCGTCTGCACTGGATGAGTTGCGGGAGTGTTTTTAGAGGGGCATCCCCTTTTCCCCTTCGTGCGTGAAGGGGGATTTGCCGCACATGGGCAATTCGAATGGCCAATGTAGGGGCGGATTGCCATCCGCCCCTAGTTCGGCGGGACGATTGCCATCGTCCCCTGCGAAAAATACTTCATGTTACACGGGACAATGTGGATGTCCCGCACAGGAAAATCTTGACAACTGCGCTCGCCTCAGTGTATAATTATTATTCAATCGCCCGTTTCTGCGAAGGGGGTCAATGCATGTCGCCAAAAGCCGCGGGAGTGAAGCAAGTGGTACGAAACAAGAAAGCGTACCATGATTATATTATTCTGGAGAAATACGAAGCCGGAATTGAGCTTTTCGGCACTGAAGTAAAATCAGTCCGGCAAGGCAGCGTGAATTTGAAAGACGCGTTTTGCGCCGTTAAAGATGGTGAACTTTTTGTGCGTGGGATGCATGTCAGTCCCTATGAAAAAGGCAACATCTTCAACCGCGACCCGATGCGGCAAAAAAGGCTGTTGATGCACAAAAAAGAAATAATGCGGCTCTACGGACGCATTAAGCAGGACGGGCTTGCGCTTATTCCGCTTTCGGTTTACTTTAAAGACTCGCGGGTGAAGTTGGAGCTGGGTCTGGCCAGAGGCAAGAAACTGCATGATAAGCGGGAATCCGCGGCCGTGAAATCATCAGAACGGGAAATGAGCAGATTAATTAAAGAGAGGAATGCGTGAATATGTCAAATCCTGTAGTTACAATCAAAATGAAAGACGGAGGAGTTATAAAGGCTGAACTCTATCCGGAAATCGCGCCGGGAACGGTCAACAATTTCGTATCGCTGATCAAAAGCGGGTTCTATGACGGGCTTATTTTCCACCGTGTAATCCCCGGATTCATGCTTCAAGGCGGATGCCCAAGCGGTAGAGGCACTGGCGGCCCCGGGTATAATATTCGCGGCGAGTTCGCGATCAACGGCTTTGAAAACAACTTAAAGCACAACAGAGGAACTCTGTCGATGGCGCGCGCGTCAGATCCGGATTCCGCCGGCAGTCAGTTTTTCATTATGCACGAGGTCGCGCCGCACTTAGATGGTTCATACGCCGCGTTCGGCCGTGTTACCGAAGGCTTGGATATCGTTGACGCCATCGCGGACATTCCGACAGATCACAGCGATAAACCCAAGCAAGATCAGCGTATTGAGAGCGTCACGGTTGAAACATTCGGGGTCGAATATCCGGAGCCGGAGAAGCTGTAGGTGGAATATGTCCAGATAGCCAATTCGGACGAAAAGTCAAAGATCTGCGAGCGGATACTGAAGTTGCTGCCGGAATGGTTTGGTGTACCAGAATCTGTTGAAAGCTATATCCGTGAAGTGTGCGATATGCCATTCCTGGCGGCAGTAAATGGCGGAGATGCAATAGCGTTCCTAGCGCTAAAGGAACACAGCGAGCATACGGCGGAGGTTCATGTCATGGGCATAATGCCAAAGTATCACCGCCAAGGCATGGGCAGTACGCTGGTGAAAGAAGCGGAGAATCTGTGCCGCAAGGCCGGAAGATCGTTCCTTACAGTCAAAACGCTGGATAAGTCAAGGCAGGATGAATCGTATTTGCGCACACTGGCGTTCTATAGAGCGATGGGATTCCTGCCGTTGCAAGTGCTGGAGGGATATTGGGACGAAAATAATCCGTGTTTGATGCTAGCGAAGTGGGTAACATAAGAAAGGTGGAGTTTGTATGAAAAAGCGAATATTCACACTTGCGCTGATAGTAATCACAGCACTGGTGATTGCCCCGCTGACACACGCTGAAGATGCAGTCGGCGTCACCATTGAGGGGCAGTCCGTCATATTCGCGGATCAAACCCCGGTGATTCGCGGCGGACGCACTCTTGTACCCGTGCGCGGTGTGTTTGAACACTTGGGCTTTGAGGTAGACTGGGATGAGGTCGCACGTACGGCTGTCCTGATGCGCGGCACGTATGAAATGCGCATCCCCATCGGCAGCGATGTATTCACCGTGAACGGCGAAGAGTTCACCCTCGATGTACCCGCACAAATAATCGGCGGCCGGACAATGGTGCCAATTCGCTTACCGCTTGAAAGCGTGGGACTGTACGTCGATTGGGACGCCGCGACTAGGACTGTGCTTGTTTCGGCGGAACGGCTTCCGGGTGAGTTCCCGGCGTTTGTCACAATCGGCGGTGAGCGGTTTAGCACGGCACGAACCGAACTCTCGTTTTTTGGCATGGATTTAACCAACGAGGATATTGAGCAGCTTAGATATATGATAAATTTGCATGCACTTGATATAATGTCCAGTAAAATCACTGATATATCGCCACTGACTGGGCTGACTAATTTGTCAAGTTTGTCCATAGTGAGCGCTCAAATAAGCGACTTATCGCCGCTGGCCAGACTCACTAATTTGTCGAACTTGTCCATATCGGGCGATTCAATAAGCGACATATCGCCGCTGGCTGGGCTCACTAATTTGTCGGGCTTGTCCATAGTGAGCGCTCAAATAAGCGACTTATCGCCGCTGGCCAGACTCACTAATTTGACATGGTTGCATTTTGGCAGTAACCGAATCACTAATATATCCCCACTAGCTGGGCTTACGAATTTGTCAGGCTTGTCCATATCGGGCGCTCCAATAAGCAACCTAGCTCCGCTAGCGGGGTTGACTAATTTGTCGAGCTTGTCCATATGGGGTGCTCCAATAAGCGACATATCGCCGCTGACAGGACTCACTAATTTGACAAGCTTGCAATTGGGCAGCACTCGAATTACTGACATATCGCTACTTGCAGGGCTTGCGAATTTGATAGATTTATCCATATGGGACGCTCCAATAAGCGACATATCGCCGCTGGCTGGACTCACTAATTTGACATGGTTGCAATTGGGCAGCACTCGAATCACTGACATATCGCTACTTGCGGGGCTTACGAATTTGTCAGGATTGTCGCTGAGAGATAACCGAATCAACGACTTCTCTCCTGTTGCGGGTTTAACGAATTTGGAGACACTAGAGTTAAACAGCAGCAACATTACAGACATTGCGTTGCTGTCAGAGTTGACAAATTTGAGACATTTGTCGTTACAGAACAATCGAATCACCGATATATCGCTACTTGCAGGGTTGACAAATTTACAATCCTTGATTATTAGCAATAACTGGATTGTTGACATCTCTCCACTGGCGAATCTTCCGAATTTAGAATTGTTGTCATTAAGCGGCAACGACATAATTGATTGGTCGCCTGTGGCGCACGTCGCTTGGGTCGATGGTCGTCCGGATTAGCGGACGGCCTCTCTGTGCCACGACAATAACACGGGGCTGTACTGGTTTCGACGGGGGTGTGGAAACATAAATAGCGGGCGGAGGCGCTGACTCCTAAAACGGCAACCTTTATAAATTAAAGAACAATAATAACGATTTTGTTCCGGTAGCCGCTTAAGGCTGCCCGTCCTCTCCCGAAGGTCCACGAGCGGGAATGAGGGCGTTGATTAAGTGGAGAACGTGAGTGCGATGCGCTTCGAGCGCGCCACGCATAATTGAAGCTACCCGACCATGACCGCGTGACGGTTTGCGCTATGGAAAGGGAAGGGGAATCCGCAAGGGTTCCGCAATAACCGTCTGCGCCCGGAGAAGTTTATGTCAAAGCGCTTTCGGACGGGGGTTCAATTCCCCCCAGCTCCACCAGTGAGGGTGTTGTTAGGGGATTTGAGATTGTATTACAATCTCAAGTCACTTGACAACACCCACTTTCTTTTTACGCAGTAGCATAGCTTACCGCTACGCCCTTTCTTGTTGGAATGTGAATTTCCGTTTGCGGAATCTTCTTCAAGTCCGGCACATCTATTACACCAACGCAGTTATAGAAGATTTCAACTTTCTGCACTTCGGCGGCAGGACTGTCT